>JBMNTQ010000107.1:0-7245 GCA_050945815.1 Christensenellales bacterium
GTTTTTATAATATGATCCGCCGCATTGTAAAAATCAATCATGGTTTCCTCGCCCGTTTCCATACGTTTTAGTTTAAGCTTCCCAGCGTTTAGTTCGTCTTGGCCCATCACAACAACATAAGCAGCCTTGATTTTTCCGGCATATTTGAATTGTGCTTTAAAGCTGCGGCCGCAATGATCCACCTCAGATCGAATCCCATTTTTGCGCAGGCTTCGTACCAGCCTCGCAGCCTCCTGCCGTTCCTGCACGCCGCAGCAAAGGTACACATCACAATGGGGTGCCAGTTCTCGCACCGTACCGCTGTGCTCCCAAACCATCATCAAACGCT
This sequence comes from Christensenellales bacterium, assembly GCA_050945815.1. GTDB lineage: Bacteria > Bacillota > Clostridia > Christensenellales > JBMNTQ01 > JBMNTQ01. Next base: position 329 of record JBMNTQ010000107.1, read on the forward strand.
CGATGCCCATACCAAAGCCCACGCCGGGCATAGCAGGGCCGCCGCACTGCTCAATCAGTCCGTCATAGCGTCCCCCGCCACAAACCGTCCCTTGGGCTCCGGCAGCATCCGCTAAAATTTCAAACACTGTTTTTGTGTAATAGTCCAACCCACGAACGATAAGGGGATTTACGGAATAAGCGATGCCCACGGCGCTCAAATCTTGCTTCAGCGCCGCAAAATGCTCGTCGCATTCACCACAGAGATGCTCCAACATCACAGGAGCATTCACCAGCAGGCGGCGGCAAGCTTCCTCTTTACAATCCAGTATACGCAGGGGGTTCTTGTCGAAGCGTCCCTGACAGGTCGGACAAAGGCCGGATAGCCGCTCCCCTAGGAAGCTTCTCAGCGTATCATTGTATGACGGCCGGCATATCGGACAACCGATCGAATTAATGTTAAGGCTCAACTCGCCGATCCCCAGCGACGCCAGCAAGGCCAGTGCCAACTGAATCACTTCCGCATCGGCGCTGGCTTCCTTAGCACCAAACACTTCCACTCCAAACTGATGGTGCTGCCGCAACCTGCCGGACTGGGGGTTTTCATACCGGAAGATAGGTGCCGATAAGTAATAAAGCTTGGTGGGCTGGGCTTCGTTGAAAAGGCCGCTTTCCAAAAAACAACGGACAACGCCGGCCGTGCCTTCCGGCCGCAGGGTAATCGAGCGGCCGCCCTTATCCTTAAAGGTATACATTTCCTTTTGCACGATGTCCGTCGTATCGCCCACGCCCCGCAAAAACAGCTCCGTATGCTCGAAAATCGGAGTGCGGACTTCACGGTAGCAATAAGAGGCACAAATTCCGCGTGCTTTTTCCTCCACATATTGCCAAAGGCCGCTCTGCGACGGCAGCAAGTCCTTGGTTCCTTTGGGCGCTTTTATTTGCATCATGGTCCTCCATAAAATTATTTCGTAGCGCAAGCGAAAAAGCTGACGCCGCATTTTCTCAGTCCCTAACGGCTATTATACCGCCGACTAAGAAAGCCTGTCAACGGCGCAGCAGCGCCCTCTTCTTTTGCAAGCAATCCTCGATACGCTGATGATAGTAGGCCAAATCCTTGGGGTTGGCCTGCCGCTCAATACGGTTTTCTCCGCCATGAATGCGTTTGCTGATGCTCCCTGCGCCCAAAGCCAGCACATGTGCAGCCTCCTCCATCATATCGATGTTGTAGACGCATTCCTTTCCCGGCAAGCAATAGGCGGTGTTTTCCAAATGCCCCATCATATTTTTCTGACGATACATATAATACGGGTGCATACTCATAGCCGCCGCCCGATCCCTAGACAACTCGAGCATTTTCCGCATGTCCCCCGGCGAGGCTGTCTCCATTTTTCCCTGTTCTTTGAGCCTGGAAGCACGCTTGACTGCCAAAGTATGCACAGTTATACTGTCCGGCGAAAGGTCTGCCAGCCTATCCAGCGTATGCGCCACATCTTGCGCGCCTTCCCCGGGCAACCCTAATATTATATCCATGTTAATATGGGAAAAGCCCAGCGCCCTTGCCGTGTGGAAGGCCTTCTGGATCTCTTCGCTCCCGTGCCTTCGCCCAATCCGCGCCAAGGTCGCGTCGTTCATAGTCTGGGGGTTGATGCTGATGCGGTTTACACCGCCATCCATCAAAACACGAAGCTTTTCCGAATCCAGCGTATCTGGGCGCCCTGCCTCTACAGTAAATTCATTTTGAGATAGCGTCGGAAAAACATCCCCCAACCGCCTAAGCAGCTTGGAAAGCTCGTCCGGCAAAAGAGACGTTGGCGTCCCGCCGCCGATGTAGATACAGCGCGGCTTGTATCCATATTCAGCGATCAGCTCAGCTGCTCCGTCTATCTCGTATAAAAGCGTGTCTAAATAGGGCTGTACGTCCCGCCGCTTTTTCCCAATGGGGAACGATGTAAACGAACAATATAAACACCGAGTCGGACAAAAAGGGATCCCAATATAAAGATCAATATCCTCCGGCAACAGACTGTCCAAAAAAGGACGCTGCCGTTGTACGATATCAAACAGCAAAGCAATCCTATCGGCACCCACATCAAATAGCTGGGCAAAAAGTCTCTCTGCAGCGGCTTCGCCCAATTCCAGGCTCAATTCCCGGGCCAGCTTGGTGGGCCGCACGCCGGTCAGCGAGCCCCAGGGCAGCTCCTTTTTAAAATATTGCTGCATACATCGATACACCGCAACTTTAGCATACCGCTTATGCTGCTTTTTCTGCTCCAGTGCGCCACCTAAAATGCGGGGCATCTCCAGGGCATAGGCAAAGGAAATACCGTCCTTCGGATAAAACACCGCTTCATGGCGCATAGCCCCCCCATCCACTGCCAATCGGTGCTCCACCTTAGGAAAACGCTCCTTCTCATCCACAAGCTTGTGCATGGGATAGAAAATGCGCAGAATATCCCCTATGTCATTGTGAAACTGCGGCATTTCAGTGGAAAGCGCTATCATAGCTGCCGTCCGCTCATATAGGGGTTATGCATCAGCTCGTCGCTGAGCAATGTCTGTTGCATATGCCCTGGATACACCGTATAATCCCGGGACAGCGCAGATAGCCTATTCAAGGAAGCAGCCATAACGCGCCCATCTCCTCCGGGGAAGTCCGTCCGCCCGATGGAACGGAAAAAGAGCGTATCTCCAGAGAAAAGGTTGTCGCCAATAATTAAACACACACTGCCTCGAGAATGCCCCGGCGTATGCATCACCTCCACCGTCATCCCCGCAGCAGTCATACGGTCGCCGTCGTTGAGAAAGATATCCGGCGTCGTTTTTTGCAGGCTGCCCAGCCCCGCCATGGTCGCTAGGCTGGCTTCATCGCTGGTCAGCGCTTCTTTTTCCGTTTCATGAATACAAACAAGCGAACCGTATTTCTCCGCTAAAGCAGCCGTTGCTCCTATATGGTCGAAATGCCCGTGGGTAAGGAAAACATGGCTGGGCCGGCAACGCAAGCGCTGGAGGAGGGCGTCTATTGTATTAAAATCTCCCCCCGGATCCACCACGATACAATCCTTATGCTCTTTTTTCATTACAATATAGCAATTCGCTTCCAACATCCCTACTGTCAGGGGATAAACCATTACCATTTTAAAACATCCTCCCGCTATCCAACAACATCGTAACCGGTCCGTCATTGATCAGCTCAATTTGCATGTCCGCACCAAAGCGTCCGGTCTTTACCAAAATACCGCTCTCGCGCAGCTGCTTTTCACAATACTCATAGAGCTGTCGCGCTGCCTCCGGCAGCATCGCATCGGTAAAAGAAGGTCTGCGGCCTTTCCTGCAATCTCCTAGCAGCGTAAACTGCGACACCAGCAACAACTCCCCGCCGACATCCTGCAAGGAAAGGTTCATCTTACCCGCTTCATCCTCAAAAATCCGCAAGCCGGCCAGTTTCTGACAGATATAGTCCGCATCAACCTGCGTATCTTGCTGGCCAATCCCCAAAAATACCAAAAAACCCTGCCGGATTTGAGAATATAGTTCGCCGCCGATACGAACCTCTGCGCGGCTCGTCCGCTGTACCACTGCCCGCATATTCGATTCTGCCCTCCTATCTCCTACGCGTTCACCCGAAACACATCCTGCACATCAGGGATTCGCTTAAAACTCTTGATTACTTTGTCCAACTGGCGCGTATCGGCAATGTCGATGATCACATTCACAATGGAAGTATGGTTCTTGACGTCATTTCTCGCGTTCATAGCCGTCATGTTGATATCCATAGAAGCTAAGATCTTAGACATCTCCAAAACAAGCCCCGAGCGCTCCGTTGCCACCACCTGCACCTCTGCCAAATAGCTGCTCTTGCCCTTGTCCGCCCAAGAAACATCCACAAAAACTCCGCCGTTATTCATAATGTCCACCAGATTGCTGCAATCCGAGCGGTGGACAGAAACGCCGCGTCCTCGGGTAATATAGCCCACAATCTCATCTCCGGGCACCGGGCTGCAGCACTTAGCGAAACGCACCAGCATATCGCTTTCGCCCTTCACCAACACACCATGGCTGCTGGTATATTTGTCGGGTTTGGAAGCAGCGTTCTTCATCGCTTCTTCCTGGATGCGCTGTTTGTTTTCTTTGCGAATCTCAGCCAAAAGCTTAGGGATTACCTGCCCCGTAGTCATGCCGCCGTAGCCTACGGCAGCATACAAATCCGCCATCGAGTTCAATGAATATCGCTTAAACGTCGCCTCCAACCATTCCGGCCGAAGAAGCTGCGCCGGGGTATAGCCATAGCGCTTAGCTTCCTTCTCCAGCATATCCCGGCCCTTGGCAATATTCTCTTCTTTGTTTTCCTTTTTAAACCATTGCCGTATTTTATTCTTGGCATTCTGGGTCTTGACAATGTTCAGCCAATCCCGACTGGGCCCGTGGGCAGAGGAAGTCGTCATAATTTCTACAATATCGCCGGTTTTCAACTGATAGTCCAGCGACACAATCCGACTGTTCACCTTCGCCCCAACACAGCGGTTTCCCACCTCACTATGGACAGCGTAGGCAAAATCTAAGGGTGTTGAACCTTTGGGCAAGTCCATCACATCGCCCCGGGGCGTAAATACGAAAACCGTATCGCTGAACAGGTCTATCTTGAGGGAATCCATGAATTCCGTCGGGTCTTTCAAATCACCTTGCCACTCAAGAAGCTGGCGCAGCCACGACAGCTTGGAATCCATCCCTTCCTTGCCTTCTTTGCCTTCTTTGTATTTCCAGTGGGCCGCAATACCATATTCTGCCCGATGGTGCATATCAAAGGTGCGGATTTGCACCTCAAAGGGAATACCGTTTTCACCAATCAGCGTTGTGTGTAACGATTGATACATATTAGATTTAGGAACAGCAATATAATCTTTAAAGCGTCCTGGAAGCGGCCGCCAAATTGTATGCACAACCCCCAAAACGCCGTAACAGTCCTTCACATTATCCACAATCACGCGAATAGCCGTCGTATCGTAAATTTCCTCAAAGGGTTTATTTTGCATCTGCATTTTACGATAGGTACTGTATAGGTGCTTGTGCCGCCCATCGATCTGAAAGTGGATTCCCATGTCTGTCAGCCGCTGCACAATCACATCCATCGCTGCTTGCAAGGAATCCGCACGAAACTCATATTTCTCTGCCATCTTTCGAGATACAGCCTCGTAATTTTCCGGATCCAAATAGCCAAAAGCTAAATCCTCCAGCTCCCCCTTTATCGTAGAAATCCCCAGGCGATGGGCAATCGGCGCATAGATTTCCATAGTTTCGAGGCAAATCCGCTCCCGCTTCTCCTCGGGTAGATACATCAGCGTACGCATATTGTGTAAACGGTCTGCCAGCTTAATCATGATAACACGAATATCTTTGGCCATAGCCAGCAGCATTTTGCGGATGCTCTCGGCCTGAAGCTCTTCGCGGGAGGAAAACTGAACCTTGCCCAGCTTAGTCACACCATCCACCAGCAAAGCTACGTCTTCTCCAAATTCACGGACGACGTCCTCAAAAGTAACGCTTGTGTCCTCAATTACGTCATGCAGCAGCGCAGCGATCACCGTATCCGCATCCATCCCAATTTCAAACAAAATCTTCGCAACATTACAGGGATGTGTCACATACAATTCGCCGGATCTTCGTGTTTGTCCATCGTGGGCCTTTTCTGCAAAACACCATGCACGTTCAATTCTTTCTGCCTGCTCCGGAGGATACCCCTCCATCAGTTGCGCCAGCAACCCATTCATGATTTAGTGCTCCCTTTTTCCAAGAAATTTCTCTCTAATCTCCCAAGCAGTCCGATAGGTCAAACTCTCCTCCAGATTCTTTTTCTCCCCCGGACGACGAGGTAAAAGTGCGACTTTTGCGCCCCGGGTTTCCAAAAACGCCAGTTCCTCAAACACAGCCAAAGCAAAGGACAGCGCATACGCAGACACAGGCTCAGGCCCCGATTCTAAAGCAGAGAACAGCGCATCCTTACTATAAAGCCTCCTGCCATGGGCAAGGGTGCCCAACACCCTTGGATAGATCTTTGCCAATTGCTCCCTTCCCAAAACTGCCCTGTCCAGAAAGTCGGCCAAATCTTTGGGCGCACTGACAAAACACTGGGCATAGGGCGCCGGCGAAAAGAAACAATCCAAAGCAAACACTCGAGTATAAGCAGAGTAGTCCACGCCGGGCTGGGGCGCAATCACCAACGCATTATAGGGAACAACGGTGGCGGGCCTGCCGATACTGTTATTCCAAAAACGGTCAATGCCCCGTTTTTTCAATGCCTTCAAAGCAAACTCAGCGCTTTTGGGGCTGCCGCATAATATGGCGCTTCCCTCCACCCACAACGGTAAATCATCCAGTTCTCGCTCCCATTGTTGTAAAGGCAGCGGCCGGGAAATAACTCTATCCTTATTATTATATATAAGATACGATAAAAAAGCATCTAAAAATTTATCTTTCGGCAGGGTTTCCACTTGCTGAGCCAATTTAAACCGCCGAATTTTACACTGAGGCCGTACCGTTCCATTCCACCGGTTATTCTCCACACCGGCCACCACGTCAAACTCCCAGCCCGAGAAAGCCTCCCTGGCCCGCCCCTGTCCAAAGGCGACCCCATCCACACCGCAGCCTCCCTGTTGCATCACCAGCTTCAAATGGTTCCCGTTCTTCCCCACAGACTGCACATTTTGGAAAGACACCTTCGAAATCAAAAACCGCGGTTGGTGGTTGCCTTGTCCAAAGGGTGCCAGCCGCTCGATGTCGTCCGCCAGTTGTGGGTTGATGTCTTGAATGCGGAGTGTTGTATCATATGTGATGCAAGGAATAAAAGCCTCCGGTGCCATCTCTTGAAGCTGAGCGTTCAATCCCGAACAGAATTCCGCTAGCTGGCTATAGTCCATCGTTAGCCCGGCGGCAGCGCTGTGC
>JBMNTQ010000108.1:0-7155 GCA_050945815.1 Christensenellales bacterium
CTGGGCGTGCTGGACAATTCGACAGGCAAATGAGCCAGTAAGGAAAAGACCGGAGCCGCGATGGCCTGGGTCTTTTTTTTGAGTGGGGATATCTTTTTCGGCAGAATGGGCGAGCTGGCAAAAAGGAGAGGGGTAAAGCTTTCGCCTTTTTTGCTTTTTGGAAAATGTGTAACAATCGTGAAATCCAAAAACAAAAAAAGCCCCGCAATTACGATAACTACGGGCTTTTACTTGGTACCCCCTCGGGGATTCGAACCCCGGACGCCCTGATTAAGAGTCAGGTGCTCTAGCCAGCTGAGCTAAGGAGGCATATTATTATTTGCAATGAAGACTACGCAGCACCCTGCCGTCATGCTTCAGATAAAATGGAGCGGGTGATGGGAATCGAACCCACGTAGCCAGCTTGGAAGGCTGGAACTCTACCATTGAGTTACACCCGCAAAATAATGGAGCGGTAGACGAGATTCGAACTCGCGACATCCACCTTGGCAAGGTGGCACTCTACCACTGAGCTACTACCGCTTATTTGGTGCGGGCGAAGAGATTTGAACTCCCACGCCTATAGGCACCAGATCCTAAGTCTGGCGCGTCTGCCAATTCCGCCACGCCCGCAGATATAAGCTGAAAAAATGAACCCTGAGTTCCATCCTCAACACCTGGGCTCGTAAGGCACATTCTGTATTATACTAACCGGCGGCATCTTTGTCAATACTCATTTTTCTGCGAGGAATCGGCATGTGCCTCTTTGCTATGGTTAGAAAAGCATTTGGGAAAGGTCGTTCATCATATGGGTATAATGCTCTTTACAGGTGTGGTTTTCGCCCCTCTCGATCAGTTGTAGACAGGGGGTTAAATAGTCCTGCCAGATGGCATTGTAGAGAGCGTCGCGGTCGTCTCGGTGTTGCAATTTTTCCACCATGAGAGGTGCTAAGAGATAGTAATGGTTGATTAAGGTAGGTCCGTCGGATTGAACAGCCAGCCAGTCATCGCGGAAATGCCGCAAAGCTGTTAGTTCGGCACAGTCGTCCTCTTTGCCGGCATATTCACAGGCGGCAGTGGTGATGAAGCAGAGTTTAAACTTGAAGCCTTTGGCAATTTGCTCGTATTCGGCCTTTCCAAGTTGGCTTTTAGGGTGTTCTTTATTCCAGGCGGCCAAGATGGCATCGGCCAGCGGATGGCCGAAGGGTTCGTCGTAGGCTAGGATAGCGGGAATGAAGAATGCGACAATTACTTGTACAAATTGGAATTCGAAAAGCTGGGTATCGCTACGCTTCATAGAGGCGCGTTTTTCGTTGCGCAGTGCGATCGCAAAAGCGGCAGCCTTCTCGCCAAATTCTTTGATTAGGGCATCCCTGTCTTCTGTGCAGGAGTTGTAGGCCCTTTTAAAGTTTGCCAACATGGGGGTTAGGATATGGCGGTAAATTTCAAAGCTGCGGCCGTATTGTTGGCGCGCAAACTTTTCCGCAAGATTCGAAATCATAAACATTTTTTCGTTCAGCCGGGAAATTGCCAGATAATAGTGGGCTTTGTAGTAGTCCGGAATTTGGCGTGCCACATCCTCGGCGTATTGCATGTAGGAAGCATCGCCGGCAGAAAAACTATCTTCCATCTTGCGAATCAGCGCATTAGCCTGGGTAAACAACTCTTGATTGCTGCCGGTAGCCATCGCCGCCTCTACAATGCTGCGAATATTGATTTCCCGGGAGCAGGCCATACATTGAAGGGTTTCCTTTTGGAGCATCCCAATATCCAAAGGGATTCGATATTCACTGCTGCAATTTTCGCACGTGACTGTGATATAGTCCATAGCCAAACCTCCAAAATACTGATAATCTATCATATCATATTCGCGGTGACTGCAAAAGCGGCGTAGCAAGAATTTTTCCTTATCTTTGGTATATTGTTTAAAATCCAAAGATAGGAAGAATTTGTCGGAAGGTTTTCGTTAGAATGTTGGAATACTAAATCCGTATGTAACACAGCATTTTTTAGGGCATATGCTGAATTAAAAATACGGGCACGGAAGAACCCTAAGCAGGGAGAGAAGAATGAAAACCTATGCATTTAAATACGCCGGAGGCTTGCCGGTGCACAAAGAATTTGCCGGCAAGCTAAAAGAGGCGTTTCAAGGATTGAATTTTGAACTGGCAGAGGAAATGTGTGACGGCCTGACTTGCTTGAAACTGAAGGTGAAGGACACGAATGAAACCCATGATGGCGGCACCGACAGCCGCGCTGCACAATTTATTTCAGATGCGGTTGTGGACTTGATGATGTTATCGAAGGTTGAGGAAATTGTTGAACGCAAATTTCCAATCTTGCTTACTTCAGAGAGAACAAAGATAATCTATCTTGCGCTGGAGCAGATGTCTCAGCATTTTGACTCGGTCAAATGGAAGCACTGTGCTTACAAGCGGTCGCTGGATGTGCTGCGGGAAGGACGCGAAATATCTTTGGACGGCTTTCAGCGGTTTCGTATGAAGGAGATGGCGGCAGTTTGCGAGATGTGTGTGGACGATAGCTTTGATAAGATGGTGATTGAACAGGAATACCGGGAGTTTTTAAAGCTACTTCGGTATTTTGTGGAAACCCAAACTCCGCTGGTGGAAGAAGTGCATTTAATCGGCCGGGACGGCAAGCTGGAACTGACGGACGAAAACTTCTTGCCCATACAGAAGGATATGCTGGAGCAGTTGTGGCTGGATGCGGACTATATTGGGATGAGTGATGAAGATAAGCTGATCAGTATTTTAATATCCATTGCGCCCAGCCGAATTCATCTGCATGGAGACGGAGGAAACCAGAAGATATTGGAGACGATTATTCGCGTATTTAACGGGCGAGTTGTGAGAGTTGACGATGAGATATTTTAATGGTGCCTTTCGTTTGACAGACGGCGCCTTGTGCAGTATAATCATGGAAACAGATAAATTCCGCCGTGTAGAAGCGGGTATCAGTAGCTTGTGTGAACCGACAAGAGAGGGCTGGCCTTTGGGCTGAGAGCCGGCCTCGGCGCTGGCACAACGCGAATACCACCCCGAAGAGCGGCGACGCATAGCGGGCGCGATATGCCGGATATGAGTGGTTTGCTGCAAGTAGGGTGGAACCGCGGGAATGATCATCCCGTCCCTTATCCAAGGGACGGGATTTTTGTCTTTTATGAAACGACGGGCATGAAGCCGATAGGAGGACGTTGCGTGATTACGATTCGATTGAAGGATGGTACAGAAAAACAATATGAAGCTTGCGTGACCGGCTTGGAGATAGCCAAGAGCTTGTCGCAGAAGCTGGCAAAAACAGCGCTGGCGCTGTCGGTGGACGGGCAGACTGTGGATCTCTTTCAGCCTATAGACAAGGATGCGGAGATTGAATTGTTAACCTTTGAAGATAAGGAAGGTCGTCATGCTTTGCGGCATACAGGCTCGCATATTTTGGCTCAAGCTGTTAAACGCTTGTACCCTGATGTGGCGCTGGCTATCGGCCCTGCGATCGACAACGGTTACTACTACGATTTTGATGTAGACAAGCCTTTTACGACAGAAGAGTTGTCTAAAATCGAAAAGGAAATGAACAGAATTATCAAGGAAAACCAGAAACTGGAACGCTTTGAATTGCCCCGAGATGAGGCGATTGCATTGATGCGGGAACAGAACGAGCCGTATAAAGTCGAGCTGATTGAAGCTTTGCCTGAGGACGCTGTTATTTCATTCTATAAGCAAGGGGATTTTATGGACCTTTGTGCGGGCCCCCATGTCGTTTCTACCGGCAAGGTGAAGAACATCAAGCTTTTGAGTGTGGCAGGGGCGTATTGGCGGGGCGACGAGAAGAACAAGATGTTGCAGCGTATCTATGGTACGGCCTTTGAAAAGAAGGAAGACTTGGACGAATACATTTACCGTTTGGAGGAAGCGAAAAAGCGCGATCACCGCAAATTGGGCAAGGAACTGGATCTGTTCAGCATTCAGGAAGAGGGGTCGGGCTTTCCGTTTTTCCACCCCAAAGGGATGATTGTACGCAATACGCTGGAGGATTTCTGGCGTCGCGAGCATCAAAAGGCGGGCTATGAGGAGATTCGCACGCCGATTATCCTGAATAAGGATCTTTGGATAAAGAGCGGACATTGGGATCATTATCGGGAGAATATGTACTATACCCAGATTGACGACCATGATTTCAGCGTGAAGCCTATGAATTGTCCTGGCGGGATGTTGGTATATAAGCGCAGGATATACAGCTATCGGGACTTGCCTGTCAGGCTGGCGGAATTAGGGCTGGTGCATCGGCACGAGGTGTCCGGCTCGCTGCACGGGCTGATGCGGGTGCGCAGTTTTACCCAGGATGATGCGCATATTTTCATGACCCGGGATCAGACCAAAGAAGAGATTATCAAAGTTATTGAGCTAACCCAGCATTTTTATCAGATATTCGGCTTTACATACAGTGTGGAGCTGTCTACCCGGCCAGAGGATTCCATGGGCAGCGATGAGGACTGGACTGCTGCTACCGACGCGCTGAGGGAAGCGCTGGAGGAGAAAGGGCTGGCTTATCAGATAAACGAAGGCGACGGCGCGTTCTATGGCCCAAAGATCGACTTTCATCTTGAGGATTCCATCGGGCGAACCTGGCAGTGCGGCACGATTCAGCTGGACTTCCAAATGCCGGAGCGCTTTGATTTAACCTATGTGGGCGAAGATGGGCAGAGGCACCGGCCGGTTATGATCCATCGGGTGGTGTTGGGTAGTGTGGAGCGTTTCATTGCAATTTTGACCGAGCATTATGCCGGTGCGTTTCCGCTCTGGCTGTCGCCGGTGCAGGTGAAGGTGATGTCGCTGACTGACCGGACAATCCCCCGGGCGCAGGAGATAACCCAAACCTTGCGCGAAGCGGAGATACGGGCGGAGTCGGATACTCGAAACGAGAAGATTGGCTTTAAGATCCGTGAGGCACAGATGGAAAAGGTGCCTTATATGGTTATATTGGGTGATCAGGAAGCGGAAAGCGGGCTTTTGTCTGTGCGTTCGCGCTCTAAAGGTGATTTGGGGACAATGTCCGTAGATGATTTTCTTTCTGTGCTTCAGGTGCAAATCGACACAAAAGCGGCAGATTAAGAAAATTGACTAAACGGCGCAAAATATCCAGGCGTTTTCCTTGACAAACGGCTGGGAACCATGATATTCTTTTAAGGTACAAAAAGAAGAAGCCTAGCTTCTCACCTGCAGGCAATTGCCAACCAGGTTGTAACGAAAAGCGATGTTTTACGCGCAAGTGTTCTTTTTGTCACTTGCGCGCTTATTTTTTAATGGAGGTGCAATCAGCCATAGCAGTCGATTTATTGATCAACGATGAGATCAGGCACAGAGAAGTACGGGTCATTGATAGCAATGGAGAACAGCTTGGGGTTATGCCGGTAGAAAAGGCCAAGGGCCTAGCGGAGACCGCGGAGCTGGATCTGGTGATGATTTCCCCCAATGCGAAGCCACCGGTGTGTAAAATTATGGATTATGGGAAATACCGGTTTGAGCTTTCCAAGAAGGAAAAGGAATCCAGAAAGAATCAAAAGGTGATCAGCATAAAGGAGATCAGGCTGTCCAGTACCATTGACGACCATGACGTACAGGTTAAAGCGAAAAACTGCATGAAGTTTTTAAAGGCGGGCGAAAAAGTTAAAGTTAGTCTGCGTTTTCGGGGCCGCCAGATTAGCCACAGTGAGTTGGGGCTTAAAGTTATGCAGGATTTTTATAAATTGGTGGAGGAGTTGTGCGTTATGGATCGGCCGCCTAAGATGGAGGGCCGCAGCATGACTATGATTCTGACGCCGAAGAAATAAGCCAACAACAGAAGGAGAGGGAGACTATGCCTAAAGTTAAAACCCACCGGGGTGCTGCGAAGAGATTTTCGCTTACTAAATCTGGGAAAATAAAAAGGGCCAAGGCCTTTAAAAGCCATATCCTGAACAAGAAAAGCGCAAAGCGTAAGCGCAACCTGCGCAAGGGAACCTTTGTGGACGTGGCGGAAGCCAAAAACATCAAAAGACTGATACCCTATAAATGAGCGGAAATTTCTGAGGAGGAATTACAGATGGCAAGAATTAAAAGAGCTGTGAATGCGGTTAAAAAACGCAGAAAGATATTTAAATTAGCGAAAGGCTATTATGGCGCCAAGAGTAAGCAGTATCGTGCTGCAACGCAGGCTGTTATGAAGTCTCTGGCATATGCCTATGTGGGGCGGAAACAGCGTAAACGGGATTTTCGCAGGCTGTGGATTACGCGCATCAATGCGGCGGCTCGCCTGGAAGGCCTGTCCTACAGCAAGCTTATGAACGGATTGCGGCTGGCCAACATCAACATCAACCGCAAGATGCTGGCAGAGTTGGCTGTTCACGATAGCGCTGCTTTCAGGGCGCTGGTAGACACCGCAAAGCAGCAGTTAACTGCGTAATAGATGGGAAGCATACGGCCGCCGACTTAAAGGGGAAGCCCGATAGAGCCGGCGGTTTTTTGCAGGATGCATGGAGAAAAAGGAAATGGGCAAACGGATTGAAAGCGCAAAGAATCCGCTTTTTTCTATGCTGAAGGATTTGCATAGCCGAAAAGGGCGCGATTTGGCAGGCCAGTTTTTAGTGGAAGGGCCAAAGATGGTGGCGGAAGCTTGTAAATATGCCGATTGCCGGTATATAATAGTAGCGGACGCTTATGAGGGCGCTGTGCCATCGGAGACGGACGCTGAGTTGATTTCCCTGCCGGAGAGGCTGTTTGACCGGCTGTGTGATACGAAGTCGCCCCAGGGAATTGCTGCTACGGTGGCTAGTTCGACGGATGAACCGCCTTGGGGGACGCTGTCGGGGCTGCTTCTTCTGTTGGAACGCGTGCAGGATCCAGGCAATGTGGGCGCTATGATTCGAACGGCGGATGCGGCGGGGGCTGCTGCTGTTTTTCTGGGAGAGGGCTGTGCAGACCTCTATGCGCCAAAAGTAGTGCGATCAACCATGGGCAGTTTGTTTCATTTGCCAGTGCTGCGGGATGTGGATATTCTAGCTACCTTGTCGCGTTGCCGCCGGGAAGGCTATGTGATCGTTGCCGGCGATTTGGCAGGCAGCGAGCGGCTGGATGAAACTGGCGAGAAAACGGCGCTACTGATTGGCAACGAGGGAACAGG
>JBMNTQ010000109.1:0-7142 GCA_050945815.1 Christensenellales bacterium
GTTTAGCCCTCCACGCGGATCATGCTGGCCACCTCCGCCACGCTGGGCAGCCGTTTGATTTCAGCGATTGCCTTCCGTACGGAGTTCTCCTTGGCGCGATGCGTCACGAAGATCAACGGCACCGAGTCGCCGCCCTTCCCCTTCTGCAAAACCGACGCCAAACTCACCCCATAGTGGGCAAAAATCCGGGCAATATCTGCCAAAACCCCCGGCTTATCCAACACCGTCAAGCGCAGAAAATAGCCGCATTCCCAGTTCGTCTCATAAATCAGATGATCCGAAGTGTTGCCCTCTCCTAAGAATTCCGCATATTTATGCGGCTGGTTCATGCTGGAATAGATAATATCCGAAACAACGGCGCTGGCTGTGGGCAATTCCCCGGCCCCCCGTCCATAAAACATCAGGTCGTCTACAGCGTTGCCATGCAAGAACACCGCATTAAAAGAGCCGCGTACGCTAGACAGCGGATGATCCAGCGGAATCATCGTGGGGTGTACCCTGGTCTCGATGGTATCGCCGCTTCGCTTCCCAATAGCCAAAAGCTTAATTGTGTAGCCAAATTCCCGAGCATATTCAATATCCTCTGAGGTAATATGGGTGATGCCCTCACAATACACTTTTTCCAGCGGCACATGGGCAAAGAATGCCAGAGATGCCAAGATAGACAGCTTATTAGCCGCATCATGCCCCTCCACATCGCTGGTTGGATCCGCCTCAGCGTATCCTAAATCCTGAGCTTCCTTCAAAACATCCTCAAAAGCGCCGCCCTCTTCGCTCATCTTACTCAGTATATAGTTGGTCGTGCCGTTGATAATACTGTAAATCGAGGTAATGGTATTGGCCTGCAACGCATCTCGTACCGCATCGATGATGGGAATGCCCCCGCCAACGCTGGCCTCATAGTAAAACCCTGCGTCATGGGCCTTAGCCGTAGCCTCAATTTCCTCCCAACACCGTGCGATAAGGTGCTTGTTAGCGGAAACAACGGTTTTTCCCTGCTCCAGCGCTGCCAAGATGAAGTCTTTTGCCGGTTGCTCGCCACCAATCAACTCCACAACCACATCGATTTCAGGGTCATTGACAATGTCCGCGATATCCGCAGCCTTCTGCTCGTCGGGAATCTCCATACCATATTGCTTCGCCAAAACCTTTTTGACGCGCAAAGATATCCCCTGCTTTTGCTCGATGTTGGTCCGTTCCGTCTCGATCACCCGATACACACCGCAACCAACGGTTCCCAAACCCAAAAGGCCGATATTAACTTGTCTCATGCCCAATCATCTCCTTGCTTGCATATCACGTATAAAAAAACATCTAACGAGTAAGATTTTATCAGCAATCCCACAAAAAAGCAACCAACCCGCCCTTTCTCTTTACAAAAGCATCCCTCTCCCATATAATAGTAATCACAGGCAAAGTTGAGCGTTCGCACAACGAATGCCTCATTATTTTATGCTTCATGAGGGGGTACTTTTTGTGGAGAATATTGTATTCTCTTTCTCCGCAGTCTTTCCGGTGTTCGCCGTTGTCGCATTGGGTTATATTCTAAGCCGTTTCCACTTTTTCAAACAAGACTTTCTAGATACCGCCAACAAATTTTGCTACAAAATCGGCTTCCCGGTCTTACTGTTCTATTCCATCTATTCCAATCGGGCAGATCTTGCACAATACAAAGACCTGCTGTTTTTCTGTTTTACTGCGCTGGCGGCTCTCGTGCTGGTCTCGCTCATCATCGTCCCCCTGCTGGTCAAGGAAAACCCCCGCCGGGGCGCCGTCATACAGGGCCTGTTTCGTGGCGATTTCATCATCTACGGCTACCCCATCGCCCTGAACCTGTTCGGGAGCGGGGGCGCAAGCGCCACCATCGTCACCGCTGTAGTAGGCATTCCGGTGTACAATATCCTAGCGGTCATCATCATGCTGATTTTCGCCCCCAAAGAAAGCAATCGTCCCAATATCCTTTCGCTTTTAAAATCCATGGTCACCAATCCGCCGTTGGTCGCCTCTATTTTGGCCCTAATCTTTGTATGGCTGAACCTTCCCATGCCCGATCTCCTAGACAAAACAATCGGCGATTTTTCAAAAATGGTAACGCCCCTGGCTCTTTTGTCTCTAGGTGGCGGCCTAAGCTTCAAAAGCTCCCGCTCCAACCTTCGGTTTCTAACCCCTACGCTCACTTTCCGCCTGGTCGTGCTGCCCGCCGTAGTCACCACCCTTGCCGCACTGATGGGGTTTCGCGGTGCCAACCTGGGTGCCATTGCGCTCATGTTCTCCGTACCCAACGCCGCAGTGGGCTACATCATGGCCGAGGAGATGCATAGCGACGGAGAACTGTCCGCCCAGCTCATCGTATTTTCCTGCGCCTTCGGCGTCATCACACTATTCATCCTATTTTTCATCCTGCGCTCCCTTGGGCTACTATAATACTAGGCTATTCTTCCAAACACCCATCGCAATAGCCATACACCTCTATTTTATGGCCCGCCACCTGAAACCCCTGGTCCTTCAAAGCATGTTCAAATTCCTTCATCGGGCAATCCTCTATCGGAATCCGTTTATAACACTGCACACAAACCGCATAGTGCTGATGGGTTTCGCGGTTGAGCTCATAGTATGCCATATCCTGTCCAAAAATAGAGCTTTTCTCCACCCAACCTCTTTCCGTAAAAAGCTCCAATATACGATAAATCGTAGACAGCCAAATAGGCTGTCCTTCTTTTTCCGCCCGGGCATGGATCTCCATCACACTAAGCGGCCCCTGAGCCTGTTGTAAAATATGCAGCACCCGTTCTCGAGACTTGGTTCTCTTCATACCTTCAGGCCAAACAAAAGCTACCTTTTTCTGCTTCATCTCCCAATACCTCCCCTCCACCCACACTCTTGCTCAGGTCTGCTTCCCGCCCGGCGCCATCCGCCGCCTCTTTGCCGGGACAAAAAACCTCTTGCCCGCCAAAATCAAGATCAGGCAAACAACGCCAATCAACACAATGGTCCCGCCAGGCTTCAACGCCGCATAATACGACACAACCAACCCAGCTAGCGTAAAGAATACGCCAAAGCAAACCGCACACACCACCGTCTGCTTATAGCTCTTACCAAATTGCATGGCACATGCCACTGGCAAAACCATCAAAGAGGACACGATCAGCGCCCCTACCGTACGTGCCGCAACCGACACCGTTACCGCCGTCAGAATGGTAAAGATAAAATTAACTGTGCGCACCGGAACACCGGCTAAAAAAGCCGCCTTCTCATCCAACGCAACAAAAAACAGCTCCTTATACAAAAATACGAAGCTCAACATCACCACAACGCTGATCACCATCACCAACACCATCTCAAAGTCACTGATCGCTACAATGCTGCCGAATAAAAAGCTGTTAAAGTTCGCCGTATTGGAAACAAAGCCCGACAACACCCCCGCCAAACCAATACCCGCAGACATCACAATCGCAATCGACATCTCTGCATAACGGGGAATCCGCTTTCGAATGGCTTCAATGCCCAGCGCCGCCACAATACAAGTAACCACCGCACCCAATATGGGGTTGATGCCCAGAACAAGCCCCCCTGCCACCCCGGCCAAAGAGGTGTGCGATAACGCATCCCCAATCATAGACAAGCGCTTCAATACCACGATCACGCCAATACACGGGATAATCAAAGCCAGCAAAAGGCCCACTAAAAAAGCACGCTGCATAAACGCATACTGTAAAATATCCATTATCGCCCCTCCCCATCGGGCACAGCCCCACAGCCAGCCCCATCCGGGTGTCTGTGCTTGTGTGCCAGCTCCCTCTCCAACTGATTAGGCGCCAGCTCCACCAACGAGGCATATTCCAGGCAAAATATCCTGTCGGCAAAACGATATATTCGCTCCATATCATGAGTCACCATCAAAATCGTTAGCCCCCGTTCCTGGTTGATTTGCAGCAAAAGCCGATACAGGCTTTCGGTCGACTCCGCATCCACCCCGGTTGTCGGCTCGTCCAGCAAAATCAGTTCCGGGTCGCTCACCAACACCCGTGCCAGCATCACCTTCTGCTGCTGCCCGCCGGATAGTTCGCTGATCAAGCTTTTAGCGTAAGCTTCCATCCCCACCTGCCGCAAGGCCTCCAGAGCCTTTTCTTGGTGGCATTTCTTAGGAAAGCGCATCAAGCCTATTTTCGAAAACAAGTTGGCCCGCACCACCTCCAAGGCAGTAGCCGGAAACCCATTGCCGGAAACATTGATATTCTGAGGAACATACCCAATCTTAGGCCAGCTTTTAAACTGCCCAAGCTCCTGCCCCATCAGCCGAATTTTACCACAGTCCGGCTGCAAAAACCCCAGCAAAAGCTTAAATAACGTACTCTTCCCCGATCCATTTGAGCCGATTATCGCGGCAAAATCCCCCCGCATAACAGAAAAGTCAACTTCCTGCAAAATCGGCTGATCCGCATAAGCAAATCCAAGACGTTCAACTTCAATCATTTTTTCCATCCACATTCCCCATTTATAGGCAAAATACGTGTGCTGCCCTTGGAGGGTCATCATCCCCCTGCAACAAAGCGTTCGCATTTAGCTCAATTTATTCGCATTTATAATAAGCTACCATCTTTCCCGCCGAATGTCAACGATTGTAACGATCGAACAAAACCCTTCCCGATCCATCCCCTGTTCCCGAAAAAGCTTAGCCTGCCGTCAAGGTTGTTTTAAAAGCCCTATCTCACACCCTTGGGCTTCTCTAGTATAAAAAAGGCCGACAGAACACCTGTCCTGCCGGCAAAAAATTGGTCTCATGCAAAAAGGGCTGCCTAAAGCTAAGCAGCCCCTTTCCAATCAATCTTTATTTCACTTCTACGTCCGCGCCAACTTCCTTCAACGAAGCCTCAACCTTCTCCGCCTCTTCCTTGGAGATGCCTTCCTTCACGGGCTTCGGAGCGGTATCAACCAGCTCTTTTGCTTCCTTCAGGCCCAAACCGGTCAGCTCGCGCACAACCTTGATAACCTTAATTTTCTCAGCGCCAGGCCCTTTGAGAATTACGTCAAACTCAGTCTTCTCTTCCACGGCAGCGTCAGCAACAGGAGCAGCAGCAACAGCGGCAACCGGCGCAGCGGCGCTCACGCCAAACTTCTCTTCCAGTTCTTTAACAAGCTCAGAAAGCTCTAAAACAGACATTTTCTCAATGGCTTCAATGATTTGTTCTTTCGTCATGATAATGATCCTCCAAAAAATATTTCTTTCAGTTTATGCTTCTTTCTTTTCTTTTACAGCGTTGAGTGCACACACCAAGCTACGCAGCGTACCGGACAATACCGAAACAAAGCCCGTAATCGGCGCGTTCATGCTGCCCAGCATTTTGGCCAACAAAACCTCCCTGGAAGGAAGATTCGCCAGCGCCTTAACGCCCTCAGCATCAATCACCTGACCCTCCACAACACCGGCCTTAATTTCAGATTTCTTTATCTTCTTGATAAACTCACTGAGAATCTTAGCAGGTGCCACCGGATCCTCGTAGCCAAACGCGATGGCGGTCGGCCCTTCGAGGTAAGGCTTCAGCCCTTCCAATCCCGGAATCTCATCCACCGCACGCTGGACCATGGTGTTTTTCAAAACCTTATACACAACCCCCGCACTGCGGAATTCATTGCGCAGCGCCGTCACCTCCGACACCGTCAACCCGCGGTAATCGTAGAGAATCACACCACTGCTCTTCTCCAGCATCTCCTTAATACCAGCTACCAGTTCAGCCTTCATTGCTATGTTTGCCTGAGACATTCTTTCACCTCCTCAGTTAAAGGGCTACAATAAAAAACCCCCGCGCATGCCGCACGAGGGTAGATATCGGTAAAACGAAATGTTCTACAGTTCATCAACCTCGGCAGGCTTACCAAAAACGGATTATGCGCCTATCAATGCGCGCCTGCTTTCTGCGGCCCTTTATAAAATTAATATATGTTCTTACGGCAAAAGCCGCATCAACACCGTTGAAAGCTTAAAACCGCATCGGGTTCACCTTCACGCCGGGGCTCATGGTGCTAGCCAGCACAACACTGCGCAAATAAGTCCCCTTGGCAGCGGCCGGCTTAGCCTTCACCAGCGCTTCCATCAAAACGTTCAGGTTCTCCAGCAGCTTTTCTTTCCCAAAGGAAACCTTCCCGATTGGCACATGCACGATATTGGTCTTATCCACGCGATACTCAACTTTACCGGCTTTGATTTCGCTCACCGCACGGGCCACGTCCATAGTAACCGTACCGGACTTGGGGTTAGGCATCAGGCCTTTCGGGCCCAATATCCGGCCAATACGTCCGATCGCACCCATCATATCCGGGGTCGCCACGCATGTATCAAACCCAAACCAGCTTTCTTTCTGGATTTTTTCAATCATCTCTTCGGCGCCTACAAAATCCGCGCCGGCTTCTTCCGCTTCTCGGGCCTTGTCAGCCTTTGCAATCACCAAAACCCGCACAACCTTACCGGTTCCATGGGGCAAAACAATCGCACCCCGAACCTGCTGATCCGCATGCCTCGAGTCAATACCCAAGCGAACGGACAGTTCCACGGTCTCGTCAAACTTAGCTTTACCCATCTGACCGACCAATTCCAAAGCCGCTTCCGGCTCATACAGCATCGTTTTGTCAATCAGCTTTAAACTTTCCTGATATTTCTTACCATGTTTCATACAATAAAACCTCCTTGTGGTAATGACGGGAAACTCCCTCCCACGTTTTTGCACCAAGCTCAGTCGACAACGGTAACGCCCATGCTGCGAGCCGTCCCCGCAATCATGCTGATAGCCGTTTCCAAGCTGGCAGCATTCAGGTCTTTCATTTTCAGCTCGGCAATTTCCTGCAACTGCGCCTTGCTTATCTGAGCCACCTTCTCCCGGTTGGGCACGCCAGAGCCTTTCTCAAGGCCCAGAGTTTTTTTAATCAACACAGCCGCCGGCGGTGTCTTGGTAATAAACGAAAAAGAACGATCCTGATAAACAGTAATCACCACCGGAATAATCAGACCGGCGTCTTTCGACGTTCTCTCGTTAAATTCCTTACAAAAACCCATAATGTTCACGCCATGCTGGCCCAAAGCAGGACCGACAGGCGGGGCTGGAGTGGCCTTCCCGGCAGGGATCTGCAATTTGATAAAACCGGTTATT
>JBMNTQ010000110.1:0-7093 GCA_050945815.1 Christensenellales bacterium
AACTGAACCGAAAGTATGGCCAGCGATTTTACTTTTTTCAGAGAAAACGAAGCGAGAACAAGAGCAGCGGACAATATGAGGGCTTTGAGCGAAAACGCGGGGCATTGATGGAGCTGAACGGTGCGCTGTTGCAGGGCGACGCCGGGAGCTTTGTCTTGGCGCATCCTGCCTTCCCTGAGGATGTTCGATATGTCATCACCATCGACGAGGATACGCAGCTGATTCGGGACTGTGCCAAGAAGCTGGTGGGGGCGATGGCGCATCCATTAAACCGGCCGGTTCTAAGCGAGGATGGGCGCTGCGTTTTAAAGGGATTTTCCCTGATGCAGCCCCGGGTGGTTTCGGGGGTGGAGAATGCGGATCGTTCGCTTTTTTCCCGGCTGATTTCCGGTTACAAGGGGATAGACCGCTATGCTTTTACTGTTTCGGATATTTTCCAGGATTTGTTCGGCGAGGGCGGCTTTATGGGCAAGGGCATCTATGATTTACCTGTATTCTACCAAGTGATGCAGGACCGGTTGCCGGACAATGCGGTTTTGAGCCACGATCTTTTGGAGGGAATTTATACCCGGACGGCGTTTGTCAGTGATGTGGAGCTGGTGGATTCTTTCCCGGCCGGATATATTCCGTGGCTGAGACGCCAGCATCGCTGGGTGCGGGGAGATTGGCAGCTGCTGCCTTTTTTGCGGCGTAAGGTGGAGAACAGAAAAGGGGAAGCAATTGAAAACAACTTGAGCGCGGTGGGGAGATGGCGCATTGTGGACAACCTTCGCAGGAGCGCTCAGCCCATTGCGGAATGGTTGTTGATTTTCTGTGCGCTGCTCTTTCTGCCTGGCGACAGTTGGCCCTATTTTCTGTTGGTGGCGGCGGGGATCTTTGCCGGGGCTTTGGTGGAGATTGTCGCAGTTATGCCTGTACTTTGGAGCAGCAGCGGTGTTTTGCGGGGATCGGTTCTCCTGATAGACATTGGGATGATGGTGCTTCGGGGGCTTTTTAAACTGGCTTTGCTGCCGATGGAGGCGATTAAAATGCTGGATGCCATCGTGCGAAGCTTGTGGCGTACCTTTGTTTCGCGGCGCAACATGCTGCAATGGGTAACGGCGGCTGCGGCAGAAAAAAGGTTGAAGGGCGCGCTTTGGGGCTACTATCTGACACTGTGGCCCCAGGTTGTCGCAGCCGTTTTACTTGTGGTGCTTTCCATCGTTTTGGGCAGGATGGGGCCGCTGACGTTGGTGCTGGCAGCTTTGTGGTTGACTGCACCGGGGATTGCCTGGGCACTGAGCAGGCCCGTTGGGCAGCGGGCGGCACTGCTGAGCAGCGCCCAGCAGAAGGAAATGCGGCTGCTGGCACGGCGTACTTGGGCATATTTTGAGGAGTTTCAAGATATGCGAAACCATTTCCTTGTACCGGACAACTATCAGGAAGTACCCAGGAAGGGGCTGGCGCGGCGTACTTCGCCTACAAATATGGGATTGTCGCTGGTTTGCGGCATAAGTGCTTTAAACTTTGGCTTTATCGGACTATTTGACCTTCGATTCCGCATTGACCAACAACTGGAGACGTTTTCTCAGCTGAAGATGTGGAACGGACATTTCTATAATTGGTATGATACGGCAACGCTGGCGCCACTGCGCCCGGCTTATATATCCAGCGTGGATAGCGGGAATATGGCGTCGTATTTGCTGTTATGCGCCGAGGGACTCAGGCAGGCTGAAAAGTCGGCTGTTTTTGGCAGATGCCGCCTGGAGGCCATTGAATTGACTTTGGACGCTGCCCGGGAGGACGGGGAGGAAATAGACCCGTTGCTGGAGGAGCTGTTGAGCAACATGGCGGAGGAGGAAGTCGGCCCCGACCTGTATGATCTGCTGCATAGCGCGCCTGGAAAGGTTGAACATAGGGGGCGCTGGGGACGGCGGATTAGCCGAATGCTGGATGCTTTATTAGCGGATATGGAGAGGTATTTGCCGTGGAGCGCTTATTTGCCTTTGCAGGAGGAAACCCGGCCTTTTTATGCTGTAAGCTTCTGCGACCTGACTGCGGGGATTCAGGAGCTTTTGAAAAAGGCCGGAGACATCCCCTTTGACGAGGAACTGAAAAAAAGAATGAAGTCGGATTTGCTGCAGGCTCGATCGGCGGCCTATTTATTGCTGCGTAAAAACGGTGAGACGATAAAGGAACTGCACCGTTATTTTGAGGAGATGGATTTTTCTGTTTTATATGATAAGCGGCGGGAACTTTTCTACATTGGCATGGACTTGGAAAACGGGAAGCTGAGCAAATCCCATTATGATCTGTTAGCTTCGGAAGCCAGAACCACCAGCTTTATCGCCATTGCAAAGAGAGATGTGCCTATGAAGCACTGGTTTCGTCTGGGGCGGCCTATGGCGGCTATCGGCAAGGGCCGGATGCTTCTTTCCTGGTCGGGTACGATGTTCGAATACTTTATGCCCATGATCGCCATGAAGGATTATCGGCACACGCTGATGCATGAAACCTATGAGATGGCACTTTTGGCGCAGCGGCAGGCGGCTGAGGAGGGGAATATTCCCTTTGGGATATCTGAATCTGCGTTCTATGCCTTTGATATGCACTTGAATTACCAGTATAAAGCCTTTGGTGTGCCTGCATGCAGCATGAGTGACCATGGAAACCGGGAGATGGTGGTGTCGCCTTATTCGACGGCGCTGGTTTTGCCTTTTGCGCCGCATACGGCATACAAAAATTTAAAGCGTTTGTCGCGCCTGGATGCTGCGGGAGAATACGGTTATTATGACGCTGTGGATTTTACCGAGGGGCGCCTTCCGGGCAACCGTAAATATTTCGTTGTAAAAACCTTTATGGCGCACCATCAAGGCATGACTTTATGTGCCTTGGATAATTTGGTGAATGGGAATATTTTGCAGCATACCTTTCATAGCATACCGTTGGTGCAGGCGGCGGAGATATTGTTGCAGGAGGAAGTTAGCCGGGGCGGCGTGACCATCCGGCGGCGGGAGTATGGGCGGAAGAACAAGGGCAGGCACAGCGAATACCGCTCAGACCGGCACATCTCCTTTACGTCCGGCCATTTTCCGCAGGTACAGCTTTTGTCCAATGGGAAGTATCGTGTGATGCTGACCGATGCTGGGACGGGGTATAGCGCGTGGGGGGATGGGATGGTCAACCGTTGGCGCAGCGACGCGAATCGGGATGGCTATGGGATTTTCTATTATATTCGGCCGGTGGGAGAGGAGGGGTATTGGTCGCCGGCTTATAGGCCGGCTCAGTGTCAAGACGGGGAGTATTCCGTGCGCTTTGAGTCGGGCAAGGCGGTGTTTGTTCGCGCGGCACAGGATTTTACAACGACTATGGAGGTTTGCGTTTCGCCGGAAAGTGATGTGGAGATACGGCGCATCAGCATTGAGAACCATACAGACCAGGATCGGGAAATGCAGCTGACCCAGTTTTTGGAGACGGTTTTATGCTCGAAAGAAGCGGATATCGCCCACAGGGCCTTTGTTGGCTTATTTGTGGAGACCGGTTTGGAGGGGGATATCGTCTATGCCCGTTATAAGCCGGGGGGGCGGGAGCGGGAAATGAACTTGGCTTGCGCCTACCATGTAGAAGGGGAAGCGCTGGGGAAGATGGATGTGGAGACCGAGCGCATTAAGGCTATCGGGCGGCTTCGGGATGTAGGGAACCCCCGCATGATGGATAAGGATGCCGCTTTAGGTACCGCTGGGGTGGGCGCGCCCATTGACCCTTGCTTATGCTGTCGGCTGCGGGTGATGGCGCGTGCAGGAGCGAAGGTGTCGGTCAGCTTTGCTTTGGCTGTTGCCGCTACCACTCAGGAGGCGGTTGCTGCGGCAAAGGAATACGAGGCCAAGGCTTCGATCGAACGGGCTTTTGAGATGGCTTGGACCCGAAGCCAAGTGGAATTACGGCACTTGCAGTCGGCCCCGGGAGATTTGTCGCTTTTTCACAAAATTGCGGCGCGCTTGTTGTTTGCCGGGCGTACGCGCCTGGGCGGCGGCGGGGTGGAGGTTTTGTGGGAATGCGGGGTTTCGGGAGATATTCCGGTTTTGTTGGTTCGGATTGCGGATTTGACACAGATAGACAACCTGCAGCGGCTGTTTAAAGCATATGAGTTTTTCCGTAGTAACGGGTTGGATTTGGATTTGATTGTGTTGAATGAATATGGCAACGACTATATCCGGCCGCTGCATGATAAAATTAGCGAGATGATTGCCGCTTTGCGGCCGTTTGCCACAGCCTATGGCTGTGGGCGGGTGGTGTTGTTGGAAAAAGCGTGGGTGGCGCGAGAGGACGCTCTGTTGGTTGCTGCTGATCTGGTGGTGGATGCGAAGGATTTGGCGTTGGAGGCGCTGGAGGCGGACGGCGGTCGAAAGAAGAAGCAGCGGCTTTGTGAATATGAGCCGGTGGAGATAGATGTGCCGCCGCTTTTGATGGACAACAGCATCGGAGGATTCAGCCAGGACGGTAAGGAATATATAATGTGGCTGCAAAAGGGGCGCACCACGCCGCTGCCCTGGTGTAATGTGATGGCGAACCCGTACTTTGGGACGATATGCAGCGAGAGCGGCGGCGGCTATACCTGGGCGCAGAACAGCCGGGAATATAAGATAAGCCCTTGGACCAATGACCAGATAGGCGACGGCGCCGGGGAGATGATCTTTTTGCGGGATGAGGAGAGCGGTGAGGTTTGGTCTCCTGTGCCTGGGAGGTTGGGGTGCGGCGATTATTTGGTGCGCCACGGTTGGGGGTATTCGCAGTTTGAATATGGAGGCTATGGCCTGCGGCATAAATTGACCGTGCATGTGGACGATTCGTCACCCAGCAAGTTTTACTCGCTGCGCCTAGACAACCCATCGCCGCAGCCCCGGAGGATTGTTGCGGCATTTTACTGTGATTTCATTTTGGGCGCTTTCAAACACCAGACCTGGAAATATGTGGAGGTGGAGTTTGATGGACGAGACACCTTGGTGGCGCGACGGGAAGATAGGCCTGCTGTTTATTTGCGGGCACCAAAGCGCCCTTGCGGAGCTTTGACAGATAAGGCTGCATTTTGGGGCTATGGGGATGGCGCTATGCCGCAGGGGTTGCGCTATGAGAAGCTGGATAGCGGCAAGAGCAACGGGGAGCCTTGCGGTGTTTTGTATACGACGATAGAGATTCCGGGGTATGGCAGCGATGAGATCGTATTTGAACTGTGCTGTGGGCAGGAAGAGGAGAGAGGCTTGCTGATCGCAGCCGACGCTCAATCTGCCCGGCGCAGCTTAGAAAATGTGCGGGAAAGCTGGGCGCGCGTATGTGACAAGCTTGTGGTTAAGACGCCGGATGTTTCTATGAACGTTTTACTGGGCTGGATGAAGTATCAGACTTTGAGCAGCCGATTCTGGGGCAGAACCGGGTTTTATCAGGCCGGGGGCGCCTATGGATTTCGAGACCAGCTACAGGATTGTATTTGCTTGCTGGACACAAACCCCGATTTGGTGCGGGAGCATATTTTGCTGTGTGCGGCGCATCAGTTCCCTGAAGGGGATGTCCAGCATTGGTGGCATCCACCGGCTAAGGGCGTACGCACCCATATCAGTGATGACCTGCTGTTTTTGCCGTATGTAACGGCGTTGTATATTCAGCATACCGGGGATGCGGACATCTTACAGGAAGAGGCGCCTTTTCTGGAAGGGCCGCAGTTGGAGCCGGGACAGGAGGACAGCTATATTGATGCACAGACCGGACAGGAGCAGGGCAGTTTGCTGGAGCATTGTATGCGCGCATTGGAGCGGACTCGGTTTGGAGAACATGGGCTGCCTTTGATGGGAGGCGGCGACTGGAACGACGGGATGAACCGGGTAGGCCGGGAGGGGAAGGGGGAAAGCGTATGGCTGGGCTTTTTCCTGTATGAAGTATTGAAACAATTCCTGCCTTGGGCGAGAGAGGCGGGCGATGGGCGGGCGGAGCATTGGGAGGCTAAGATGCCGGAGCTGGAAGCGGCGTTGGATACGGCGTGGGATGGCGCGTGGTTTAGGCGAGCCTACTTCGATGATGGAACGTCTTTGGGCAGCGCCCATAACCCGGAATGCAGCATTGATATTATTTCCCAGGCGTGGGCAGTTCTGTCGGGGGCAGCGCAGCCTTATAAGCAGCGGCAAGCATTTGATTCGGCTCTTTCCCTTGTAGACCGGGAAGCCGGCTTGATTAAGCTGTTGTCGCCGCCATTTGAGAGCTGGAAGGACCCGGGCTATATTCAGGGCTATATTCCCGGCGTTCGGGAAAACGGTGGGCAATATACCCATGCTGCTGCATGGATGGTGGCGGCGGCTGCCAAGCTGGGGCTGGGAGAGACGGCGTTTGAACTGTTTAGCATACTCAACCCGATAAACCATGGGCGTACGGACAAAGAGATTATGGCGTATAAGGCGGAGCCGTATGTTGTGGCGGCGGATGTGTACTCCAACCCCCAGCACAACGGGCGAGGCGGGTGGACTTGGTATACAGGCTCGGCTTCTTGGATGTATGTGGTTGCAACGGAAGCTATATTGGGCTTTTGTAAGCGGGGGGAGACGTTGACGCTGAACCCTTGTATTCCTGCGAAATGGGCGGAGTTTTCTATCGAATACCGCTATGGGGACAGCCTGTACCGGATTGAGGTGGAAAACCCGGACAAGGTGGAGCGGGGCGTGCGGGCAATATATGTGGATGGTGTGCTGCAGGAGAAGATCGCTTTGGAGACAGGCAAAGGGGAGGTTTTGGTGCGGGTTATTATGGGGCAGGGTTGAACTTTGTGCTGGAAACAGATTATACTATAAAGTGAGGAAGCGTTATGGCTTGCGTCTTTTTCGAATGATTGGTTGGGGGAAGAATGTTGCAGCAGGAATTTTTACCGGTATGCCGGGAAGATATGGAAGCGCGGGGATGGGACAGGCCGGACTTTGTTTTGGTTACGGGGGATGCCTATGTGGACCATCCTTCTTTTGCGAATGGGCTGCTGGGGCGTTTGCTGGAGGAGGAGGGCTATCGTATGGCCATTCTGCCGCAACCTAATTGGCGCAGCAAGCAGGCTTTTTTAGAATATCCTCGGCCGAAATAT
>JBMNTQ010000111.1:0-7085 GCA_050945815.1 Christensenellales bacterium
CACCAGCATGATGCTGGACCCATATTCGCAAGCTGCTTTGGCGGTTTGCGAATTTTCTTTGCCCGAAACTAGTGTCATCTAGATAGTCAAAGTATTACACCAGCTTGAAGCTGGACACAAATTCGCAAGCTGCTTTGGTGGTTTGCGAATTTTATTTGCCCGAAATTAGCGTCATCTAAATAGTCAAAGCATTACAAACCCGCGAAGTAAAGAGCTTTGCGGGTTTGTTTCTACCGAAACACCAAAAAAGAATGGTATAAGAAATGGTGCAAAATGGCCTAGAATCTGCTCCTATTACATACAACATTACATACAATTAAAAAGTATTTTCTCAACAACCCACGCGGCTTCGCTCCAAGCGCAAAGAAATACCTCCCAGAAATAAAAAAGACCGGAGCCATTACAGCCCCGGCCTCCTCTAAACAACATTAATTACCCTTATTGCTTATCTGCTTATAAATCTGGTTCCCGTACACTGCCGGCCTGTCACAAGAACGCCCTGGATGATACTTTCGACAGTCCAGCCACCCAATGCCCCCGCGCCGATCACGCCCGGCACCAGCAGCGCAATCGGAATTACCCAATTGGGAATCCCCGGAATGCTTTTGATGATCTGCCCGATCACCAATAGAACCGGTATCAGAATCAACGCCCCGTCTACAATGTAAGCTAAAATGTCCATTTTGTTTCCTCGCTTTCTTATTTGTGCTCCCAGCTCTATGCAACCCCTCTTTAGCCTATGGTAATCGGCCTTGATAGGTGTACGTTTCCCCTTTTTGATCAATGATTCCTCGCTGTGTTCGTGGCCATTATTCTATTGGCTTCCTAGTTTGGATCGGCAATCGGTAGCGTCTACTGGCGTCAATCCGCTTCGGTAATATCATGATTGCATGGCGAGAACGCCTACAACCATAACATAGATGTGCTGCTGCAAACCGTTATTTTGTAAACTGAGGTTAATTGACATCCAAACAGAAGTTCACTATAATATACATAATCCAAAATAAAATCGTATGTACGGAAGGGATGGACTCGTTGGAGATAAGGTATATTCACGGGTTTTCCGTCCTTGCGGATACTGGGGGTTTTCAGGAAGCCGCAGATCAACTTTTTATATCTCAGTCTTCTCTGTCAAAGCATATCAAAAAGCAAACAGGAACTTGTCGGTTAACTTAAAATCGGCCACACTCCAATTCGGGGACGCTATCGCAGTTATCCTGGTGTGAGCATTTCAGAATGGAAAAATCCAACTACCGACCAAAACATAGTAATATTTCATCGAAAAGAAGAAACCTTATATTTATGCAATATTGTGTTATAGATAGTGAATGAACCGTCGCGCGCTTTGATCCCGGTGACGAAGCCATAGCCTGTGTTAAAGACATTTGTCTAAAAGAAAGCTTCCAGAGCGTTGAGGTCAGTGCAATCGGAGTTGCCGAGGAAATGGTCTTGAATGAAAACGTCGTTTTCGAGGGTGACGCTAAGTACGAAAGCACTTCCCTGACAGGCAGTATTTCTCAGAATCTCGGCGGGCTATTTCCACACCTGCGCCCTACAGCAACGGCCCCGGATTGTTCTTTAGTAGGCAGGCGCCTTCACTTCTGTGTCATTTCCGACACCTGCGAGATGTTTATACGCAACGTAAAGCCCCCCATTGAGCGCAAATCAGTTCCTGATCGTCTTGGGGGTTTACTGGTTCAATCTTAACTAAATCCGGGGGGGGTATTATTTATAAGAAGAATACGATATCCGCTTCCACAGCTTTCGTTTTCACACAAATCCTAGCTTTCTAGGTGAATGAAACGCAATTACCAAGCATACATTATGCAACCACAGTAACCATACATCTTCTAACACAATCCAAAAACCAGGAAAGGAAGAGTGTTTATGAAACATATACAGAAGCACCCCTTCGATAAAGGCTATAATCCCATCATCGACGCGGCACAAGAACCTAAGATGAAAGGATTGGATTTCGGCATCATTTACATGGAAGCTGGAGATAAAAACGAGTATCGCTATCCGCAGGAAGTTGTTTATACCCTTCTTTATGGCGAAGTAACCTTCACGTGGAATGATGAGGGTGTAACGGCAAATCGCAGCGACTGCTTTCACGAAGGCGCATACGTGCTTCACGTACCTCAGAACACAGAAGTTAAATTCGAATGCCTCTCTGATAAAGCTGAGTTCGCTGTTTGCCGCACTGCCAACAGCAAAAGCTTTGATCCAAAATTTTTAAAACCTGAAGACTGCCTTGATGCCAACGAGGTGCGGGGTTCCGGCATGATGGACGACTGTGCCACCAGACTGGTAAGAACATTCTTTGACCGTTCTACCTGCCCCAATACCAACTTCTTTATCGGTGAGGTTGTCCACTTTCCTGGCAAGTGGTCCTCTTACCCTCCGCATATCCACGCAGAACCCGAACTGTATTTTTACAAGATGTTACCCGAGAACGGCTATGGTTTTTCCGAGTATGAGGGTGGCGCTGAAATCATCAGGCACAACAGCCTACTTGGATTCGAAAGCATGACCCAGCACTCTCAAGTCGTGGCTCCTGGTTATGCAATGTACTATCTGTGGTGTATCAGGCTTCAGGATGAGAAAAACATCGAGACTATTGCCGTTGACGAGCACAAGTGGGTCAATCAACCTGGCGCAAAATATTTCCATCAGAGCTGACTGAAAACGAATTAAGAAAGAGGTCAACCATGAAAACAATCAAATTAACTATGGCACAGGCATTAATCAAATTCTTGGATAATCAATACATCTGTGTAGATGGTGAAGAAAACAAATTTGTCAAAGGCGTTATGGGCATCTATGGGCACGGCAACTGCACAGGAATCGGCCAGGCGCTTGAGGAGTTTGACGGCGATCTGAAGTTTCAGCAGGTTATGAACGAGCAGGGTGCCGTTCAGGCGGCAGTTTCTTATGCAAAAATGAAGAATCGCCAGCAGATCTATGCTTGCACAACTTCTATCGGCCCCGGCGCTTTAAACATGGTGACTGCGGCTGGTGTTGCAACCGCTAACAGACTGCCGGTGCTTCTCCTCCCGGGTGATATTTTTGCAACAAGGCAACCAGATCCAGTGCTTCAGCAGGTTGAAAAATTCAATAATTATACCGAAACTGCAAATGATTCTTTTAAGGCAGTTTGTACCTACTGGGATAGAATCAGCCGACCCGAGCAGTTGATGACAGCTGCGCTTCAAGCAATGAGAACCCTAATCGATCCCGTTAATACGGGCGCTGTTTGTCTCGCTCTTCCGCAGGATGTTCAGGCAGAAGCCTATGATTATCCGGTAGAATTCTTCGAGAAGAGAATTCACTATATGAACCGCATGGTTCCTGTGCCTGAAGTCATTAAAAGATTTGTTGAAATCATGAAAGACGCTAAAAAACCCATGATCATCGTTGGCGGCGGCGTTCTATACTCTGGCGCTGAGGCTGAAGTTCTCGAAATGGCTAAGAAATTCAACATTCCGCTTACCGAGACCCACGCTGGCAAAGGGGCGTACAACTGGTCCGAGCCCTATCTGCTGGGTGCGGTGGGTGTCCACGGCACAGCTCCTGTCAATCGTCTTGCAAAAGAGGCTGACGTTGTTATCGGCATTGGCACAAGATTCACAGACTTCACCACAGCTTCCAAATGGCAGTTCCAAAATGAGAATTGCCAGTTTGTTTCCGTCAACGTCAACAATTTCGATAATTACAAAATGAACGCACTACCGATTTGTGCAGATGCAAAAGCGGCAGTAAAAGAAATGATCCGCGCGCTTGAGGAGATCGATTATACATCCTCATTCACTCCTAAGTTCTTTTCAGATGCAAAGGCTGAGTGGGAAACTGAACAGAACAGATTATACGACGTGAAGTGCGAAGCCCATATTGCACAGTCCGCTGCTCTCGGCATCATTAACGACCATCTCGCCGATGACGCCATCATCGTTGCTGCAGCAGGTACGCTTCCCGGCTGCCTTCAAAGACTATGGAGAACTAAGAACCCTGGAACATATAACATGGAGTATGCTTTCTCCTGCATGGGTTACGAGATCGCCGGTGCACTCGGTGCCAAGATGGCTTGTCCCGATCGCGAAGTCTACACCATCATGGGCGACGCCAGCTACATGATGCTCAATAGCGAACTATTCACATCTGTCAGGCAAGACAAGAAGATCACCGTTCTGCTTATGAACAACTATGGCTGCCAATGCATTGCCGGCCTGCAGATTGACGCTGGCCAGATCGGCGACGGCAATGAGTTCCGCAAATTCAACCCAAAGACCGGCATCTGCGACGGCGAGCTGATCAATGTTGATTATGTTAAGCATGCAGAGAGCATGGGCTGCAAGGGATATCGCGTCAGCACAAATGAAGAATTGGCTGCAGCAATAGAGGATGCTAAGAAGCAAGATGGCAGCTGCCTCATCGAGATCATGACCCTAAAGGGCACCGAAACCGGCGGCTACGAGTCTTACTGGCGGATCGGCGTTGCCGAAACTGCCGAATCAAACTCCGTAGTCATTGCCCACAAACACCAAGAAGATCATATCGCTGTTACAAAAAAATTCTAGAGCAAAAATTAAAACATTCTGACGGTATTGTGAATCGGTCTTCAAATTTGAACAGTCTAATTGGGCTGGATGAGTTATGAAGACCGATTTTTGGATAGTGCGCAAAATTTGGGCATGTGAAAATTTTAATTTCTCTGTAAATCAGTTTATTAAATTTTGTTAGAGCTTGTAACATTGCTGGTGGTGCTTATTACTAAAGCGCAAGCGACAGTGAGCTTTTACCGCCCTGCCGCTTACAAAACAACGATTCTGACATCCTTAACGGGAATCATCTAAATAGTCAAACCTTTACATCAAAAGAGGATATCGCCATCAGGCGGTGTGCGTTTTTTGTATGGAAGGGAAAATGGATTCGAAGCGAGCAAAGTGCGCCTGAGTATGCGTTTTTAGCGAGGCGGCTTGATGGTAAACGACTAGGAGAAAACAAAAAACAAAGCAGCCGCTTTAATACAGGCCATAAAATAACCTCCGTATTTTTTAAACTGTACTTGGTCAGGGCTTTAAAAAATCCAGTATATCAGTGTCTACGAAGAATCCGTTTCCGGAGTCCAGATATAGCGGTTGCACACTAACCCGCTATGCTTGCCGAGGCAATTTTAAAACTTAAGCAAATAGAGAGATTCCGTTTACTGAGCCTGATTGTTTTCAAAGCCGGAATCGCCCTACATACAAGGTCTTTGCGGAAGTTAAAAACAAATCGGATTTCTTATATCTGGCGTGACATGGGAAAGAATGTTATAATATCAATGAAACAAATATTGTTCAGTAAGACGGCTTTACAGCAAGGTGACTGACCATACAACTCATCTTAGGTCAACTTTCGAAAGGGTTAAAGTTTCATATGTTAAAAGTAATGATCGCTGACGATGAAAGGTATATCTGTCAGCTTATAAGCAATTTACTCGATTGGGAACAAATCGGTTTCGAACTGGTAGGACTGGCCGAAGACGGTTTGTCCGCATATCAAATGATTAAGGAGCAAAAGCCGGATGTCGTGATTACCGACATACGCATGCCTGAAATGGATGGTATGGAAATTGCACACAAAACGAAAGAATCAGGCCTTAAAACATGTTTTGTGATCATAAGCGGGTATAAAAGCTTTGAATATGCGCAAAACGCATTAAAATGTGGAGTGGTGGATTATTTATTAAAACCCATCAAAAAAACAGAGCTGCAGAATACGATGATTAAAATCAGGGACAGGCTTCTTAATGAAAGGTCTCAAAAAGACCAGGAAGTATCCTTAAAGACAAAGCTCATGCAAAGCATTGATCAACTGAGAGATCAGTTTTTGAGCAGACTTCTAGCGGATCCTGATGCAGGCAGCAAGAAATATGACCTGGAGAAGATCAATTCGGATTATCACATGACGTTCTCTGAAGGCGTTTTTCGGGTGGCGTCGATCAAACTCGGTATAAAGGGCCAAGCCGCTCCAAATGATGACTATCAAAGAATATGCAAGGAAAAGCTTGCCGATATAATGGATAAATGTTTAAACCAGGTTTGCTATGATATCCAGCCTGTGCAAGGCGATGCGTATATCCTTAATTATTCTGTGTTTAACGAAGATAAGGTCAGGGGAAAATTAGAATCCGTATTAAAGGAAATGAATAATTTTTTGGAAGTTTTAAATCTGTGTACGATAACAATTGGCCTGGGAAAAGAAGTCCCGGATTTAAACGGTTTATATGAATCAGCCACTTCGGCCTCGGAGGCGGTCATGTACAGCATCGTTGAGGGCGCAAATAAATTGATCGATTATTCTTCAAAGAAATATATCGATTGGCCAATGAGCGAGCTGCTGACTCATTCCAAAGAGACCATGCTGATCAATATGATTGATGCGCTTGATTTTATTAAGTTGAAAGAATTCATTATTGATATATTTGACGCCATATCCGCAACAGAGAAAGCAAGCCCGGTTGTTTATTATAAGGTCGCAGAGAAAATTTTCCGTGTTTTTATACAGTCGATGAACAGGCTTGGACAAAAAATTAAGGATGAATATCTGGAACATACAAAGGACGAATTAGATTTAACGGTTTGCAGAACAACCGGTGAAATAAAAAACACTTTGCTTGAGCGCATCTTAGAAATCATTGATCACTATGATCATCATCAAAAAATGAATGCGCCTGTAAGAGTTGCAATCAGCTATATTGCCCAAAACTATAATAAAATGATCACTCTTAATCAGATCGCTGAGATCGTCAACTTGAACCCGGTCTATTTTAGTGTGATCTTCAAAAAAGAGATGGGCATTAACTTTATTGATTATGTTATCAATTTCAGAATCGAAGCCGCAAAAAAACTTTTTGAGGATTCTCAATACAATATCGCGCAGGTATCGGAAATGGTAGGGTATACCGACCCTAAACATTTCAGCCGGTCATTTAAGAAAAGAGTGGGCATTAATCCCACTCAGTATCGGAGAATACATTCATAATGAACATTTTCAGATCCTTCAGCATAAAAAGGTCGTTGTGCGTTTTTGGATGTGTATGG
>JBMNTQ010000112.1:0-7083 GCA_050945815.1 Christensenellales bacterium
TTGGTTCATCACAGCCACGCGCTTTGCCATGCCGGACAGGTCATCCATGCTGTGAGACACCATCACAATCGTGGTCCCCCGGTCGTGCAGCTTTTTAACCAACCGCAGGATACTCTTACGGCCCTGAGGGTCCAGCCCTGCCATAGGCTCGTCCAAAATCAACGTTTTAGGCTGCATAGCAATTACGCCTGCCAAAGCCACCCGCCGCTTCTGCCCGCCGGAAAGCTCCAGCGGCAATCGGGTTTTAAGCTCCGGCTCCAGCTCCACAATATCCATTGCCTCGTCCACCACGGCGGGAATCTCTTCCTTGGGCACGCCCAGCCTGCTGGGGCCGAAAGCAATGTCCTTTTCCACGGTCTCTTCAAAGAGCTGATATTCCGGATATTGGAAAACAAGCCCCACCTGCCGGCGCACAGCCTTCAAATCGACCCCTTTTTC
Organism: Christensenellales bacterium; assembly: GCA_050945815.1. Taxonomy (GTDB): domain Bacteria; phylum Bacillota; class Clostridia; order Christensenellales; family JBMNTQ01; genus JBMNTQ01. The sequence goes on from JBMNTQ010000112.1 coordinate 439, forward strand.
CGTCAACTCCATCCCATAAACAGAGATTCGTCCGGATGTAGGCTTAAGCAAGCCGTTAATATGCTGCACTAGCGTAGTCTTGCCGCTGCCTGTATGCCCGATCAGCCCCAAAAACTCCCCGTCCTCGATGGTCAGGTTAATATCCTTTAGCGCAATGGCTTCGTTGGGCGTATTAGGCATATAGATATGATCCATGTGCTCTATAATAATCGGCATAGTTCCTCCGCCATTTCCTCTACGGTAAAGACCCAGCTCTCCAGGCAAATCCCTTCCTGCTTCAACAGGTATAAAAGCTCCGCCATAGCAGGCACATCCAAGCCTAGGGCGCGGATCGTCTCCACCTTGGCAAACACTTCAGGCGGCGTGCCGCACAGCACAGCCTCCCCCTCATTTACTACCACCACCCGATCAGCCAGCAGCGCTTCCTCCATATAGTGGGTAATGTGTACAACCGTTATTCCATCCTCGCGGTTCAGCCGCTTTACAGTCTGCATCACTTCCTGTCGCCCAGACGGATCCAGCATAGCAGTCGGCTCATCCAACACGATAATACTAGGCCGCATAGCCAAAATCCCCGCAATCGCCACCCGCTGCTTCTGTCCGCCCGAGAGCATATGCGGGCCCTTGGCTGCATATTCCGTCATGCCCACAGCCAAAAGCGCCTCATCCACCCGCCGGCGGATCTCCGACGATTCAACCCCCAGGTTCTCCGGCCCAAACGCCACATCCTCCTCCACAACCCCAGCCACCAGTTGGTTGTCCGGGTTCTGGAACACCATCCCGCAATTGCGCCGAATCTCCCAAACCATCTCCTCTTCTCGCGTGTCGATGCCATCCACCACCACCACTCCCTCAGAAGGAACCAGTATGGCATTCAGCATCTTGGCAAACGTACTCTTGCCCGAACCATTATGCCCCACCACAGCAACAAATTCGCCCCGCTCGATGTTCAAACTTAGGTGCCGCAGCGCCTCGTCGGCCATCTCCTCTTCATCCGTCGGGTAGCTATAGGAAACATTATCCGCTTGTATGATCATGCAGTATTCTCCCGTTTTCCCAATGTCCCCCAGCAGCTCCGCGCTGCGTACATACAGCGCCGCTTCTTTCAACATCATATCGTATTTGCCCCGTACAATCCAGCCCTTTCGAAACGATCGGTTTATAAAACAATGCAGGCCAGAAGCAGCAGGGCTCCCCCCCATCCGCATCCGGCCCATCAGAGTATCAATTCTTAGCTTATCCTTCGCGTTCAGACAAGCTCCAATACAACCATTTCCGCTGCGTCGCCGCGACGCGGGCCCATCTTCAAAATACGAGTATATCCGCCACGGCCCACTTCCTGGCTGCGCTTATCGTATTTCGGCCCAAGCTCAGTAAAGAGTTTCTCTACCACAGGGTAGGTAATCTCCCGTAAACGAGCCTTATATTGCGCCTTGCTCTCGTCATCTTTGCGGGTCAGCGGCACATTATACAAATAAGACATCATCATGCGGCGCGCGCTCAGCTTGGACGGCATATCGTTCCTGAATTCCTTTTCACCGTCAGCAGTCTGCTTCTTCACCATTACGGTGTTGTTATGCTCTTTAATCGCGAGCGTAATAAACTTTTCGGCTATCTTGCGAACCTCTTTCGCCCGAGCTTCGGTGGTAACGATCTTACCGTTCCACAGCAAAGCCGTAGTAAGATTACGCAAAATGGCTCTGCGCTGGTCGGAAGCCCTGCCGAGTTTTCGATTTGCGGCCATTTCACATTCCCTCCAAACTATTAATCGTCATTTTGTCTCAGCGCCAAGCCCAGTCCATCCAACTTCTGCTTTACTTCGTCCAAAGACTTGCGCCCCAGGTTTCTAACCTTCATCATGTCCTCTTCGTTTCGCTGCACCAGTTCTTCCACGGTATTGATGCCTGCCCGCTTCAAGCAGTTGTAGGAACGCACGGAAAGGTCCAGCTCTTCGATGGTCATTTCCAGAATCTTTTCCTTCTTGTCCTCTTCCTTCTCCACCATGATTTCAACATTCGCCACATGGTCCGTAAGGTTGATAAACAGCATCAAATGCTCGCTGAGAATCTTGGCGCCCAAGCTAACCGCCTCCTCGGGGCGGGTACTGCCATCGGTCCAAACCTCTAGAGTCAGCTTGTCATAGTCGGTAATCTGGCCGACCCGAGTATTCTCCACATTAAAATTAACTTTCTTTATAGGCGTAAAAATGGAATCCACCGGTATAATCCCGATTGGCTGGTTGGGCTGCTTGTTTTTCTCAGCGCCAACATAGCCGCGGCCTTTGGCCAGGGTAATTTCCATATTTAAAACCGCGTCCTCATTCAACGTGGCAATGTGCAGGTCCGGATTCTGGATCTCAATCTCCGAACCGCCGTCAATATCGCTGGCCTTCAGGTCACAAGGACCCCTGCGGTGAATGCTAACTGTCCGAGGCTCATCAGCAAACATCTTAACGGATAACTCTTTCAAGTTCAGAATAATCTCCGAAATATCCTCCCGCACACCTTCAATCGTGGAAAATTCGTGCAATATTCCGTCTACCTTTACGCTGGTTACAGCAACACCGGGAAGCGAAGATAATAAAATCCTGCGCAGGGAATTGCCCAGCGTGATCCCAAAACCACGCTCCAAAGGCTCCACTACAAATTTCCCATAATCATTGCCTTCAGCATGTATAAACTCAATTCTGGGCTTTTCAATCTCGATCAAGCGCTTTCCCTCCTTATTGTCATGCGTCTCTGTGGGAGGTCTATCTCATCACATAAACAAATCATACCATTATCTGGAATAAAGCTCAACAATCAAGTGTTCCTCAATGGTCAGGTCGATATCATCCCTAGTAGGCAGCGCAACAACCCTACCAGTCATAGTATCCAAGTCTGCCTCCAACCAGCCGGGGGTCAATTTGCCTTCGGTCTCACGAATCTGTTTGAACAGTTCTTTGTCATGGCTGGTATTCTTCACAGAAATCACATCCCCTACCTTAACCAGGCAGGAAGGAATGTCCACTTTACGGTCGTTGATACGGAAATGTCCGTGGGTAATCAACTGCCTAGCTTGCGCCCTAGATGCTGCAAAGCCCAAGCGGTAAACGATGTTGTCAAACCGCCGCTCCAAAAGGCGCAGCAGGTTTTCGCCCGTAACACCCTTTTGCTTTTCAGCAATCTCAAAATATTTATGAAACTGCGATTCAAGCAGCCCATAGGCCCGCTTGGTCTTTTGCTTCTCGCGAAGCTGCAAACCATATTCAGAAACCTTACGACGACCCTGCCCATGCTGTCCCGGGGGCTTCCCGCGAGACATGCCGCACTTAGCAGAATAACAGCGGTCTCCCTTTAAAAACAGCTTGGTTCCTTCTCTGCGGCAGAGACGGCAAACTGAGCCTGTATATCTTGCCATAATTGTATTGCCTCCTCTAAAATTAAACTCTTCTGCGTTTGGGCGGGCGGCAGCCATTGTGCGGAATGGGCGTCACATCTTTAATCAGGCTGACTTCCAATCCCGCAGTCTGCAGCGCGCGAATCGCAGCCTCACGCCCGCTTCCCGGCCCCTTCACATAAACCTCAACACGTTTGAGGCCATGCTCCATAGCCGCCTTCGCAGCAACATCTGCGGCAGTCTGTGCAGCAAAAGGCGTGGATTTCTTCGAACCACGAAAGCCCATGCCGCCGGCACTCGCCCAAGAGAGGGCATTCCCGGCCACATCTGTAATGGTCACAATGGTATTATTAAACGATGATTTTATATGTGCAGCGCCGCTCTCAATATTTTTTCTATCCCGGCGCTTCCTGGTTGTGCCTTTTCTAGTCTTCGGCTTTGCCATTTGATTTCCTCCCCCGCTTACTTCTTCTTGCCGCCAACAGTCCTCTTGGGTCCTTTACGCGTACGAGCATTTTGTTTGGTGCTCTGTCCGCGCACAGGCAAGCCCCGGCGGTGGCGAATCCCGCGATAACAGCCAATTTCCATCAGGCGCTTGATGTTCAGGGAAGCCTCCCTGCGCAAATCGCCTTCCACCTTCACATAATGATCTATATATTCTCTGAGCTTGCTAACATCCCCCTCAGAGAGATCCCGAACCCTAATGTCAGGGTCTACGCCGGTACTTTTCAGGATGTTACTGGAGAGCGTGCGACCAATTCCATAAATATAGGTCAGGCCAATCTCCACACGTTTGTCCCTTGGCAGATCCACACCAGCAATACGTGCCATTGATGTCTACACCTCCACAATGATTTCAATATCATCACGATTATACGGCCATAGCCCTTTGAAACTATGCAGCCGCGCCATATAAACGGATTGTTGCCATAAATCGTATATTTTACACAAGGGTGAAAGCCGGGTTTATCCCTGCTTTTGCTTATGTTTGGGATTCATACAAATCACCATAACTTTGCCATGGCGTTTGATTATCTTACATTTTTCACAGATCGGTTTCACTGATGGCTTAACCTTCATGAACGTATCCTCCTTCGATTTTGCTCTACGCTTTACCGCGCCAGGTAATACGGCCCCTTGTCAGATCATAAGGAGACAATTCGATGGTAACCTTATCCCCAGGCAATATCCGTATAAAGTTCATACGCAGCTTTCCTGATATATGGGCCAATATTTTATGCCCATTTTCCAACTCCACCTGAAACACCGCGTTGGGAAACGCTTCGATTACCTTTCCTTCTACTTCAATAATATCCTGTTTGGACAAGCTAACCCTCCTCTTTTCTGTTGAATCCCATCTCTGACAATGCGCCTCGAATGTCGCTGTCCAGCGCCGTGCCGCCGCATAGCTTGCTCACCAAATCCTGTGCAATATGCGGCAATATTCTAACATGCCTGCGCTTTTTTCGCTTGGGACAACCAACCTTCCTCAAACAACCGTCTGCCAGTCCCACATAGTCGCCATCCACAAAGACGACAATCATATGTCTTCCTTTGTCCCGGCCTGCGGTAGAGCAAACAACTCTGCCTACCTCAATCAACTCTTTCAAGCGGCACCTCCGTCATCAAAGCGCCGTCAAAATACGGCAACCATCTTCAAGAACCGCAATCGTGTGTTCAAAATGTGCCGATGGTTTTCCATCCTTTGCCACAACTGTCCATTCATCACTCAAAACAACCACGTCCGCAGCCCCTAAGTTTATCATGGGTTCAATGGCCAAGGTCATACCCGGGCGCAGCTTCACGCCCCGTCCCGGCTTTCCATAGTTGGGCACATTGGGATCTTCGTGCAAATTCTGTCCAATCCCATGTCCAATCAGCTCGCGAACAACCGAAAATCCGGCGCTTTCCGCTCGCTTCTGGATAGCGCTGCCAACGTCTCCCAGGCGATTATTCGCCCGCGCCATCGCAATCCCATCCTGCAGGCATTGCTGCGTTGTCTGCAACAGCCGCGCCACGTTCTCCTCCACCTCACCTACACAAAAGGTCCAAGCGGTATCACCGTGATAGCCGTTCATCTCCACGCCTACGTCGATGCTGACAATATCCTTCTGGCGCAGCACCCGCTTGCCCGGAATTCCGTGAACAACTTCCTGGTTCACCGAGGTGCAAATACTGGCAGGGAAACCGTTATAGCCCTTAAAAGAAGCCCGGCCGCCCTTCTTGCGGATCAAGTCCTCCGCCAAAGCATCCAAATCAGCGGTGGTCATGCCTGCCTCAATCTTTTCGCCCAGCCGTTGCAAAACCTCAGCCGCCACAGCTCCGGCTTTACGCATCAACTCAATTTCGTACTCCGATTTAAATATTATCATATCGATCTATATTGTTCCAACACAATGCATATGTCTGCAAACACATCCTCCACAGATCGGTCGCCGTCAATATCTACAAGCTTACCCTGCGCCCTATAATATTCCAACAAGGGCCTAGTCTGGGTTTCGTACACCTGTATACGGCTCCTGACTGTATCCTCCGTATCATCATCCCGTTGAAACAGCTCTCCGCCGCATTTAGGGCAGGTCTCCTTGGGTTTGCCATTGCCTGAAATAATCTCACTGCAATCCTTGCACGTCCGTCGGTTACTAATACGCCGAACAATCTTCTCCGCCGGAATATCCAAGTTCAAAACAAGATCCAAATCCACAACCCGATCCAATTCCTCGGCCTGCTGGATTGTTCTGGGAAAACCATCTAGTAAAAACCCTTGCTTACAATCTGCCATAGCCAGTCTATTGCGCACAACGCCAATCATCACATCATCAGGAACCAGTTGGCCTGCCTGAATCAATTGCTCTGCTTGGCGTCCCAACACCGTCCCGTTGGCAATCTCCTGACGCAATATCTCTCCGGTAGAAATATGGGGAATCCCATATCGCTCACATACACTGGCAGCCTGCGTACCCTTTCCTGCGCCTGGAGGCCCAATAAACACTAGTTTCATAGTACCCTCCAGCTCCAAAACAACTTATTTCAAAAATCCCTTATAGTGGCGCATCAACATCTGTGATTCCAGTTGACGGGTGGTCTCCAACGCCACGCTGACCGCAATCATTACGCTGGTCGGCGCAAACGTACCCAAGCTCATCGAAGTTGTCAAAAGGGATGGCAACGTGGCCAATACGGCCAAGAATAATGCGCCAAACAGTGTCAGCCTGCGGGATATCCTTGCCAGATAATCCGACGTAGGCTTGCCCGGGCGCATCCCCG
>JBMNTQ010000113.1:0-6979 GCA_050945815.1 Christensenellales bacterium
GGTATCGGAAACTACGATGGCGTTATCGGGCAGCGCGGCGCTGATTTCGTTGCAGAGTCTTGCCGGGTCGATCGGCTTGCTGTCGCTTGCAAAGCGCTCCGCCTGCCTCTCCATCGTATCGTCCACGAATGCTCTGACCTGTCCGCGCCAATCGGCGCGCTTTTTGTTCGACGCAACTGCGAGCAGTTGGGTTAAAATTGTCCGCGCGTCTCCCTGAAGTCCCAAGCATTTGGAGTAATTGCGACCGATTTCGGCCCCCTCAATATCGATTTGGATAATCTGTGTCGTAACTGCGGGGCACTGCCAGTTGAGGGTGGTCTGGTCGGAGATCTGACTGCCCACGTAGATGACAAGGTCGGCGGCCCCTACCGTTTTGTTGGCGCAATCGGTTCCATACCCGCCTACAATGCCGCACCACAGGTCGTCTGTCTCGTCGATGATGGTCTTGCCGTCCGGTGTTGTGCAGATCGGGATATCCAGTTTTTCGGCGATCTTTTTCAGCGCTTCGCCGGCGCCGGATACCATGGCGCCGCGCCCCACAACGAACACCGGTTTTTGGGCCGATTCCATGGCGACCGCTGCCGCCTGCACTGCCTCCGGTTCCGCCGCGGGGCGGGTGGCGGGATAGCTGCCGTAAACCGGATTTGCCACATAAGGCTCCTGCATTTCGGTCCCTTCGACCACAAGGCCCATATTATCGAGAATATCCATATGTACCGGCCGCGGTTTCCCGCTGGATGCTTCGCGGTAGCACTGCCGGAGCAGGAATGGGAGCTGCTGCGGGTCCTCCATGGTGCCGCGCCATTTGGTCAGCCCTGCAAAGAGGGGCAGGTGTTCCGATTCCTGGTAGGCGTTGCGGTACTGGAAGGAGGAGGTTTTTTTACCGGTGATTGCAATCACTGGGGTGGTTGCCAGCCATGCGTCGTGCACGGATGCGGCGAGGTTGGCGGAGCCTATGGACTGGGCCAGGCATACGCCCACTTTCCCGCTTGCACGGGCATATCCATCCGCCATATAGCCGGCGGTAAATTCCGAATGCGTGAGGATCGCCTTCACACCTGATGCCTGCAGCTTTCGTATGGTCGCGGCCAGGATTGCGTCCTGGTAGAATATGTGCGTGGTCCCGTTGTCTTTAATAAGCTTTGCCAGATATTCGGCGCCTTTGAGTTTCTCCATGTTCACCTCTCCTATTGATAATGGTCGCATTAGCCAAAGTTTTTGCGCACAACGACCCATGGATCGTGGCCGGTTAAAAAGTATTCCGGCTCGTATTTTTCCGCGACTGTTTTAATCAGGTTGAAGGAGTCGAGCGCTTCCCAGTGGTCGTAAATCACGCTGTTAAACATATAGGGCAGATGCTGCGTCATGGGTGTTATATTTACATAAGAGCCATCCAGCCTTTGCACTTTGTCCATCAGCGGGAACATGCAGTAGCTGTAGTGCGGCATATCGCCGGTAAGGACATAGCGGCCTTTTTCTGTGGGAACCACAATGACCATGCCACCCTTGGTATGCCCGGGTGTCTTATAGATTTCCAAGCCGTTCGGCATGGTGTAATCCCCGTCGATCATGTAAACATCGGTAAGCCGTGCGATATCGCCGGGGGTACGCGCATCGTAATCGCTGCGGATTTTCTGGGTTGGGATTTGGTTGAGCAGGTTATCATACTCGTCCTTTTGGAAATAGGCGGGCGTATCTTTGAACAGCAGCGCGCCGCCCGCGTGGTCGTTGTGCAGATGGGTATACATCACTTTGTCGATATCCGACGTCTTCAAGCCCTCTTTTTCAAGCGCGTCAATCACGTGTTTGTTGCCGCCAATTGCCGGCAGCCCTCCCCAGGCCTTGCCGTCTACAATATTGCTTTCGTGGATGCCGTTGTCTACCAGAATGATTTCGTCCCCGTTGCGCAGCAGGTACCCGATGTAGGGAGCCGCCATAACTACATCTGAATCAAATCCAGGTGTAATGAAGCTTTTGGCGCCGGTGATTTCCCCATAATAAAGCGATGTGATCTTCCACTTTTTCAACTGAGTCACCCTTTCTGTTTTAAGCAAATCGGCCGTGGTCACCTGTGGAATGATGTCGTGCGGGCGTGGTACCGCCGCCCGCACGCGCATTAACCGGCAAAGATTTGCCGGAAATCGCGCTCAATGCATACATTAATTTCCATTAATTCGTGTTTTGCGCACATGTTTCACAATGAATCGAGAACGATGATGTGTCATTCTTTATAAACAATATCAACTATTGACTAATTTTATATTAATTTATATACTCATTCTAGCAGCTGTTGCGCGATTTTGCACTGTTCTGGAAAATTAAATGGCTGACTGTTTTTTGTGCATCCAGCACAAGGGGGACGGGAGATGAAAGATTTATTTGCGACTGACGGAATGAACCAGTTGCTGCAAGCACTGATCGGCACCAACGACCTGGAAGTCATCGTGGAAAAAGCCTCTATTGCAATAGGCAATCCTTTGGCGGTATTCAGCGCAAGTTACAGCCTTTTATCCTATTCCAAGGTGTATCCCGTAACCGACCCACTATGGACAAGCAGCATGAAGCGGGGCCATTGGAGCTACGAGCTGATCTCTCGTGTAAAAAACGTACAGGAGTTCGCCCCCGGGTCCGACGAGTACGCCTTTGCCATTGCGGACGACCTCACTTCACTCCGGCGCAGGACAGGCAGGCTTTACCTGCAGCACAACCACCTTGGGTACTATGTTGTGCTGGAAGCAGTTGCCTCGATAGACCGCATTCCGGAGGAGGTGTACCGCATGGTGGTTGGAGTCCTCGCCAAAAGCGTCAGTGTAACCCATTCCATGAAACGGTATGGCTATCTGCCCGATTACGAGCAGATCCTGGCGGATATGATCGAGCGCAACCACTACGACCGGGCGCAACTGAACATGCGCATACGGGGCACGGCGTTCGAGCAGGTCACAACGGTCAAGATTGTTGCGCTGGATATGTCGCATTACCTTACAAGCAATGCAATCGAAGCGAACCTGAAGAGCGTCATACAGAAAATGCTGCCCGTGAGCTGGTCTGTCTACTACAGTGAACACCTGATTGTTTTGTACGACGAAGAGCAGTGCATTTTGCGCAACCGAAACAGCATCGCCGAGTTTGAATCTATGCTGAAAAGCAGTGCGATTGTCGCTGGAATCAGCGACCCTTTCTGCGATTTATTTCATCTTTCCAACTATTACTACCAGGCGGTTTCCGCTTTGCAGTACCGGCAGTCCTTTAAAGATTCCCGCACAATAGTTTCTTATAACGACTACAAGCTGTACGAAACCATCGCCCATCTGCCCCGCGATGAGGCCCGCTGGCGGTTTTGCAGCAGCGAGGTCATCCAAATGTCAAAGTATGATGCGAAACAGAATACAGATTACCTGAGCACGCTCTACCACTACATTGGTACCAACAAAAGCCTGCAGGATACCGCCTGCCGGCTTTTTGTACACAGAAACACTGTATCCTACCGCATACGGAGGATCGGTGAGCTCTTTGGAATCGACTTTGAGGACGAGCATATGAATATCCTGCATTTTCTGTCCTGCATGATCCTGTCCTCCGCCAATGGAAAGCTCCCCGGGTAGCTTGTTTGCCCGGGTCCAATTTCATGCCCGATCGCGCACGAGGCGGGGCCGCCTCTTTTAGGGACGGCCCCGCCTCGTCTGTGTGTCAGCGGCGGTGATAAACTGAAAGAAAATGGCTGAATGAGCTTATACGAACCGCTATATTTACGAGCACCGGCCCAGCGGGACAATCCAGGCGGGCCGCCCGTTTAAAACGGGTAGTTATTCTTTCGGTAGCGGCCCGATCAGTGCTGCAAGCTCCCTGTCATATCCAGGCAGATAATCAATATTATATCAGACAAGCTTTATACCGCGTTTACCGAGTTTTCAGCAGCGTTTCGGTCCACAGGATATACCGAACGCCCCGACGTGGTGGCCGCCAAGCTGCTGGAGGGGCGAATCGCCGTATTCGTGGACGGAACGCCCGTGGTATTGACGCTGCCCTATCTGTTTATCGAGAATTTCCAGAGCAACGAAGACTATTATCTGAGTTTTTACTACACGACCTTTACCCGGGCGCTGCGAATTTTAGGATTCTTTCTTACCATCCTGGTACCCGCCATTTACATTGCGATTGTAGCCTACCATCAGGAAATGCTTCCGGCGCCGCTGCTCATCAGCATCGCCACAGAGCGGCAGGGCGTTCCGCTCCCAGCCGCACTGGAAGCGATGATTATGCTCGTTGTTTTTGAAATCTTCCGTGAAACGGCCCTGCGGATGCAGACAAACGTCGGGCAGGCGCTGAGCATCGTCGGCGCTCTCGAGGTGGGGCAGGCCGCGGTCGAGGCCAAGCTGATCGCCGCGCCCATCATCATCGTCGCCATGTCGGGCATTACGAGCCTGTTGGTTCCAAAAATGAACGCGCCCATTCTCCTTCTGCGCTTTGGGATATTGCTGCTCGCTTCCTGTTTGGGCTTTTTGGGTGTGACCGTCGGCTTCGCGTTTCTGCTGGCGCATGTTTTGGGCCTGCAAGGCAAAAGCGCCTACAAAATATACCTGCCCGGCGTTTTAATGAGGGTCGGCCTCTTCGCGCTGATTATACTGCGAAACTTCTTTATTCTTGGGCCGGATCTGGAAGCCGCCGCTAAGTTTTCCACCTATATGGCCGTGCGCATTATTGAGGTCGGCAGCTTCTTTGAGAGAATCGAAAGTTCCATTTCCTTTGTCTATATTCTGCTCGGCGTCACAAAGATGACGCTGTTTTGTCCGGGGCGGCCATGGGGATCTCCAGGCTGCTTCGGGTGGACGACTACGAAAAGCTTCTGGTTCCGACCGGCCTTCTTGCGCTGGCCATCGGCACGCTGATTTTTAATAACGCGTTTGAAATGTTTGACCTTGTATGGGTCTACCAGTATGCCGCAATCCCCTTTCAATTGTTGATTCCTGTCGTCATCTGGATTACCGCGGAGATAAAAACGCGGAAATCCTCCGTAAAACAATGCGCACGACTTAATCTTCCTTGAAGATATCGGATCACGCCGCTATCCCCCGGCGGCTTTCCCCCGCTCAGATTCCCTCAAAGGCATCGGGAGGCGGCGCTTCAATGCGCCGCCTCCCGACGGGTTGGACCGACGAGTGGGTTTGTTTGGGTTGCCGCAATCAAACACGAAATCGCTGATTAGAAATTTATCTGTATCCGAAGAATGCCCCGACCCGACTCGAGCAAACCCGGTTTTTGCCTCGGTCGGCGCCGCGGCCTTCTTTTATTTTATGCAAACGCGGTTGCGGCCGGTCTGCTTGGCGCAATACAGGGCCGCGTCGCTTCGTTTGACGATATCGGCACAGCAGGCGTCGGTTGGACGGATTTCGCTGACCCCGCCGCTGACGGTGACATAGATAGAGGCTTCAGACGAATTCATCCAGGCTATGTACAGGCGCGATATAGCGGTCATAAAACACGCGGCCGGCCATCTCCCCTGCTTTGAAAAAACCTCGTCCGTTTCATCCGTACCCAGACGCTCTTCCAGCAGGTCACGAAGGGTATACTACAGGAGCCGATACATTTCTACTCCGACCTCACCGCCCGGATTGGGCCTGCCATCGGAAACATCTCCTATGAGCTTCCAGTTAAATTGATATTTTCTCATGGTGCCAACACTCCTTTTAATTAATAAATAATAAAGAAAATATAGCAATGGAGAGCTGAGAAAGGTCGATACTTTGCTAGTCCTTTTATTTTTCCTGAGTTTCTGCCAAAATGAAGTAAAAATAAGGCAGGTGTTGTGTGAAGGCATGAGAACCTTTCATTATCAAAGAGAGGCTGACCGATTGCTCTCCCATCGCTCCGCCAATCAGGTGGGACTGCTGCAGGGGTTTTTCGGCCAGAAGAAGCTGCTGGAGCTTACAGCGCCAAATATTTTGGAAACCATAACCGGCAACGCGTTTTTACAGGCCGTCAACGAGGGCTGCAAAAGCAGCGGTATCCCTATATCCTTCGAGCGGGTTCGGGAGCTGGTCCGCCGCACGGTCCAACCTCAAAACGAAGCGGAGGATTCTGTTTTCCGCTATGCGCAAACACTGTCTCTGATCCATAGAAACGGGTTTCCACATGAAAATATGCTGGAGGATATCGTCGCCATCAGCAATCATTTTCTTTATGGAGACGCCAGCCCAGCCCCAATGGCGGACACACGCCAAATTCCAGGTTTGGCTGCTGATGCAAAAAATCGACGGCGCGGGGTATTCATTCACCCTGCCTCCGCCTGAGCAAGCCCTAAAATTGCTGGCGACTATTTGCCGGGAGTACAGCGCCATCATCGAAAAAGGAGACGTTAACCCCCTGTTTGTCATGCCGGTATTTCTCACGGACTTTGCCGCCATCCAGCCATTTGACCGCGGGTATTATGAACTCAACAGGCTGCTTCTTTTTTACCTGATGCATGGGGCGGGATATGACGTTTTGGGCGCCATTGCCCTAAGCTTTCTGTTAAAACGGGGAATGTATACGGCCATTGCCGAGGAGCTCAGCGGATGGCATGAGCATAAAAACAGCTATCAATACTTTTTTGATCTCTGGATGGAATTTTCCACCGAAGCATACAAGGTCTTTGGTCTTTGGGTGGAATCTCTGGCCGGGCGGGCTTCCACCGCTCAGATTGTCCGGAGCATTTTGGCGTTTTATAAAGAACGGATGACAAAAAACGGATTGCGGAATATATCATCGCCGATCAGAATGCTTAGGGGATAAAAATGAAAATAGGAATCATACGATGTGCGCAAACCGAGGACTATTGTCCCGGAACAACCGACTTTCGAATGATAAAAGAGAGAAAAGGCGCCTTTGAAGGCATTGAGGAAGAAATAGAGATTATCGGCTTTATCAATTGCGGCGGATGCCCTGCCAAGAAGGCGGTTCTGCGAGCACAAGAATTGGTAAAGCGAGGCGCCGACACAAT
>JBMNTQ010000114.1:0-6907 GCA_050945815.1 Christensenellales bacterium
GATAATGACTTTTTGGTAGGACAACGAGTGGGGTTATTCCTGCAAGGTTGTGGACCTAATTGCCCATATGAACAAGGTGGATAACGCCTAAAAGCTTTTGAGATAGCGTGTTTGGAGCAGTTGAGAATACCTAGGCGCAGGCAAGTGCAGGAAGCGTTTGGTAAGGACAGTATTTGCTCGCTGAGAGAACTGTAAAGAATAGAGAAGCTGTTTTATGCCACTTTCCTTTCGTGCAAAAGCCAAGGGGAAGTGGCCTTTTTTGCTGGATAGGGCGCAGGGGCGCAGATTTTATGCAGCGTAGATAGCTTAGGCTTGATTTATACGGGTGGGTGGATTATGATACAGATATATATGACAAAAACCGCATGAAAAATGCGGCTGTTTTTATGAGAGGGGATATTGGAATGAGTGATAAGACCCATGTTGATCCATCGGCGCTTGGGTTGTTTGGGTTGGGGATGGTTACCTTGGTGGCATCCAGCCAAAAGCTTGGCATAACAAGCGGATCGTCTTATGTGCTGCCTTGGGCTATATTTCTTGGGGCGCTTGCGCAGTTGGTGGCGGGGGTGTTGGACTACAAGAAGAAGAATGTGTTTGGAGCAACGGCGTTTTGCGCGTATGGGTTCTTCTGGTTGGGGATGGCCTTAAGCTGGCTGATAAGCATGGGGGCGTTGGGCGAGGTTTTGAAACAAGCTGTGGATATGAAGCAGATGGGGTTTGCTTTTGTGGGCTACTTCATCATCACGATATTTTTAACCATTGGCGCTGCAGAAACTAACAAAGTGCTTTTCGGAATATTCATTTTTATCGACCTTTTGTTCCTCGGGCTATCTGTAAGCACGTTTGTAAGTGAAGGCATCATTCATACGATTTTCCATTATATTGCTGCCGTATCAGAGCTTGTAATTGCCCTTTTATCGTTCTATGGGAGCGGTGCAAATGTGCTGAACAATCACTTTGGATACGCCTTTTTGCCTATAGGGAAGCCCCTGGGTGTTTTTACAAGATGATCGTTTGAAATCCAATTTTATAGGATATAGAAAGAAGAACAAACCTATAGGTTTGTTCTTCTTTGCTGGTGGGCAGAAGTAAGGCGGACGACATAAACCCATTGTGCGGCTATCTTAGTATGTTAGCTTGAAAAGGCTGGATGCATGATCTAAAACTTTGGCAGAGAGCTGGGAAGGGTGGGGTTTGGGAGGCAGCATGGAACAAAGCAGGCGGGAGCGCGTGGGATCGGTGCAGCATGAGAGTTGCATCGGACAGGAGGATCAGGGGGCGGAGCGCCTTTTTTGCAGGCCGTCTTTTTCAAGGGGATAGGCTCAGGAAGCGGAGGGATTATGAGCTTGGAGGGTCGTTTTCTGTTTCGAGCAGGGAAAGGCTTTCTTCTTCAGGCAAAGCGGAGATGTCGCGCAGGTGGCGCTGGATTTGCCGGGTGCGTACGCCGATGAGCTGGTCTAGGTCGCTGCCGGCCTGAAAAAGCTTCTTGCGCGCGGAATCCAAGATGATGGAGAACTTTCCGAATTCGGTTTTGACTGCACCCAGCAGGCTCCAGACTTCGCCGGAGCGCTTTTGGATGGCTAGGGTTTTGAAGCCCATTTGCAGGCTGTTGAGCAGGGCCGCCATAGTGGTGGGGCCGGCGATGCTGATGCGATAGTCCCGTTGCAGGGATTCTGAAAGCCCCCGGCGCAGCACTTCGCAGTATAGCCCTTCCGTGGGCAGAAAGAGGATGGCGAAATCTGTGGTGTGGGGCGGTGCGATGTATTTTTGGCTGATTTCTTTGGCGAAAAGGCGGATACGCTTTTCCAGCGCAGCACCTGTGGCACGGATTTGCTCGTTGTCTGCGGATTCGTAGGCGGCTGTGAGGGCGTGGTAGGCATCGGCCGGGAATTTGGCGTCGATGGGCAGCAAAACCGGTGTATCGTCTTGGCCGGGTAGTTTAACCGCGTATTCCACCCGGGCCGTGCTGTCTGGGTGGACTTGCACGTTGGTGAGGTATTGTTCAGGGGACAATATTTCGTCTAGTATGGCCCCTAGCTGGATTTCTCCGAGGATGCCGCGGGTTTTGACGCCGGACAGCACTGTTTTGAGGTCGCCCACGCTTTGGGCTAAGGTTTGCATTTCACCCAGGCCTCTGGATACTTGTTCCAGCCGCTCGCTGACTAGGCGGAAGGATTGACCGAGGCGTTCTTCCAGAGTTTTTTGCAGTTTTTCATCGACTGTGCGCCGCATTTCCTCCAGTTTTTTGCTGTTGTCTTCCTGCAGGGCTTGCAGATGACGTTGGAGGGAGATACGGATGTTTTCAAGCTTTTGTTCCGTTTGGCTGCCGCTGTGTTGCAGGGAGCTTTCCAGGCGCGTAAGGGATTGGCCGACGCTTTCCTGCAGCGTGGCTTGCCGGGCAGTGAGGCTGTCGCTTAATTCACGAAGGCGCTGATCTTGGATGAGGGAGGCGCTTTTTTGTGCTTCGGACAGCATGTTGGCGGTGGCCTGGAAGCTTTGTTGCAGGGTGGAGGAGGCTTCCATGCGGCTGGCGCGCAGCTCGGACAGGATATCCTGTGAGGAGCCGTCGTGGCCGATGGATTTGTTCAAGGCGGACAGACGAAAGAGCAGGAGGAATAAGAGTAGCAGAGCGAGCAGGGATACCCCGAGGATAATATAGTGCATGGTTCTCCTTTTTTCCTTTATATTTTTGTTTTTATTATAGCATGTTCGAAGAAAGAGGGGAGAGGTGTTGGGGCATATTTTCCGGCTGGCCTTGTGAAAGGCTGGAAATTCCTGTATGATAAAAACATACCTATCATTTTGGTTTTACCATCGTTTAGTATCGTTATTATTGGAGAAATAGCAGGCTGGGGGCGCGAACTGCCGCCTTTTTTCGCTTTTTTGCGAAAGGGGATCGGCGTTACTATGAGAAAGAGGATGGAGCGGTTATGAAAGAAAAACATGCATGGCCGGTTATGTTGCTGGCGATTACGCTGTATTTGCAGAATTTTATCTTTGCGCTGTCTTATAATATTATCGGGCCTATGCTGGATAATATTTTGAAATTTTATGAGATGGGCGTGGATAGCGGCGGTATGATGACGCTCTTCCAGAATGTGGGCGGGCTGATTGCCGTGTTTGTGCTGATGCTGGTGATGGACCGGCTGAACAAGCCTGCGACGATCATGCTGCCTATAGCTGTTTTTGTGGCGTCGCTGCTGCTTATGGGCCTGGCGCCGCAATTTGCTATTTTTATGCTGTTGTATGGGACGCTAGGGATGTCTATGGGTACGATGGACAGCTTGGCCAACGCTATTATACCGGATATTTTTGTGGAGGGACGCACCCGGGCGTTGAGCTTCCTGCATGGAGCGTTTGGGCTGGGTGCTATCGCTTCGCCCATCGTAGTCAGCAGCTTGCTGGGCAGCGAGCTTCCCTGGGATACGGCGTATACCTTGGCAGGCATTGTGGGCGCGGTTATTCTGGCTTTGTATGTTGGGGCGTATATGCTGTCTAGAAAGCATTTGGCAGTTTTGCGGGCGCATACCATGCAGCATGTTAAAAAAACCCGGATTGGCCTTTTTATGAAGGACAGGCGGGTTTGGCTTATCTTTATTTGCGGGTTTCTTTTTATGGCCTATCAGGGCGGGATTATCGTTTGGATGACTCAATATCTGCGCATGGAGTTTAATGCTGTTGTGCAGACGGCGAGCTTGGCGCTGACGTTCTATTGGATAGGCAGTACGCTGTGCCGCTTTATAACCGGGGCTTCTTTTATGAAGCTGAAGCCGCGCACTATATTGATCGGCGGGAACTTGATTGCCGGCTTGGTATTGGGCATTGGAGTTTTATCTGGGAATATGATCGTGCTGCTGGTTAGCATTTTTTTAGGCGGGTTGGCCAATGGAAGCGCGATTCCTTTGTTGGTGGAAGTAATCTGCGGCTGGTATCCGGGAAACACCGGGCTTGCATCCAGCATTACCTTCCTTTCCTTCTATATTTCTACGGCGCTGGTGCCGCTGGGGATGGGTTATTTGGCGGATAGGGTATCTATGACGGCTGCGGTGTTGGTGCCGGCTGTGGCGGTTTTCCTGTTGGGCTTGGCGGCGATTAACTTGCCCAAGGACGAAGATGATGCGCTTGCAGTGCCAGAAAAGGGATCAATATAGAGGCGCTTGTTTTCTGTGATTGGATGTGTTAAATTATTGTAGAAAGTTTTTCACATCGCATGTCAATGCTTTTTTATTGAAGGGAGAAAGTATGTCGCAGTATCGTATAGAAACTAAGTGTCTTCAGGAGGGATATCAGCCCAGGAACGGGGAACCGCGGGCTTTGCCGATTGTACAGAGTACAACGTATAAATATGATTCTGCTGAGTATATGGGGCAGTTGTTTGATTTGGAGGCTGAGGGATATTTTTACAGCCGGTTGGCCAACCCTACGGTAAGCCATGTGGAGAACAAGCTGGCAGCCCTGGAGGGGGGCGTGGGGGCTATGCTGACGTCTTCCGGGCAGGCCGCTTCTATGCTTTCGCTGTTGAACATCTGCAGCAACGGGGATCATGTGGTTTGCTCCAGCACCTTGTACGGCGGCACATTCAACCTGTTTGATGTGACGATGCGCAAGATGGGCATTGATTTTACTTTTGTGGATCCGGATTGCAGCGACGAGGAATTGAATGCGGCATTTCGGCCGAATACCAAGGCTGTTTTTGGGGAGAGCTTGGCCAACCCTGCCTTGGTTGTGCTGGATATCCGGCGCTTTGCCAAGGCGGCTCATGCCCAGGGTGTGCCGCTGATTGTGGATAACACGTTTCCCACGCCGATGAACTGCCGGCCCTTTGAGTTTGGTGCGGATATTGTCATACATTCTACCACAAAATATTTGGACGGGCATGGGGTGGCGCTGGGCGGTGCTATTGTGGACAGCGGGAATTTCGACTGGGAAAACGGAAACTTCCCGGGGTTGGCTACACCGGACCCTTCCTATCACGGGGTTGTGTATACCCGGCAGTTTGGAAAGGCCGCTTATATTGTGAAGGCACGGGTGCATTTGATGCGGGACATTGGACCGATGATGACTCCCGGCAATGCGTTTTTGCTGAACCTGGGTATGGAGACGCTGCACTTGAGGATGCGGCAGCATTGCAGCAATGCGCTGGCGGTAGCTGAGTTTTTGCAGCAGTCTGACCGGGTGTCGTGGGTGCGTTATCCGGGCCTTGTCCAAGATAAATACTATCAGATGGCGCAGGAGTATATGCCCGGCGGCACATGCGGCGTGATAACCTTTGGCGTTGTGGGCGGACGGGAGGCGGCGGTGCGATTTATGGATAACCTGAAACTGGCTTTGATCGTTACCCATGTGGCGGATGCGAAGACCTGTGTGTTGCATCCTGCCAGCACAACCCACCGGCAGATGGACGATGAGGCTTTGACTTTGGCGGGGGTTTCGCCGGATTTGATTCGGCTTTCTGTGGGCATTGAGCATGAGGCGGATATTATTGAGGATATTCAGCAGGCACTTGAAAAAAGCAAGTAGAGGATTGAGCGGCCGTTTCCGAGGGGGACGGCCGCGAATTATGTCCGATTTTGCGGTATTTTGCGAAAACTGCACTGAAATAGCAACAATTTGGGATAAGCTAAAAAATTATGTTGCAATTTCAAAATTAGAGGTATATACTAACCTTAGTCAATTGTTTTCAGTCTTTAGGGTGTGGCTCTGGATCTGCAGGTGCGGATGCTGACCGGCTGATAAAGGAAGCAGGAGGCATTTGCGCAGGTTGTTCCACAGGGATTTGATTGATCTGTTTGTTACTGTCATAGTAGTAAGTCCCAAATCTTTGGTTGATTTCTCTTCTATTTCCGGTCAGTACTTGTCTTCAAAAACCTGAAAGAAAAACGATCGTTCAGTTGATTTTATGGGCGGATTTTCTGCCTGTAGAAAGGCTAAACTTGCGGACTTGGAAGCAGTGGCGAACATCAACAATCAAAGCGAGGGATTTATTTCATGTATCAGGACAAAACATTGATTTGCAAGGACTGCGGCGCTGATTTCGTTTTTACGACCGGTGAACAAGAATTTTATGCAGAGAAGGGCTTCCAGAATGAGCCAGTTCGTTGCAAAACTTGCCGTGACAGCCGTAAGGCAAATGGTAGAGGAGCAAGGCCCAGGGAGATGTTTGACACAGTATGTGCCCGTTGTGGCGCACCGACCCAGGTTCCTTTCATTCCTAAAAACGACAGACCAATCTATTGCAGCGATTGCTTCCAGGCAATCAAATAATCCCGCGCTAATTGACGTTGTTCTAAGGTGTTCGGATTAAAATGGTCAGCTGATAAGGCTCACAGATTCTGTGGGCCTTATTTTAACCGGGAGGGTATAATGAAAAACCGTGTAAGCACGATTGTATGGGGCTTGGCTTTTATAGTGGCAGCTGTGGTGATCGGCGGGAATGTGCTGGGGACTTGGGATTGGAGCTTATTTTTCCCGGGCTGGTGGGCTTTATTTATCATTATTCCCTCTTTGGTGGGCGTGATACGAAACGGCTTGCGCAGCGGTTCGTCGGTTGTTTTGTTGGTAGGCGTTTTCCTGCTTGTAGGCGCCCAGAGGGGTATTAGCCGCGGACAGCTTTGGAGCTTATTTTTCCCGGCCTTGCTGGCGCTGATTGGGATTATGATTTTGCTGGGGACATTTGGGCGCGGCAGCCGACAGGGTGCTAATTTGCCGGAGAATGTTCAGGGCGGGAAGCTGCCGAGTTATCTTGCGGTGTTTAGCGGACAGGACATTCGGATTACGGATGAATTTTTCGGAGCGAATTTGACGGCCGTATTTGGCGGTGTGGACTTGGATTTGCGAGATGCTGTCATTCAGCAGGATATTGCTATAAACGGCATCGTAGCTTTTGGCTGTGTCGAGATTAAGGAGC
>JBMNTQ010000115.1:0-6838 GCA_050945815.1 Christensenellales bacterium
GTTAGGGTGTCGTTTTGGGCGTTGTTTTTACCCACATAGATACTCAGTCCATCGGAGGATCGGTAGTGTAAGGGCGAGGATGGTGGGATTTTTTTATTTTTGCGGGTGAGAATCTTTTTGAGGTAGCCTGCTTCTTCCAGCTCTAGTCGGATTTCTTCCAGTTCACTCACTGTGGTGCAGGCGCTTATGCTGTAGAGCTGACCCTCTAGATAGGAGAGCTCGGCTGTAAGGGCGCCAATGTTTTCCTTGGCCAGCTTTTGAGCGACTTTGGCTTTGTTGTAAAGCTTGTAATAGCGCTGGGCGTTGGCGGCAGGAGACAGGCGCGCATCTAGGGGGATTTCGATGGTTTCGCCGCTGTAATAGTTCAGAACCTTTGCTGTAGTACTGCGAGAGACGCCGTGCAGGCCAGCCGTGAGCAGTTCGCCGAAGAGGCGCAATTCTTCTGCTTTTTCGGGCTGGTGGATGGCGTCTAGATTGATGGATAGCTTTTTTTGCAGTTTTTCTATGCGAGCTTCGACGCTTTTTTGCAGGCCCTGGGCTTTCTGGCGGAGCTTTTCTCCTTGTTCTTTATAGGTATAGTAGCGGTCTACTGCCGCACTGGCAGAAGCTGCGCTTTTTTGCAGGGAAGGGTCGTATTGCTGGTAGGGGAAGGGCGTGAAGCCAATTATACAGCCTTGGGGATCGTATATATGCTGGGGATCGAACTGCTTGGCCTGTAGGGCACCGAAGAATTCTGACAGTGTGCGCCCTAAAGTTTCTTTTTGGCTTTGGTCTAAGGTTTGGGCGAAATCGTCGCTGCCAAAAGCGCGGTGAGAGATCTCCCGGGCGGCCAAGGGGGAGACGCCCTGGAATTTCGACGCGACGTAGGTGCGCAGCATATTTCCGGGGTAGGCATCGGCAACCGACTGCATAGCCTTGCTATCCATGTCCAGCGGGTTTTGCTTGTTTTGGGCTGGTGGGGCGGTGTAGGGGCGGCCGGGCAGTATATGGCGGACGCTGCTGACGGTTTCGCCCACCCGCTTGATGCTGTCTACTATCGTCATGTTGCTGTCTAGCAGAATAATGTTGCTGTGGCGGCCCATGGTTTCCGTAATTAAATAATAGCTGCCTACATCCCCCAAATCGCTGCGGCTTTCAAGGCGCAGGGTTAGGATGCGCTCGAGCCCGTCTTGGGTGATTTGCGCGATGCGTGCTCCTTGTAGATGCTTGCGCAGCAGCATACAGAACATGGGGGGATGTTCCGGGTTGGGCTTGGCCTGCGTTGTAAGCGACACACGGCAATGGGAGGCGTTGGCGCTTAAAAGCAGACGGCAGTTGCCCTGGGTTTTCTGGCGGAGGGCGAGTATGATTTCATCTTTTTCCGGTTGGAAAATTCGATCGACTTTGCTGCCGATATAGTTCTGTAGCTGCGCGGTGATGGCGTGCAGCATAATACCGTCTATGGTCATAATGTTCCTCCCATGTGTTCTATGGGAATTATTATACCATAGATTGGGCATGGTCATGAGAGAGGGATAGGAAAAAAGCAATGGGTTGTGGCGTTGATTTGAACTGTGGGGCATGGTAAAATTGGCGCATAGCACCCAGATAGACAACATATATATTCATTATAATGGATAGGGGGTGCTGCTGGATGAAGAAGGGACTTTTTATCGCGAATGTGGTAATGGTGCTTTTGCTTATTTGTGCCTGTGCTATGGATGTGCCGTTTACGGAAGGGACTAAGACTGCGGCTCGGGAGGTCTTACTTTACTACCCCAATGCTCAGGGCTGTGTGGTGCCTGTTGCGGCTCGGGGGATTGTGGAAGGAAATATGCTGGACTATCTGACCTATTCCGAGGAGACGGCGGCAACGCTTGTGCCTTATGGTCTAAGGCCTGCCTTAAGCCAAGGGGCGGATTTACAACTTTCCCTTTCCGGGGGGGAGGCTATGGTGGACATTGTGGGCTTTTCTCCCGCAAGTGAGCGGGAAGAGCGGGGCGCTGTGGACTCGGTGGTGGCGACGTTGTTGTCTAGGGGAGACATTGATAGCGTGCGGGTGTTGGCCGATGGTGGTGAGAAGACATTCTTCGGGACGGATATTTCACAGGTGTTTACACACTATGTGCCAAACGCGGAGCAGGGCATATACAGCAAGACAGCGCAAGGCGTTACGCTATATTTTATGGACGCGGACACCTTGCAGTTGGTGCCTGTTACTCGCTATACGACACAAAAGCCGGATGTGGAGACTGCAGTTTTGGAATTTATTGCCGGCCCGAAACAGGGATTGAACTTGATAAACGGCCTGCCGGGTGAGGTGTATCTGTTGGACATTCAGCAGACTGATGCTGGCGTTGCGCTGAATTTTAGCAAGAATTTCGCTTCTATTATGGAGCAAGAGGACGTGGAACGGGGCGTTTTGGCTGCGCTGGGTATGACTTGCACCCAATTTGACGGCGTGGAGAATATCAGCATAATGGTGGAGGGAATGCAATACCAGCCGGAGGCCGAGCAGGCGGTTTTCTTTAATACGGTTTACTTTACGGGAGGGAACAATGAGGATACGAGCAAATGATGAGATCAGGCCGGTGAGCATGACGCCGGATTTTATTGGGAGCGCCGATGGATCGGTGTTGGTAGAGTTTGGGAATACTCGGGTGATTTGCACAGCGATGGCGGAGGAGAAGACACCGCCTTTTCTGGCCGAAACCGGGCGCGGCTGGGTGAGCGCCGAATATGCGATGCTGCCTGCTTCCACGCTGACGCGGAAGCAGCGTGATCGCAAAGGGCAGGACGGGCGCGGTGTGGAGATACAGCGGTTGGTGGGCCGATCGCTGCGTTCGGTGGTGGATATGGGACGGCTGGGGGAGCGGACGATCTGGCTGGACTGCGATGTGATTCAGGCGGACGGGGGGACCAGGGCTGCCAGCATCACCGGCGCTTTTGTGGCGCTTGTGCTGGCGGTAGACAAGCTGATGGGGCAGGGCGTTTTGCACGAATCGCCGATTCGGGATTATGTGGCTGCGATTAGCTGTGGTGTTGTGGATGAGGAGCTGCTTTTGGATCTTTGTTATGAGGAAGATTCCAAGGCGCAGGTGGACGCGAACTTTGTGATGAGCGGCAGCGGCGGTATTATCGAGATTCAGGGAACCGGCGAGAAACGGCCGATGACTCTGGCGGAGCTGGACGAACTGATTCGCTTAGCTACCATCGGGACAAGCAGGTTGTTTGCGTTGCAGAAGCAGGCGATGGGCGAGCGGGCAGCGCGAATTGGAAGAGGGGTTTTTTAGGGATGAGATTGGTTATTGCATCTAACAATGCGGGGAAGATTCGCGAGATTCGGGAAATTATAGGAGACTGGTTTGACGAGGTTTGCTCGTTGGGGGATTTGGGGATTTCGCTGGAGGTGGAGGAGGATGGCGACACCTTTGCCTACAATGCCCAGAAAAAGGCGCGGGAGGTTTGCGCTGTGACGGGGCTTTGTGCGCTGGGGGATGACTCGGGGTTGTGTGTGGATTTTCTGGGTGGCGCGCCGGGGGTATATTCTGCACGCTTTGCAGGAGAACGGGCCAACGACGACGAGAACAACCGGAAGCTTCTGGAGCAGATGGCGGATGTGCCGGCGGAGAAGCGGGGGGCGCGCTTTGTTTGTTGTATGGCCCTGTGTTATCCTGACGGACGGATGTTGACTGTCGAGGGAGAATGCCGGGGCAGCATTGCCCATGTTCCTGCTGGAGATCGGGGGTTTGGGTATGATCCGGTTTTTTATGTGGAGGAGCTTGGGAAGACCTTTGGGGAGATAGACGACCAGACAAAGAACCGTATCAGCCATCGGGCTGTGGCGTTGGGCATGCTCAAGCAGGAGTTGGAGCGAAGGAGCGGGGGAGCATGAGGGTTTTGATTTTGTCGGACAGCCATGGGAGAAAGGATAATGTGCTACGGGCGCTGGACCAGGCAGGACGGATTGATGCCGTTGTACACGCGGGGGATGGCGGCAAGGATTTGCCGGATTTGGAGCTGCCTTGTTATGCTGTGCGGGGGAATTGTGATTGGGCTTTGGAATTACCCTTGGAGCTGGAGTTTACTTTGGATGGCACGGGATTCTTTCTTTGTCATGGGCATGAATTCGGCGTAAAGAGAGGCTTGCTGCGCCTTTTTTATCGAGCACAGCAAGCCAAGGCTCAATATGCCATATTCGGACATACGCACAAGAGTGCAGTTTTACAGCGCGATGGCGTGACCTTTATTAACCCGGGGTCGATCGGGTTTGGGGAGAGGAGAAGCGCTCCTAGCTTTGCGTTGCTGGAAACCGGGGACAAGGCTTGTTGCAGGATTGTGCCGCTAGAATAGGCTATTCTTCGATTGACAAAATGCCGCGCAGTCAGTATAATTATGCTTAGTTTTTCAGTGTGGTATTGGCTAGAATGGGAAAAATGTTAGCGAGATTCTTTCTTGACAAGCGTAGGTCAGTATGTTAAAATTTATATTCGTTGGCACTGATGAACATGTCAGACAAATACTTGCCGCGTGGCTGGTTTCAGGCTATTTCAGCAAAGGCTGTTTTTGATATGTCGGATGCCGGGCAGGAATATGCGCCTGTAGCTCAGTAGGATAGAGCAACGGCCTTCTAAGCCGTGTGTCCGGGGTTCGAATCCCTGCAGGCGCGCCAATGGTTTTATGGTGGGTATAGCTCAGTTGGTTAGAGTGCCAGGTTGTGGCCCTGGAGGTCGTGGGTTCAAATCCCATTACTCACCCCACTTTACCATCGGTCGCCGTTGGGGTGTAGCCAAGTGGTAAGGCACGGGACTTTGACTCCCGCATTCGTAGGTTCAAATCCTGCCACCCCAGCCATCTATGACCCATTAGCTCAGTCGGTAGAGCACCTGACTTTTAATCAGGGTGTCCCGCGTTCGAGTCGCGGATGGGTCACCACGGGAAACCCCCGCAAACAGGGCGTTTGCGGGGGTTTTGTTATTTCTGAAATCTTGTAAAATTCCATCTCATTTTGTCTGCTTTTGTGCCTACTTCTAACACACTTCTAACAAATTTTACGGGATTTGCTCCACTGCTGCCCGTAATTCAGAGATTTGTTTATGAATATAATTTTGCTCTGCCGTCTCGTATTCGGCCAAGCATGTGCAGGTGTTGCAGGGGCGGCGAAACAACAAACAGCGGCCTTCCTAAAGTGGAGGCCGCTGCTTATCGTTTGAAAGGCTATTTTGTATTATGGGAGAGGGCTTGCTTTTCCCTTGGATTGTTTTGCTTTGCCTTGGAGTTCGGGCACGGGCTGGGTATCGTTCTTGGGGGAATGAGACTTGCGATTGGGACGCCGCATGCCTGCTTTTGCCATGGGATTTCCTCCTAAATATCGTTGTTGTCTGCGGACTGCTTCTTTGAGTTTCGGTTCTGGTTTTGATTCTCTCGGGTGAGGGGGGTCTGGCCCTTGGATTTCTTCATACGGGCCTTTTTGTTGTCGATTTGACTGTCCTTTGTCAGTGTAGCTCACCTCCTGAAAAAGTACGGGGTTCTTATACACAGAAATAAGAAGAGGACGGTTTCCCGTCCTCCTGCTTAGTCCCCTGGACTAAAAACAGCACGATGGTATTCCAGGAGACGGGCAAGGTTGTGAGTTTCCTGCTGGATAAACATTCGCTCTCACCTCAATTATAGTGTGTGCCTGACGTTGGTTTTTATTCATTGAGATTATTCAGGTAAAAACAAAAACGGTTCATTCGGTGGGCGGGATATCGTATAGGTCGGAGTAGGCATCGGATTCGTCGTCTGAGAGGGGCGGCGTAGGGATTAGGCCGGTGCATTCGGTGGAGGATACGACATTGTAGGGGAAGGTTGAGTCGTCCGGATCGCCGTAGGGGAAGTTTGCATGTTTTTCATCACTTTTTGGCATTTTGGGCACCTCCATTCAAATAATTTTTGATGGCATTAGTTTGGCCGATGTGGCAGAAATCATGCAGATAAAAAGCTGGATTTGGCTGCATAAGCTAGGGTAATTGTTGGCTGGGATTACGCTTTAGAAGGTTCGCAAACGGGATTTATAGAATGGAAGTCGGCATGGTAAATAAAAAATGGTTGGTCTGCACACAATAGCTGAATAATAGAAGTATGAAACGATATGTAAGGCAATTGGTGCAGCGGACAAAAGAGATGGAATTATCCAATACCTCGGCAATAATTTCGTACTATTTTTTGTTATCCTTTTTTCCGTTGTTGGTTTGCGTTGGCATGGCGCTGTCTTTGAGCGGGATTCGGATGGAGATGGTTCATTCTTACTTGGAAAGCGTGATTCCCGGGCCTATACTAGACGTTGTATATCCTATTTTCGACAGCATATTAGACGCGCCGGGCGGCGGCGGTTTTTTCTCGCTGAGTATTTTAGGAACGCTATGGTCTGCGGGCCGGGGGCTGCAATATATCCGCTATGGCATTAACCGAGCGTACGGACAGGAGACACGAAGGCATTTTGTTGTAGCCCGAATTCTGTCGGTGGTTACGCTGGTGGGGATTATGCTGTTGATGATCGTGTTGGTTTTATCGTACAGCTTTGGGGAATCGTTGCTAGCGTATTTGTATGGCGCTTCGGGAGAGGCCGTACCGTTTTTTAACGTTTTCAAATGGCCGGTGACGGCGCTGTTGTTGTCTGCGGCGTTGGTGGTTGTTTACAAGAGCGTACCTGACGAGAAATTTACCATTCGGGAGATTTTGCCCGGGGTTGTGTTTTCTGCCGTGGGGCTGATGCTGTTGGTGCAGGGATTTTCGCTGTATATTAACCTGACTTCCCAATCACTATCGGCTTATGGGGCGATGGGCTCGATCTTCATATTGATTTTGTGGGTGCGTA
>JBMNTQ010000116.1:0-6427 GCA_050945815.1 Christensenellales bacterium
GCACTGCGATAGCCGTCATAATAGCCAAGGGCGCTGGCAAACGCCGGAGCTGGCAAAGCGGCCAACATCGCCCGGCTCACGGTCTCACGCCACTGGGGCGCATATTCCTGAATCTTCTGATTGAAATAAGGGTCCAGCAAAAGGTTGGGCAGCTTGCCGTCGCGGTCAAACGCCTCTTTAATTCGGTGCAAAAACTGCGCCCTTATAATACAGCCGCCCCGAAAAATCATGGAAATCGCCCCATAGTCCATGTCCCAGCTATATTCCTTGGCCGCCTGCACCATCAGCGCAAAGCCCTGGGCATACGAACAAATCTTGCTGCAATAAAGCGCCCGGCGCACAGATTCCACTCCCTCCCCCACGTCCCCCTCGAAGGCCCGGGGCGAAGGCTCCTCTATCAGCCGAGAAGCTACAACCCGCTCCTCCTTCCTGGCAGACAACGAACGGGCAAACACAGCCTCTGCAATGGTAGGCGCAGCCACGCCCAGCTCCAAAGCGCTCTGCCCGGTCCATTTCCCCGTACCCTTTTGCCCGGCCGTATCCAGTATAACGTCCACCATGGGCTTGCCGGTCTCCTCGTCATACTGCTTCAATATATTGGCTGTAATCTCAATCAAATAGCTATCCAGCTCCCCCCAGTTCCACTCCTCAAAAATTTCCTGTATTTGCCTCTCATCTAGGCCCAAAAAATTACGCAAAATCCAGTAAGCCTCACCGATCAGCTGCATATCCCCATATTCAATGCCATTATGCACCATCTTCACATAATGCCCCGCCCCGTCCGTGCCGCAATATGTACAGCAGGGCTGTCCCTCCACCTTGGCAGCAATAGCGTCCAGCATGGGCGCCACAATCTCATAGGCCTCCCTGTCGCCGCCGGGCATGATAGCAGGCCCCTTCAAGGCGCCCTCCTCCCCGCCGGATATACCCGCGCCGATAAAGCGCAGGCCCCGCTCTGCCAGCTCTTTGCTGCGGCGGATGGTATCCATAAAAAAGGAGTTGCCCCCATCCAGGATAATATCTCCCCGATCGAGGTAGGGCGCCAGCCCGGCAAGGGTCTGATCCACTGCCTCCCCTGCCTGTACCATCAGAATAATAATTCGTGGCGTCTCCAGCGCCTGGCAAAACGCCTCCAACGTATAGCACGCCTCAAGGTTTTTGCCCCGGCTCTCCTCCATCAAAGCGTCGATCTTCCCGCGGCTGCGGTTATAAACCGCCACGCCATAGCCCCGGCTTTCTATGTTCAGCGCGAGGTTCTTCCCCATTACCGCCAACCCCACGACCCCTGCCTGCATCTTCATTCGCTCCACTCCTGTTAGATCATCATTGGTTCTACTGCCTATAGTATTCCAAATATCTCCCAAACCGCTGCTCATAGAAATCCCGTTTAGACACATCTGGATACACTTTTTTGCCTTCTTTCAGCTGAAAGTCCTGCAAATCCGTCAACGCCCCCGCAACCAGCAAGCCGACTGCCGCGCCGCCCATCATAGACGCCTGCTCCATTTCAGGGCAATCCAGCTCTCGCTGCACGATATCGCTTAGCATCTGGGTCCACCGCAAGGAATTCAAAATCCCCCCGGACACACAGATCTTCTCAGGGGTGCCTCCCACCTCCGTTAAAATCTGATAACAATGGTAGAGGTTAAACAAAACCCCCTCCAGCACAGCCCGGTAGAAATGCCCCGCGCCATGGTTTCCCTTCACACCGCAAAAAGCGCCGCTGCGCTCATCCTGCCAGCCGGGGCAGCGCTCGCCATAGAGAAACGGTAAAAACACCGGGAAATCCAGAGTATCCTCGGGCATCTGAGCCTCCATCTCGGCAAAGCCCGCCCTGCCCTGCATAGTCTGCTGCAAAAACCAGTCCACACAATTGGTAGCGCCGTTGGTAGCCGCGCCGCTGAGCCATTTGCCCGGAGCATAATAACACCAAGTCGAAGGAATCTCGGGGATCACCGGCGCCTCCACAGCCATGCGCAGCGCGCCGCTGGTGCCCACCGACAAGGTCATCACACCCTCCCGCATTGCCCCGGCCCCCACCTGGTTGAGCGCACCGTCAGCATTGCCCACCGCTACCGGAATACCCGGCGAAAGGCCCAGCTCCCTTGCCGCCAAAGCACAAAGGGGCGCCGTATAGGTATGCGGGCGCACAGGAGGCAGTTGCCCCTCGCCAATCCCCGCCAGCTCCAACATCTCCTCATCCCAAGCCAAAGAATGAATGTTCAGCAGCGCCGTCCCCGAAGCGATGCTCTGGGAAACCGCCCATTCGCCGGTCAAACAATAGAATATATAATCAGCCTGCGAACAAACCCGAGTCTCCCTGCCCACCTGTCCGTCCTGCTGCAGCTTCATCAGCTTATACGCCGGATACATGGCATGAACCATACAGCCGGTCTTTTGGTAGAGCGCCGCCGTCTGCTCCTGGTTTCGGCGAAGCTGCCCAGCCACCTGCGCAGCCCCCCTATACGCCCAAGTATAAATGGGCGTATAGGGGCGCATATCCCGATCCGCCAGCATCAGGCTGTGCCAGGTGCCCACCAGGCTGATAGCGGCAATGTCCCGTCCCGCCGCCATCCTCTTCCCCAGCCCCAGCAAAATCTCCAGCTCCCCTTGGGCATCATGGGTCACCACATCGTTGACATGAGCGGGATACGGGCAGCTATCCATCGCCACCACACCCCTTCGCCCATCATACACCATCGCCTTCGCCGAACTGGTGCTGGCCTCCAATACCAGGATCTCCATGCAAAAACTCCTCTCTCAAACCCCCGGATACGCCGAGAAGCCCCCGTCGATAGGCAACACAATCCCGGTCACAAAAGAAGCTGCCTCCGAACAAAGGTAGACCACTGCGCCCACCAGCTCCTCCGGCTCACCGTAGCGCCCCATAGGAGTCCCCCCAAGAATCTGATCACCCCGGGGCGTACGCTCGCCCGTATCCTTGTCCACCAACAGATAATAGTTCTGCTGGGTCAACAAAAAGCCCGGCGCAATAGCGTTCACGCGGATATTCGGAGAATATTCCTGTGCAAAATGCACCGCCATCCACTGGGTAAAGTTGCTGATGCCGGCCTTGGCCGCGCTATACGCCATGGTACGGGTCAAAGGCTTAAACGCCGCCATCGACGATATATTAATAATATTCCCCTTGCCGTTTTGAGCCATCACCTTGCCAAAAACCTGGGTCGGCAAAATGGTACCGACAAGGTTCAAGTTAAATACCCAATTAATCGCGTCGTCCGTCAAATCAAAGAAGGGCAGCTCTGGGCTGGTGGTTGCCGCCGCCTTGTTGCCGCCGGCGCCGTTGATCAAAATATCCACCGTACCAAACCGCTCCATCACCTTCCCACAAGCCTCCTGCACGCTCTGCTTATCTAAAACATCCACCTGCACCGCCATAGCGCCGCCGCCCTCGGCAACAATCTCATCGGCGAGTTTTTGAACCTTCTCCCCATCGATGTCCAGCAAAGCCACCAAAACGCCTTGCTCAACCAGCTGTCTGGCCAACACCGAGCAAAGAATCCCGCCGGCGCCGGTCACAACAGCCACCTGGCCACTGATATCAAAGCTAATCTTACGCATAGAACAACCTCCTAAAAATCATACTGGCCGCCCTGGCCGCCGCCCGTCGGCAACGCGCGAATACACGCCCGCCAACTTACACGCCCGCCTATTGTTGAAAGAAACGCTCCCGGTGCGCCCAAAGCCCCAAGGCCGGGTTGGAAACATAGAATATCTCCTCACCATCCACCGTATTCAATCCATCCCGCAGCTTCCCTATATCATATTTCTCCAAGGCCTGCTCAAGGGGCAGATAGGCAAAGCCCGCATTTTCCACCTCAGCCTGGCTCAGATGCCCCGGCGCATAGCTGATGCGAAACCGCCCATCAGACGATCCATGGATCAAGTGCGCCGCCACAGACAAGTTTTCGCCAAGGTCGCTGCACGCACGGTCCCTCACCCAGGCTAACGTCTGGTCGCGCCCAAAATAGCCGTATTTCCGAATCAAGGCGTCGTTGTCCATGTCCTCCCCAAAGCGATGCACCCCCGGCGCAATCACAATCAGCTCACCGTTGTCGGCAATGGCCATCCGGGTCCGATAAATGGCCTTGTTGCCCACCCAGGTAGTCTTAAATTCCTCCGGCTCCAAATAACAAACCACCTTCTTCAAAGGCTGGTCTAAAAACACCAGGTTTTTCTGCTGGCTCAAAGCCACCGCCTTTTCAAAAGGCTGCCGATCCGTCCCAATAAACAGTCCGTCCAAGCAGGTCACGTCCTTTTGTCTGCTGGTAACAGTCAGCACATACAGCAACGGGATGTCCGTCAAAAGCCCCTGTGCATAGTCCAACACCCGGCGCACCGGCGTATCGTCCCGGCCCATCATGCGCTCCATCCCATACAGCGCACCTAAAAAGTGCGTCTTGTTCAGCATGGAAAAGCCACCGCATCCCACAAATATATTCTTGGAATAATTGGCCATCCCCACCACCTCATGAGGCACCACCTGCCCCACAGAAACGATCAGATCATAGGAAGGGTCCAACAGATGCTTATTCACCTCAACGTCAATCGCCTCATCCATCAATCCCTCGGAAACCTCCCGTACAAACGCCGCAGGAACTTCCCCGATTTTCACCACATCCTCACGCCATTTATGCACGATAAAGCGCTGCGCAGGAATCCCGGGATACATAGCGCCTATCTCCCCCTCGCTCATCGGCATATGGGTGCCCAGCGCCGGCAGAATATCCACCTGACAATCCTGCCCCAACATCTCATATAAGCGGCAAGTGATCGGGCCCGCATAGGAATTGCCCCGAGTCATGTCCGGCGGAAGAATCAGCGCTTTTTTAACCGTCCCATAAGGGGCAATAGCCTCCCCCAGCGCATGAAAAACAGTCTTCTCCCCAAGGCCGTGCTCATTTTCAGCATAGTAAGCAACACTCATTCCACCAGCTCCTCCTTCAAACTGTCGCCAATCCTCCAAATATGCTAACAAATCGTCTCTCTGTATCCTCTTTTTATGATAATATAAACCCCCTGGAATTACAAGAAACCCACCCCGGGTTTTCCATAACTTTTCCATCAACTTCCCTCGTCCGCGCACAATCTCAGCCGCTTCCATAAAACTCCCATTTATTTTTGCTCCTATCCTTGCCAAACGTGGGACAGATTGGTTACAATATTGATATTGTCGTCCTGAAATGGGCTGCTCTACCAGATCGCCCTTTCTCCAACGATACAAAAACCTATACAGGAAGATGTAAAATGAGCCTACCCTCCGCCGTCCTGCACGCAATCAAACAACACGCCCTCCTAGCACCGCGAGAAACGGTGCTGGTCGCCCTGTCCGGCGGCGCGGATTCCATGGCCCTCTTGCATATTCTATGGAAGCTCCAGAAAACTCTGGATATTTCCCTAACCGCTGCCCATGTCCACCATGGCCTGCGTGCAGCAGCAGACGGCGATGCGGTTTTTTCCCGTACATTTTGCGAAAAACTGGGCATAGCGTTCACCCTCTCCTATGTAGACACGCCCGCCCACATCAAAAAAACCCGGCAAAGCGTAGAAGAAGCCGCCCGCACCCTGCGCTATCAGGCGCTGAATCAAGCTGCCGACGCATGCAGCGCGCAAAAGATCGCCCTTGGCCACCACAAAGACGATCAGGCAGAAACCGTCCTGCTGCACCTTCTGCGAGGCAGCGGCATACAGGGCCTTTGCGGTATGCCTAAAAAGCGCGGCCGCCTGATTCGTCCGCTGCTGTCCACCAGCAAAGAAGAAATCCTCGCATACTGCGCAGCACACAACATCCCCTTTTTGCAGGACGAAACCAACCAAAGCCTGCGCTTTCGTCGCAACAGCATCCGCCACGAGCTTCTGCCCTTCCTGCAAAAACACTACAACCCCAACATCACCGACGCCCTGTGCCGCAGCGCCGACCTGCTAGCGGAGGAAAACGCCTACTTAAACGAATTGGCCCACCAATCCTTCCGCAGCCTATCCGACATACAAAAAGACGGTCTGGCCTTTTCCACAGACGCCCTTGGGCAACAGCCCCTCGCTTTAAAGCGCCGGGTGCTGCGCATCGCTCTGTCTAGGCTGGGCAGTCTGAAAAACTTGCGGCAACAGCATGTCGATGCAGTCTTAGCCCTGCGCAGCGGCAGCATCCCCCTGCCCGGCGGCGTCCTTGCCCGGGAAAGCAGCGGTATGCTTCTGCTGTCTCAATCCCCGGCGTCCGAGGAAGCCCCCTGGTCCATACCGCTGCGCATCCCCGGTGCCACCGCCACCCCGCGCGGAACGCTCCAAGTCCGCCCCTTAGGGCAAAGGCTGCCGGTGGGCGCGTCCGAATATACCCAATATTTCCCCATAAGCTTCCCAAAAGGCTGTGTGCTTCGTTGCCGCCAACCTTCCGATTATATCCGCCCCT
>JBMNTQ010000117.1:0-6319 GCA_050945815.1 Christensenellales bacterium
GACAAAGCCCAGCTCGGCATAGGTCAGCCGCTCACCGCTCCCGTCCCCGGTCTTGTCCACCATAATCTGCACCCGGCTATAGTCCTGTCCCAGCAAAAGCAAGGTATTGACCACCGAATACGTCACCAGCTTCTGCAAATCATTGCGCTGCTTGGCAATCTCCTCGTCCTGCTCCCACCCATCGGCAATGCCATTGGGCTGCAAAAACTCCTTGCTCAGGGTTAAAAACAGATATTCCCCATTCACCTGCACAGAAGTCACGCTGATATCCGGATTGAGCACGGTCTTCAATCCGGACTTCCCATCCGACGGTCCGCTGATCATTTCCCGCAACACCGCCGCCTCCAGGCGTTCATTGGGCGCAATGCTGATTTTCCTCGTATCACCGGACAGCAAAAAAAGCATTCCGCTGGGGTCGTCATAGGGGAAATAAAGAGTAGCTGTAACCTCATCGCTCTTCACATCCGCAATCTGGGGCACAATCTCAATGTTCCCCTTATCCTCCTCGCTGATAAAGATGCTGCACCCGGCCAGCAGCAACATCGCCGCCACCAGCAGCAGAGCTATCCACCGCTTTATCTTCATGCTATACGCTCCTCATTCTTTCCATCCGCAGCAAAGCCTTGTCAGGCCCTGCGTAAATACACGCGAAATTCGGTACCCACGCCCTCCACGCTGTCTAGTTCAATGCGCCCCCGGTGCATCAGAATAATTTTCTGCACAATCGCCAGCCCCAGTCCGGTGCCGCCGGTGCCCCTAGAACGGGTCTTGTCCACCCTGTAGAACCGGTCAAACACATGGGGAATATCCTTTTCAGGAATGCCCATGCCGTCGTCCGACACACTCACGCAAACCATCTCGCCCCGCTCTTCCACCTCCAGGCGCACAGTCCCGCCCTCCTCGGTATATTTAATGCCGTTGTCCACCAGATTGGAAAATGCCTGCTGCAATTTCAACGCATCACACAGCACAGAAACCTCCTGCTGCATATGCAAGCTGATGGTAATATCCTTTTGTCTAGCCAGCGGCATCAAGCCCTTAACCACCTTCTCCAATACCTCACCTAAGGGCATAGCCGAAAGCTGCGGTTCGATATCCTGCTGGTCGATATGCACCAGCAGCAAAAGGTCGCTGATCACAGCGTTCAACCTGTCTATCTCAGAGTTAATATCCTGCAAAAATTCCGCCTGTATTGCCGAATCCGACGGCTGATATAAAAGCGATTCCACCAGAATCTTAATCGAGCTTAAAGGCGTTTTAAGCTCATGAGACGCATTCGACACAAACTCATTGCGCAAGCGTTCCATATTATCCAGCTTGTTGCTCATAATATTAAAGGTCTGGGCCAACTGTGCCAGCTCAGATTTCCCGCTGACCTTAATTTTCTGTTTAAAATCCCCCTGACTAATAGCGATCGCAGCCTGATTCAATACCCGTACCGGGCGCAAGACCCGGCTGGACAAAACCACGCCCACAATAACGGCCAACAGGCTAACCAGCAAGAAAGTCATCACCGTACGGCTCTCCAGGCTGTTCATGCGCGCAACCACCTCTTGCAAAGAAGACACAAACACCAACACACCTATGGTTTGGGAATCCGACGTGATGGCACAGCAAGCATACACAGCCCAAATATCCTGGCCCTCCTCATTTCCGTCCTCACCCACCCGGTGAAATCCATAGGACGTAGCCGCACCTGAGAGTATCTCCTGCACTTCCATGTGGCTCAGCTGATAGCCGTTTATTTGGGAAAAGCTCTCAACCTGCACCACACCGTTGTTATCCAAAATCAACAAGCGCCCCCCATATTCCTGCGCCCTCTCCGCACAGATTTTGTAAAGCTGGTCGGAATTGGCCACAGAAAGATAGGGTGCCGCTTCCACCGCCACCTGCTCCGCTGTGTACAACTGAGTCTCCACCTGCTGCTCTACAAGATATGTACCAATAATCCGGGAAACAGAAAAACTGATAGCCCCAAACGTTACGGCCATAAGCAGCAGGAACGCTACAATGATTTTCGTGCGTATGGAGTATAGCAAATTTTCAGGAAGTTTAATCCGCAAAATAATAGCCCACTCCCCATTTTGTCAGAATATATTCCGGCTTGGTGGTGTCCTGTTCGATTTTCTCACGCAAGCGGCGGATGTGTACGTCCACTGTGCGTACCTCACCCAAATAATTGTATTTCCAAATGGTCTCCAATAAGTCCTCCCGGCTGAACACCTTGCCCGGATTTGTGATAAACAGCTTGAGCAAATCAAATTCCTTGGCCGTCAGCACAACCTCCTTGCCCCGGATGGTAACCGTGCGGTTGACTGTATTCACAGACATATCCCTATATTCAACCACCTGCTTTTTCGCATTGCCCTCCTTGCTGGAAGCACGCCGCAGGATCGACTTAATTCTCGCCTTTACTTCCAGTATGTTGAAAGGCTTGGTCATATAATCATCAGCGCCATATTCCAGCCCCAATATCTTGTCCATATCCTCGCCTTTAGCAGTCAGCATAATGATCGGGATATCCGACGTTTCCCGTACAGCCTGGCAAACCTCAATTCCGCTCATTTTGGGCAGCATCACGTCCAGCAGCATCAAATCATACTGGGTTTCCCTAACCTTCTGCAAGGCTTCCTCCCCGTCTGCTGCCTCGTCCACCCAGTAGCCATCTTGCTCCAAGCTGTACCGCAAGCCCTTGATGATCAATGGCTCGTCATCCACCACCAGAATCCTCTCATTCACGACAACAACACCTCCCAAACGCGTCTTTTCAGGGAACCCAAATCCCGTCTTTCCATCGTCAAAAGCATCCATGCTTTCTGCTGAATATTATAACACAATCCCCCATAAATTAACACTCAGCCCCTACTGATATCCTGCATTTCTTCTCTGTCCCCCCTCCCCCTTTCTCCTTGTCCAAACCCAGAATCATCCGCCCGCCGGTGAAATATCCCCACAGCCACAATAGGGTTTGCATTCATGCTGCAAAACGTGTAAAATAATGTAGTATGTCTGGCCAAACCATTCAATCTGACAGGGAGGAAGAATCCTTTGAAACGTATTGTGCCCATCTTGTTGGCGCTTTTAATCCTGCTGCTATTCCCCTTAAACACGCTGGCTGCGCCCCTATACGAAGGCAACGCGCTAAAAGCTGGGGGCATCGCCTTAATGAACGCCGATACCGGCGAAGTCCTGGTTAGCGGCAACGGCACCGGCAAGATCTACCCTGCCAGCACTACAAAAATCATGACCTGCCTGCTCGCACTGGAGCATGGCAACCTCGACGATACCCTAGTAGTCAGCGCCCGCGCGGCTTCCTTCAGCGGCGGCGACAACAGCAACATCGCCCTGGTCGAGGGTGAACGGCTGACCTTGCGCCAAATGCTGTACGGGCTCATGCTGCAAAGCGGCAACGATGCTGCCGTGGCAGTCGCGGAATATGTTTCCGGCAGCGTCGAGGAATTCTGCGACCTCATGAACGAAAAGTCCCAGGAATTGGGGCTTAGAAATACCCATTTCACCAACCCCCACGGCCGTCACGACGACGATCACTACACCACTGCCATCGATATGGCAAAGCTCACCAGCATAGCCCTGCAAAACGGCCATTTCGCAAAAATTGTCTCCACAGTCACCTATCAAGTGGGGAAAACCAACAAAAGCGCCGCCCGATCCTGGCGCAATTCCAACCGTCTGGTCCGCCCAGACAACGCCTCTTATTTTGAAGGGGCCACCGGCGTCAAAACCGGCACCACTGGCACAGCCCTTGGATGCCTGGTGTCCAGCGCTACGCGAAACGATGTCACCCTGATTGCCTGCGTATTCAACGACGGCGACTATTCAGGCGAGCTGCGTTTTCCCTATTCCGTCTCGCTGCTGCAATTCGGGTTCGACAATTACAGCTCCTATACCCTCCAAGATGTGATGGACGAAGAACTGTCCAGCCGCCTCACCGTGCAAAACGCGGCGCAGGACGATATACAAGGCGGCGAGCTTTCCCTCGCCTGCCAATACGACGAAACCGCTCGTTTCTATGGCTGGACCCAAGACGTACAACAAGCCATCGAAGCAGGCGGCGCAGTGGAAATCCGGCCCACATTCGATACCGCCATGGTCTATGCCCCGATCAGCAAAGGAGCGGTTCTAGGCGATGGCCAAATTCTTCTAAATGGCAAAAAAATCGGGGAATGCCAGCTAGTAGCCACCCGCGCCGTAGCGGAAAACCCCGGCGCCCAACCTTCCACAGCTACTCAAACCCCCATCGACACAACCCCGGCAGACACGCCAAATCTGCTGTCCATTCTGTTTATTGCCATCGCGGGTCTACTCATCCTCCTCCTGATCTTGCGTCTTTTCAACAAGGCTCGGCGCAGAAAAGCGCGTTTTGGGTCTCGCAGCAGGCGCCACACAACAGCGCGCGGCCGCTCCTGCCCTCGTCCCCACACAAAACGCAGGCCGCCCAACCGTCCGGTGCGCTAAGCTCCATCCAAAGCACAACCGGCAAGGCCCAAAAAAGCAGCGCTCTTCGCTATAAAAATCCCCCCTGACGCGTCCACTTTCGCGGCAGAGGGGTTTCTTTATAGCTATCTCGGGCAATCATCACCCAAACATCGGCAAGCAGTCTGCTTCTTTATGCTTCTTCCGGATAATCAAAACAATTCTGCCCGGACGACCACAAGCGCTCAATATCATAAAACGCCCGTTCCTCCTCGTGGAAAATATGCACCAATACATCCAGATAATCCAGCACAATCCAGCGCCCCGGCCGATAGCCTTCCTTGCGTGCAGGCAAAACCTCTTTCTCCTCCATTTTGTCCTCCACCGCATCGCAAAGCGCCTTCACCTGTACGGCGGAACGTCCGCTGCACACCACAAAGCAATCCGCAATCACCGTCATGTCCGCAATATCGATGATGCGTATCTTGTCCGCACCCTTCTCATACAGGATTTCCGCAATTTCCCTTGCTCGCTGTAACGCCTCTTTCAAACATTTCCCTCCTTACTTTGCCGACATAACCAGCCAGTTCATCGCTTGGATGCTGTCCGGATGCACAATACCGCCCCGCTCCACCACAGAACAGATTTCCTGCCTCAACCCGAACAACAACGCCTCGTCTAGGTCCGTCCAAGCCAGTTCACGCAGTTCCTCTACCCCGTAGAAAACCCGGCCGGGCTCAATGAAGTCGGCCATATATACTATCTTTTCTAGCAAAATCATATTTTTCCTGCCTGTGGTATGAAATTTGATGGCAGAAAGCACCTCATCATCACAAACACCGTATTCCTGCCGGGCCAAGGCAGCCCCCAGCGGCGCATGCATCAGCTTGGGTTCAAAACACTCGTAAGCGTCAAAAGCAAAGCCCAGCTCCCGCGCCTTTTCCATGGCCAGCTCCGGAAGAATGTCCTTTGCACAATCGTGCAAAAGCCCCGCCAAAGCGGCCTTCTCCTCATCACATCCCCAGCGGCGCGCCAGGGCTTGGGCCGTCCGCTCCACACCCAAAGTATGCAAAAGCCGCCTCTCTTCCAACGTCGCCCTCAGTTTCTCCAGCCTTTCTATTCTGTTCATCCATAAACCCCATTCTCCAGAATATAACGCTCCACTCCCGGCGGCAACATCCCTTCCACGCTCTCTCCCCGCTCCAGCTTGTGCCGAATCAGCGTCGACGACACATCCGGCCCGGTAAATTCCGCAAACTGCATCCGAGCCCCATAAGCCTCCCGCAATCGTCCGACTTCTTCCATCATAGCCACCGCATGATGCCCCGGCCGATAAAAGACAATAAACCCGCAAAGCTCAAAAACTCGTGCAACATTTTTCCAGGTCTGCACCTCGAAAAGGGTATCCGCTCCAATGATAAAATAAAAATCATCGTCAGGATACAGGCATTTTAAGTCCGTCAAGGTATCCACAGTATAGGTGTAGCCCTGTCTGTCCATCTCAATCCGAGAAATAGACAAACCCGGCTGCCCCCCCACAGCCAATTGCAGCATAGCAAAGCGGTCCTGAGCATCCGCCACAAATTCATCCCGCTTATGCGGCGGCAGCCCTACCGGCACATACACCACCCCATCCAGGGAAAATTCCTTCTTCGCCTGCATGCCTAGCGCAACATGCCCAACATGCACCGGGTTAAACGTCCCGCCCA
This sequence comes from Christensenellales bacterium, assembly GCA_050945815.1. Classification (GTDB taxonomy): domain Bacteria; phylum Bacillota; class Clostridia; order Christensenellales; family JBMNTQ01; genus JBMNTQ01. Next base: position 6,144 of record JBMNTQ010000117.1, read on the forward strand.
GCAGGCCGACTCTACGCCGCCGCTCCACACCGGCCTGTACCTCACAGCCGCGCAGACAGGCGTCACAGCCAATTCCCATGTTCGCACCTCGTCATTCCCGTATTCTCGCGTTTTTTTACATACCCCAAGCGCCCTTATGTTTAGAATACCCCAAAACTAGTCAATACTCCTCATAT
>JBMNTQ010000118.1:0-6250 GCA_050945815.1 Christensenellales bacterium
CGAACTCACTACTCTGCGCAGCGCCGTCAATGCGCACCCGGCAGCTCTTACATCGTCCCATGCCATTACACGGCAGCGCAATGGCAAGCCCTGCCCGCACAAGCACGTCCGCCAAATTCTCCCCATGCTCCGCATAAATTTTCCTAGTCTGGCTTCCCGCAATGCTAACTAGATGCTGCAATCTATGACGCCCCCTCCAACAAACTAATCCTGTATTCTGCTCGCCATAGGCCCCAAAGCGCCCTCGGCGTCAATCCTCCTCACCCTTCTTCGCCGCAGACATCAAGCTGCCGTCGTATTCGGCTTTCACTTCCGACCCGGGCGGAACCACAAGAAACCGTTCATCCCATTTCCCCTGAATAAAGTCTCTCAAAAAATAATCCTTTCCCAGAAAATCTAAATAGTTCCACCCCATGTCAGCAGCCGCCTGCCGGGTATATTCCTCATATTCCGGAAAATCCAGCCCCTCCCACTTGATGTAGGCAGCCGTGGAATAGTTGTCTGTGGAAAATTCATTTTCAATGAGATAATCGGCGTTTTCCTCGCCATACATCTCCACGTATTTCTCCCGCTTTAATTCAATGTTGCGTATAGACGGCGTATAGGCACATTCAATCCAGGAAGGGGTATACCAATACGTACCCGGGTTCGCGTCAAAAGCCTGCTTATAATGCTCCCTGCTTCCCAAAAACAGCCCAATACAATCATCTATCCGAGGAATCACCAGCCTATATTTCTCTGAAAATAGCCCCACCACCCCATTGGAACAAAGCCCATACCCAATGAGAATCGCGTCAAAATCCTGTCCATGCCTGTCGGGAGTCGAGTAGATATCATCGCCTTGGTCAATTCGAACTATTTCATTTTGCAAAGCCTGATTCAGCTTTTTAGGCGTATCATGCAGCCCTTGCTGTAAATAAGTCACATCAATAAAATGCTTGCAAGTAGCCGTCAACAGGCTGATTTCCCGGTAGAAAACCTTACAAGCAATCAATTTTAGCCGCATTTTTACCCACCTCAAATCACCCGAATTAAAAACAGCACCCTTCCCTATTTCCCATGTGCCACAAAACTGCCAAGCAGACGAGTTTATCATTCTTCTGCCCGATCTGGGCAACATACGAAAAAGGAATTCGAATCAAATTTTGCATCAAAAAAAGAAAAGTATTTTTTATTATATATTATTTATACATCATTGTCATCACAGTTTATATCAATCTTTCCTTAATTTTTGTATTTTTTAGCTCTCTATGGCACTTTCTCCCTCTTCCCCCCAAAGCCTCCGCCCACATCGGCCGCTGTAACGCGTCCCTTCTCCAATGCAAAAATCGCCCCGGCGCCAACATCCCTGCCCCCAGGCAAAAACAAACGCGCTGCCCATAAACCAAAGGGCAGCGCGTTTGCTTTTTTATCCTGCCCACACCCAGGGAAAAAGCCTTTCAACAGCCCCTTTTCCCTGGCATATAAGCGTATTTCATTAAATCAATGCCTTTTATCTCAATCTTACCGGCCGCCGACCAAGCTCTTCCCATATGCCTCACATTTTGCAAGGCCCTCCCCGTCAGGCATCCAAAGAGTCTTGAGGCCTTCGTCGTGTACATGGAAGCCCGCATCAGCCAGGGCCTTGCTGATGTTGCCCACCGACTCCCCGCTCCAGCCATAGCTGCCGAATGCCGCTGCGCTCTTGCCGGTAAATTTAAGCCCTTTTATCATCTCCAGCAGGCCGCCGATAGAATGCAGGATACCGCGGTTAATCGTAGACGAACCCACAAGAATGGCTTTCGAGCGGAAAATTTCGGTAACCACGTCGTTTTTGTCCGAGGTGGCCGCATTCATCAGTTTAACCGTTACAGACGGATCCTGGCTGCGTATACCTGCAGCAATCCCCTCCGCCATACGCCGTGTCGCGCCCCACATACTGTCGTAGATGATGCTGATCTGGTTTTCCTGGTAGGAATCCGCCCACTTCAAATATGTATGGATGATCTGCGCCGGGTCTTCTTTCCAAATAACGCCATGGCTCGGACAAATCATGTCCACCGGCAGCTCAAAGCCCAAAACCTCATGAATTTTCTTAATCACCAGGGGCGAAAACGGAGTGAGGATGTTTGCATAATATTTGATGGCCTCGGCATAGAGTTCCGCGTTGTCCACTGTGTCGTTATACAACGATTCAGTAGCATAGTGCTGGCCGAACGCGTCGTTGGAAAATAGAATATTCTCCTCAGTCAAATAACAGAACATACTGTCCGGCCAATGCAGCATGGGCGCTTCCACAAAAATCAGCTTCGTGCTCCCCAAGTCCAGGGTATCTCCGGTCTTAACCGTCACAAAGTTCCAATCCTGATGAAAATGTCCCTTCAAGGATTTAACAGCGTTAGCCGTACAATAGATAGGCGTATCCGGAATAAGCCGCATCAGCTCTGGAAGGGCGCCGCTATGGTCAATCTCCGCATGATTCGCGACAATATAATCAATATCTTTCAAGTCGATTTCCTGGCTAAGGTTGCTTACAAACTCCTCGTCAAAAGGCTGCCACACCGTATCGATCAATACGTTCTTTCCATCTCTTATCAAATAGGAATTGTAGGACGATCCCTTCCGTGTAGAATATTCATCTCCGTGGAACTTCTTCAATTCCCAATCCACTTTGCCGACCCATGCCACTTTTTCGGTAAGTCGTTTTCCCATTCCAAAATCCTCCCTCATGTTTGATGAGCCTAGTATACCACAGCAGGACGCGCTATTATGTTGATATTGCAACCAATAGCGCCCAAAATAGAAAAAAATGTATCCTACCTGCCCTAAAAAGCCCCCACTTTGCCCAGACCATCCCCCTCCGTGGCCCAAGCCTTCCGAAACCTAAACTGCAACTCTCCCACAGTTTGCCCAAAACTCCCTTCAATCAATCTGCCCAACAAAAGTATTGTCAAAACCGGCCGCTGTCCGTTTGCCGCCCCCGACCCGGTCCAAATATACACAAAAGCAGGGCAGCATCCCACCGATGCCGCCCTGCCGCATATCTCCCGCCTAGCCGCGTCCAAAGGCTCTGCCTACAAGCGATAAGCCTCCACCTAAGCCCCCAGATAAAGCAATACGTTGCTCCTATCTCTCTCGCCATCATCTGTCCGAATATGCCCCGCGCGCCGCCTTATTGCGAAACCGTTCCCTCTCGACCGCTGCCGTTGCCAGCAAGCCGGTCATCCGCCCTTTCTTTAGGATAGCTAACCGCAAGCAACGCACTTATAAGCGGCATCAGCCCGCATAGTATAAACGCCGCCACAAAGCCCATATTTTCCGCAACAACACCCACCAGCCAAGGCACCAGAAATGCCCCTATAGCCGTAAACAAGAAAATCAAAGAAGAGGCAGCCCCCGTATTACTGGGGTAAAGCCCCGACGCCGTAGACACACACAACGGCACAACTGGCCCCACAAGAAAGCCGTTTATCACAAGCACAACCATAAACAGAGTCGGGTTGCCAACAGCCGTCGCAACAATAAACAAAATCCCCGCAATCAGGCAATTGGAAAGTATAAGCTTCTTGCTGCCGATTTTTTTTGTCAACAACGGGGAGATGAGCCTGCCCACTATAACGCCCACCCAGAATGCCGACACAGTAATACCCGCCAGCATCACGCCTGTCCCGGAAAAGGTTTGCATATAAGTAGGCATCCACGTAGATATGCTTATGTAAAAACCAGCATACAATAGGCAAAGCACTGCCAGAACAAAAATCTTCTTTTGCTTGATAATTTCCCGGACATCGGCAAAATTCACCTTCGAGGAGGATTTTGCCTCAACCTCAGGATGCTTCCTGTTCACAAGCACAAACGCGGCAAGCAACACGCAGCAAAACACGCCAAGGGTTATAAATATCCAGGGCCAACGCACCTCCGCGCTAACAAAGGCCCCCGATACGATAGAGCCTGTAAGCGCTCCCACGCCGAAGAAAGCATGCAGTAAATTGAGATACAACGTCCTGTTCTCCTGGTGCAGTTCCGCCACATATGCATTGAGCATTGCATCGATCATCTTTGTGCTGGCGCCGATCACAAAAAAGAGGACAACCAACAGAGCATACGTTTTTGAAAACGACACCGCAACCATGCTGACCGTATACAAAGCAAAAAATATCGTAATCAACTTGGATTTTTTGATAGAATCTGAGAACATCATACCATATAGGACGGATACCACCCCTCCCAGACCCTGCATAAGCGGTATCAACCCGTTCTGCGAAAGGGATATAGAATATTCCTCAATAAACACCGACACCAGCGGCCCAATGATCGTTGTAACCAGCGCCTGCGCCAGCATGAGCAAATACAGCACAATCGTCAGCTGCCGTTTTCTCCCTTTCTCCATGCCTGTCCCCATTTCCAACCCATTCTCCATCACAGACCGCTCCCCATCCGATAAAATATAGAACGATTCGAAAAAAGCAGGGGAAAGCCTGCTCTCTCCGCGGTCTCCCGCATACGTTCCAAACCTTTTCCACTCTGCGGCTCCTGCATGCTTTCCCCCATCATCTCTCTAGCTTTGCATCGTATAGGATCATTGCATGAATTTACCGCCTGTTATAAATTGCAGCGTTCCCGTCATATAGCTATTCTTTTCACTGGCAAGAAACGCTACCAACTCCGCTATTTCTTCCGGTTTCGCCATGCGCCCTAAGGGAACAGTTTTCAACAAAGTCCCCATAAGCTCCTCATAAGTCTTTCCCTGTTCTGCCGCCTGTTGGGTAATCCCTCTTCTAAGAAGCTCCGTATCAATGTAACTTGGCGCCAAAGCATTTACCATTATATCATACTCCGCCAGCTCCAAGGCTAAAACTTGCGTCAGCATACATACAGCCGATTTGGATACACAGTACGGGACATTTGCATATTCCGCTATTCTTCCCGCTTGAGATGCAGTATTGATTATGCGTCCATACCTCTGCTTCATCATAACACAAGAAACAGCCTGTGCCACTAAAAATTGTCCTTTTGCATTAATATCCATAGACTGATCCCATGTACGCTCATCCAAGTCTTTAAGCATGCCGCCTTTACCTATCCCGGCATTGTTACAAAGTATATCAATCCTGCCAAATTCCTCTACGGCCGCATCAACAGCAGCCTCAACCTGAGCTTTATCCGTAACGTCTAGCTTCACATAGATTGCTCTTCCGCCAGCCTCTTTTACCATCTCCGCTGTTTGAGCAATACCCTCCTCCTCAATATCCGTAGCCACAATGGCCGCACCATAACCCGAAAGAGTCAAACAACTTTTTCAGGCTCCACCGCGTACTGGGATACCGACCGCCTGCTCCGCAGACAGCGTTATTCTCTGCTTGAGTATGGATTCCTAACCCTTACCCTGTGTGCAAAACTGAGGTTTAACCATCTTGTGGAGTAAACCATCTGTCGAAGATAAGCAATCTTTATATTCTGAGCAAGGTATAACAGTTGCATCGTCTCCCTGTAAAGAAGACGCTAAGGTGCAAAATCGTAAGCCTGTGAGGGATCACAGTGCGCCAGCTTGGTTCTTGACAAAAAACAAACCTTTTTAATATGATAGTAACATTGGCAAAGCGTTATGGAGGCTATCATGCTTGGACTTCTTTTTTGATAAGCGACCCCCATCTATCAATTACGAGAGCGAATCAACAAAGCCCTGCGTCTTATGTATCGTGGTAACACCGGCAGCAGTAAATAATCTCTTACAATCAGAGTCTGTCAATTATAGAGACGTTGTAGAAAACCGGACCTATAGAAAAGCCTATTCGACAGCTTAAAGCAGCAAGGTTTCTTTGATTGGGCTAACGCGCCGTTGGAAAAGGCGAATATAAAAAGGCCGGAAAACTTTCAACTATCCGTTTATAGCGGCTCTATGCTGCCCTACCGCATGCAGCCCTTGCGCGCGCCGGTGCGAATTGGTGAAAGGCCCAAAGGAAGGCAAATAGACCGATTCTTCGCTGCATACAACCGCCATCCAAAAAGCAACCCGAGTTTTTAGCGCGATTCCATCTGCTGCAAAGAAGTATCGTTGCAAAAAAAGCCCGAATCGCTACAACAAAGGAGACATATTATGCGGATTATAGTTATCGGTGCAGTAGCCGCAGGAACCTCCGCTGCTGCCAAAGCCAGACGAAACGATGAACATGCCGAGATCGTTGTTTATGAACAGGACAGCTTCATATCGTATTCCGGCTGCGGTATGCCGTATTATCTTGGCGGCGAAGTCCAAGACGCAAACGAGCTG
>JBMNTQ010000119.1:0-6238 GCA_050945815.1 Christensenellales bacterium
GCCACCCCGCGCGGAACGCTCCAAGTCCGCCCCTTAGGGCAAAGGCTGCCGGTGGGCGCGTCCGAATATACCCAATATTTCCCCATAAGCTTCCCAAAAGGCTGTGTGCTTCGTTGCCGCCAACCTGCCGATTATATCCGCCCCTTAGGGCTGGGCGGCACCAAAAAGCTCAAAGATTATTTCATCGATCTAAAAATCCCCCGCTGGCAGCGCGGCAGCATCCCCCTAGTTTGTAAAGACCAAGAGGTTCTCTGGGCAATCGGCTGCGGCATCTCCGAAACGCTGGCACAAAGCTTGGGCCCCTGCCTGCGTTTTACCTTCATCCCCGAACAAAAAACATCATCTCAATAATTGTGGAGGTTTCAAATGTATACAGATAACGTGGACAAGATTCTGATTTCCGAGCAGGAAATCGCGAAAAAAATCGACGAAATGGGCGCACGCATCACGCAGGACTATGCCGGCAAAAGCATCGTCATGGTGGGAATTTTGCGAGGCGCTGTCGTATTTTTATCCGATTTAATGCGCAGGATAAACTTACCGGTACAGATCGATTTCATATCGGTATCCAGCTACGGAGCCAGCACGCGCTCCTCCGGTGTGGTGCGCTTCCAGAAGGATTTGGAAAGCAGCATCACCGGCAAGCACGTCTTGATCGTGGAAGACATCATCGACACCGGGCTAACCATGCGCTATCTCATCGATACGCTGTGCACCCGCGACCCCGCCTCCATCAAAACCTGCTGCCTGCTGGACAAACCCAGCCGCCGCAAAACCGATATCGTAGCCGATTACAGCGGCTTTGAAATCCCCGATGCTTTTGTGATAGGCTATGGCCTAGATTACAACAACGACTACCGAAATCTTCCGTTTGTCGGCGTGTTATCTCCCAAGGCATATGCGAGAAAATAAATAACGCCGTGCAAACCCGCCAAATTATTGCAGCCTGTTTTATTCTATGGTATTATTATATAATTAGCGGATAGTATATCCGCGCACTGAGTTTGGGAGGAACATCATTTTGAAAAAATTCTTCAGAGGACCTGGACTGTATATCATCATTATTCTGGTGATTATGCTCATGTCTACCCTCTTTTCCTCAGGTGGAGGCGACGATAAGACCATCTCCTACACCAATTTTATCGAGTTGGTTCAAGAGGAAAATGTAAAACAGATTGTAGTAGTGGAACGGGATCTCTACGGCCTCTACGGCGACACCAAGCTAAATCCTGACAGCTTTCCCAACCAATACGACTTTTATACATACGTCCCCGACAACTTCGCGGAAGACTTAAAACAACAAGTTGCAGCCATCTCAGGAAAAGAGCCGTCTCAAATAACCACGGACGACTACGGTTTCCAAGTCAGCTTCGAAAAAGTACCCGAGCAATCCTGGCTAGTCAGCTTTCTGCCCTACCTCTTCCTGCTGATCATCATAGGCGTTTTCTGGTTCTTCATGATGCAGCAATCCCAGGGCGGCGGCAATAAAGTGATGTCCTTTGGCAAAAGCAAGGCCAAAATGACAGTAGACGAAAAGGGCAAGGTTTCCTTCCAGGATGTTGCCGGCGCAGACGAAGAAAAAGAAGAGCTCAAGGAAATCGTCGATTTCCTCCAAGGCCCTAAAAAATACATGGAATTAGGCGCCCGTATTCCCAAAGGCGTCCTGCTGGTCGGCCCGCCCGGCACAGGTAAAACCCTGCTTGCCAAAGCTGTGGCCGGAGAAGCCGGCGTGCCCTTCTTCAGCATCAGCGGCTCCGACTTCGTAGAAATGTTCGTGGGCGTGGGCGCGTCTCGCGTACGCGATCTGTTCGAAAATGCCAAGCGCAATGCCCCTTGCATTGTGTTCATCGACGAAATCGACGCCGTTGGCCGGCACCGGGGTGCGGGTATGGGCGGCGGCCACGACGAGCGCGAGCAAACGCTCAACCAGCTGCTGGTCGAGATGGACGGTTTCGCAGTCAACGAAGGCATCATCATCATCGCAGCCACCAACCGGCCAGACATATTAGACCCTGCGCTGCTGCGCCCCGGCCGCTTCGACCGGCAAATCTACGTCAACTACCCCGACATCAAAGGCCGCGAAGCCATCCTTCGAGTCCATTCCCGGGGCAAGCCCCTAGGCCCGGATGTCGACCTCAAGACCCTAGCCAAGCGCACCCCGTGGTTCACCGGGGCCGACCTTGAAAACATCATGAACGAGGGCGCGATCCTGGCGGCCCGCTACAATAAAAAAGCCATCACCATGCATGAACTGGAAGAAGCGATTACCAGGGTACAGGTAGGCCCGGAGAAAAAGAGCAGCCTGGTCACAGAAAAAGACCGCAAGCTCACCGCCTACCACGAAGCCGGCCATGCGATTATGGCCAAGCTCCTGCCCAACTGCGACCCGGTACATGAAGTCTCCATCATCCCCCGAGGTGCAGCCGGCGGCTATACCATGATGCTGCCCAAAGAAGACAGTAAATACCTAACCCGCAGTAAAATGCTGGATGATATCGCCATGTCCTTAGGCGGCCGCGTAGCCGAGCAAATCAGCCTGGGCGACATCAGCAGCGGTGCCAAAGCCGACTTGCAGCACGCAACGGATCTGGCCCGCAAAATGGTGCTGGAATACGGCATGACCGACGAAATCGGCCCGGTGTATCTAATGGGCCAACAGGAAATTTTCCTCGGAAAAGATTTTGGCCACCAGAAAAGCTACAGCGAAGATGTGGCAGCCAAAGTCGATGCCGTCATCAAGTCTCTCCTCACCAACGCCTACCGTCAGGCCGAGCAATTGCTCTTAGAAAACCGCGACAAGCTAGAAGCTGTATGCGCCGCCCTATTGGAGCGGGAAAAGCTAACCACTGAAGAGTTCGATGCCATCATGGAAGGCAAAACCCTGCCCCCCTTCGAAGAATCCACCGACGCCCAGCCGCCGGCTGCTGAAATCCCCGAGGCCAACCAGCCTCAACAGGATACCCAACCGCCCTCCGGCAACGAAACGGGCGAAGCGCCCAAATTCAGCGTCTAGGTGGTTCCGGCCATATAGCTCAGCCAGTAAAGCAAACAGTACAGCGTGCAGGCGATGGTCTTGCACGCTGCAACTATCTATAGAGTCATTCCCCACCATTCTTAACAGGAGGTTCTCATGGATTTTTCATTTCCGACAGGCAAACAAGCCCAATTCCAGCTCAAGGTTGAACAGCGGATGACCGCCCGCACCCTAAAAAGCGGCGCCTTGGACGTACTCGGCACGCCCTATCTCATCGCCCTGATGGAAGCCGCCGCAGTAAAGGCCATTCCCCTGCCCGAAGGCTACACGTCCGTAGGCACGCTGGTCAACATCCAGCACACCGCAGCCACCCCCGTCGGCATGCAAATTACCGTAACCGCCACCATCACCGGCTCGGAAGGCCGCCGGGTGCTGTTTCGCGTGGAAGCCGCCGACGAGAAAGGCCCCATTGGCCACGGCGACCACGAGCGCTTCATCGTAGACGCCCAGCGCTTTATCGACAAAACTTACGCGAAGCTGAAATAAATCGGAGGTTACTATGCGTTTTTCTTCCCGGATGGACAAGCTCGAAACCGGCATCTTCAACCGGCTGAGCGACATCAAACAACAGGTTTTGGCAAAAGGGCGCAGCGTAATCGATCTAAGCGTAGGCACGCCCAATATTCCCCCCAGTCAGGAAATCATCGACGCCCTGATCCGTGAAGCCCGCGATCCGGCCGCCTATGTCTATGCCCTGACCGATACCGCTCCCCTACAGGAGGCGGCAGCGCTGTGGTATGCGCGCCGCTATTCCGTCACCATCGACCCGACAACCGAGGTCCAGTCCCTGCTGGGCTCCCAGGATGGCCTGGCCCACCTGAGCATGGTAGTAGGCGACGCCGGCGACATCGTGCTAGCGCCCGATCCAGGCTATCCCATTTTCAGTGTCGGGCCTATGATAGCAGGCATGCAGGTCTATCCGATGCCTCTGCGCCGCGAGAACGCCTTTCTGGTGGATTTCTCCGCCATCCCGCACCACATCGCGCAAAAAGCCCGGCTGATGATCCTGTCCTACCCCAACAACCCGGTGGCAAAGCTGGCGCCGCCCCAGTTCTATCAACAAGCGATCGCGTTTGCCGCCCAGCACAACATCATCATCCTGCACGACAATGCCTACAGCGAACTTGTGTTCGATGGCAAAGAAGGCGGCAGCTTCCTCTCCCACCCCGGTGCAAAAGACGTAGGCATCGAATTCAATTCCCTGTCCAAAACCTACGGTTTGGCCGGAGCGCGCATCGGTTTTGCCCTAGGCAACCGCGACATAATCGCCCGGCTCAAGCAATTCAAGTCCAACATCGACTACGGCATGTTCCTGCCCTTGCAAAAGGCTGCCATTGCCGCCATCACCGGCGACCAAAGCAACGTAGCTACAACCCGCGAAGCTTACCAGCGCCGCAGAGATGTCCTGGTAGAGGAATTCTGCTCCATCGGCTGGAACATCGAAAAAAGCGAAGGCACCATGTTCGTCTGGGCAAAGCTGCCCAACGGCCGCCGCGATTCCACAGCCTTTACCCTGGCTCTCGCAAAAGAAGCGGGCGTTATCGTCGTTCCCGGCATAAGCTTCGGCCCGGGCGGCGAAGGCTATGTCCGCCTCGCTCTGGTCCAGGAAGAAGAAGCGATCCGCCAAGCTGCCGCCCAGATTCGCGCCAGCAATCTTCTGCCCTAATCCATCCCACTATACTAAAACAGGGGAATGATAACCACCATGAGAATCGATCTGCACATGCATTCGACAGCCTCCGACGGCATCCTCTCTCCTGAGGAACTGCTGGCGTTTTGTCGCAAAAACGGTATCCTCATCGCAGCCATCTGCGATCACGACAGTGTAGAGGGCGCCTCTAAAGCCGCATCCAGCCAAAACCCGCGCATCCTGCCCGCAGTCGAGCTCAGCGCCGACAGCCGGGAAACCCATATCCTAGGCTACGGCATCAACACGGCCCATAGCGCTCTGCAAAGCGCGCTGGCGCTGCTAAAGCAGTCCCGCATCCTGCGCAATCCCAAAATCATACGCAAGCTCCAGGAGTTAGGCATAAACATCACAGAACAAGAAGTCGCCCGCCACAGCGGCAACGGCTCCATAGGCCGCCCCCATATTGCCCGGGTTCTGGTAGAAAAAGGCTATGTACGCAGCGTCAAAGAAGCCTTCGAGCGCTATCTGTCCCATCACAAAGCCGCTTATGTCAGCCGGGAAAAGCTATCCACCGAGCGCTGTATCCGCCTCATCCGCGAAGCAGGCGGCCTGCCGGTATTAGCCCACCCCAGCACCTTAGGTCTCAGCTTCGACGCCCTGGAGGCCACAGCAGCCCAATTACAAGCCCAGGGTCTTTGGGGGCTGGAGGTATTCTACCCCGGTCAAATCGCCCACCAAAGCGCCTACCTGTCCATCTGCAAAAATCTGGGGCTCCTGCCCACCGGCGGCAGCGACTATCACGGCGGCGAAGAACTATTCCCCGTCGATACCGTACAATATCCGGCGCTGGAACAAACGCTGGCTGTCCTGCTGCATAGCAGCATCAAATAAATCTCCGCATTAATCCCCTTGCTACTCAGCCCTGAATTGTGTTAATATGAGGTATAACCATTGCGCCGATGCAGGGGTTTGTATTTTTTCCGTAGAGCCTACAATGACGTAATATCGGAGGGGATTTTTAAATGCTTTCAGCCTATGGGGAGATCAAGATATTTGCAGGCAGTACGGGCATTAATTTTGCCAGAAGGTTATGCAAATGTCTGAGCACAGAACTAGGCAATTCAGAAACCATTCAATTTTCAGACGGCAACCTGTTCGTCAAGGTGAACGAACCGGTTCGAGATAAAGATGTTTACCTGCTCCAACCAATCGCCAACGATCCAAACAAAGAATTGGTGGAGATTCTTTTTTGGATGGACGCATTCAAGCGCGCCAGCGCCAATTCCGTCACAGCCATCATTCCCTATTTTAGCTACGCCAAAGGCGATAAAAAGGACGAGCCCCGGGTGTCCATCCGGGCGCGGGTCTGCGCTGAAACCATCGAATTGGCCGGGGCCGACCGTGTCGTCACCATGGATCTGCACAGTCCCCAGGTACAGGGCTTCTTCAAAAAACCGGTCGACCATCTCATGGCCCTGACCACCCTTTGCGAATATATCAACGAAGCCGGTCTCAACGAGGACTTAATCGTGGTTTCTCCAGACGCAGGCTACGCAAAATCCGCCCGCAAATTC
>JBMNTQ010000120.1:0-6219 GCA_050945815.1 Christensenellales bacterium
GAAAAGCAGTTTGGAAAAGGGGCAATTATGAAGCTGGGCGATCAGAGCGCGCGGCTGAATATTTCCGCTATTTCTACCGGCTGTTTGGAGTTGGACTATGCTTTGGGTGTGGGCGGCCTGCCCCGGGGCAGGATTACCGAAATATATGGCCCGGAATCGTCGGGTAAGACTACGGTTGCTCTGTCTGTGCTTGCGTCGGCCCAGAGAAATGGGGGGATGGCTGCATTCATCGATGCCGAGCATGCGCTGGACCCTGCATATGCCGAACGGTTGGGCGTGGACGTGGAAAACCTGTTTGTTTCCCAGCCGGACACCGGGGAACAGGCGCTAGAAATTACGGAAGCTTTGGTGCGCAGCGGTGCTATCGACGTAATTGTTGTGGACTCTGTGGCTGCCTTGGTGCCGAAAGCGGAGATCGAAGGGGAGATGGGGGATTCCCATGTAGGGCTGCAGGCGCGGCTGATGTCTCAGGCTTTGCGTAAGCTGGCCGGAGTGATCAGCAAATCCAATACCATTGCTATTTTCATCAACCAGCTGCGAGAGAAGGTAGGCGTTTATTACGGAAGCTCGGAGACGACAACGGGGGGACGGGCGCTGAAGTTTTATTCGTCGGTGCGGCTGGATGTGCGGCGCATTGATGTAATCAAGAACGGAGCGGAGATAGTGGGTAACCGCACGAAGGTGAAGGTTGTGAAAAACAAGGTGGCTCCGCCTTTTAAAGTTGCGGAGTTTGATATTATATACGGCGAAGGTATTTCCAAAGAAGGGACGATTCTGGATATGGCGGCGGCTCGGAACCTGGTTTCAAAAACCGGCGCCTGGTATTCCTATGGAGAGATCCGCATGGGACAGGGCCGGGAAAATGCAAAGCAATTCTTAAAGGATAACCCTGAAGTTATGGATACTTTAGAGCAAACTATCCGGGAGGAATTCAAGCCCAAGGAGGAGACCTCTGCCAGCCAAGACTGAGCTCGGCTGGCAAGGCTTGCCATATTTGCGCCATTTTTCATTGACAATGCCTTAAAAAGAGGATAAAATTTAAGTGACTATAAAGGCAACAAAATCCACGGATTGTCATGATGGAATTTTCATAGAAATGATAAATTTGTTGTTATTGAAATAAGGAGGTGCGAAGCGTTAAGTGGGAGATCTATTGCTACCAATTATTCTTGGTGCAGTTGGTTTAGTAATAGGATCTGTCGTAGGGTATTTCTACCGCAAGAATATTGCGGAGGCAAAAGTCGGGAAAACGGAAGAAACCATAAAGACGATGCTGGATGATGCCCGGTTGCGTGCAGATAATATTAAAAAAGAGACCCTGCTTGAGGCGAAAGAAGAAGTACATAGACTGCGCAATGAATTTGAAAAAGAAAGTCGTGAAAGACGAAATGAACTGCAGCGTTCCGAGCGTCGGTTTATCCAGAAGGAAGAGTCGATAGACCGTAAATTGGAAAGCCTCGAGGCGAAGGAAGAGAATCTAAGCGAGAAGAATCGTCAGATTGAGAAGATGCAAAAGAGCGTTGAGGAGCTGCGTGACAAGCAAATTGAAGAATTAGAAAGAGTTTCCAGTTTGACTATTGAGGAAGCGAAAGCGATCCTTATTCAGAAAATCGAATACGAGGCTCGGCATGATGCCGCGGCACTTGTGCGCGAGATTGAAACAAAAGCCAAGGAGGAAGCCGATAAAAAGGCCCGCAACATTATCGGTCTGTCTATTCAGCGATATGCTGCCGAGCATGTTGCCGAATCTACCGTATCGGTGGTTCCGCTGCCCAATGACGAGATGAAGGGCAGAATCATCGGACGGGAAGGGCGCAACATTCGAACCTTGGAAAATGCCACGGGTATTGACTTGATTATTGACGATACGCCGGAAGCCGTTATACTTTCCGGTTTTGACCCGATACGTCGAGAAGTAGCCAGAATTGCTCTGGAGCGCTTGATTTTGGATGGTCGCATCCACCCTGCCCGTATTGAGGAAATGGTGGAGAAGGCGCAGCACGAGGTGGACACGCAGATCCGGGAAGCCGGCGAACAGACGGTGTTTGATACGGGGGTGCATGGATTGCATCCGGAATTGATTCGCCTGCTTGGCCGCTTGAAATTCCGTACCAGCTATGGGCAGAATGTTCTGAACCATTCCATAGAGGTGGCGTATTTAGCCGGAATTATGGCCTCGGAAATCGGTGCGAACGAGCAGCTTGCTAAACGCGCAGGGTTGTTACATGATATCGGCAAGGCGGTGGACCATGAAGTAGAAGGACCGCACATTGAGATTGGCGCTGATTTGGCTAAGAAGTATAAGGAAAGTTCGGATGTTGTGCATGCAATTATGGCGCATCACAACGATATTGAACCTGAGACTGTGGAAGCGGTACTGGTGCAGGCTGCGGATGCGATATCTGCGGCGAGGCCCGGCGCCCGCAGGGAAACCATTGAGAATTATATTAAACGACTGGAAAAACTCGAAGAAATTGCAAATTCATTCGCAGGTGTGGAAAAATCATTTGCCATTCAGGCTGGCCGTGAGATTCGAATTCTGGTGAAACCGGAAGAGGTACGTGAGGATGGAACGGCACTGCTGGCCAAAGATATCGTAAAACGGATTGAGGATGAGCTTAATTATCCCGGTCAGATCAAAGTGAACGTAATTCGTGAAACGCGAGTTACAGAGTATGCGAAATAATGCAGCATGGGATATGTGATAATCTTTGCATATCCCGTGTTTTTTTATATAATATTAAATAAGTCAATTTTTTAAAGAGGGAATCAGATGAGCTTTTTGGTTGCGGACACTCACTGTGATGTTTTATCCAACATGGTTGACCATAATTTCTCCTTTGACGGCGGGGCTGTGGCAGGGGATTTGAGCAGAGAAGGGCTGCTTGCCGGGAAGGTGGGGTTGCAGGTCTTTGCTATTTGGGTAGGCAGGGCGCCTCGGGACCACAAGGATTATTGCTACCGGCAGCTTCATGCCTATTATTCTATGCTGTCGGATCAGGACTTTTTTATCCCTTTTGACGGGACGCTGCGGCAGGATCGGGTATCGACTTTGCTGGCGCTGGAGGGTGCCGATTTTATTACCGACCTTGCTTTTGTAGGGCGGCTGGCGCACTTTGGGGTGAGGATTGTGACTTTGGTTTGGAACAACCTAAGCCCTGTGGGGGTTCCGGCTGTGTATGGTGCCGGGGGCCTGACGGATTGGGGCAGGGATTTGGTTTGCGAACTGAACCGGCACAAAATTGCAGTAGACGTTTCCCACCTGAATGAAGATGGATTTCATGACGTGATCCAATGTTCTTCGTTGCCGGCGATGGCCTCTCATTCCAATGCCAGGGCAGTGTATGACCATCCGCGCAACTTGCGCAATGGGCAGATCAAGGCGCTTGCGTGCAGCGGCGGCTTTATTGGGTTGAATTTTTTTCCGGATCATCTGGGCGATGCTTCTACGGCGCAGTTTTTCCGCCATATGGAGCATATGCTTTCCCTGGGCGCAGAAGACATTTTAGGGTTTGGTTCGGATTTTGATGGGATTTCTACGCACATGGACGAGGTAAAAGGGCCGCAGCATTTTCCTGTTCTGATAGAACATATGCTACGCATGAACTATCCTGAAGATTTGGTGCGTAATATTTGCAGCGGAAATTTCCTGCATTATCTTCAGCAGTTTTCTTGAGTGAAATCAATATGTCATAAAAGGAGTGTTTACATGCACGACAGTTATACGAATCCCCTCTCTACTCGGTACGCATCCAAAGAGATGCTCTATCTCTTTAGTGATGACAAGAAATTCAGTACCTGGCGCAGGCTGTGGGTGGCGTTGGCCAAGGCCGAGCGGGAGCTTGGGTTGCCTATTAGTGAACAGCAGATCCGGGAGTTGGAGCAGTTTCAGGACGATGTTAACTATGAAACTGCCCAGCAGCGAGAGCGAGAAGTGCGGCACGATGTGATGGCTCATGTATATGCTTATGGAGAGCAGTGCCCGAATGCGAAGCCGATCATCCATTTGGGGGCTACTTCTTGCTATGTGGGTGACAATGCAGATGTTTTGATTATGGCGGAGGCGATTATAGCTGTGCGGCGGAAGTTGGTAGGCTGTGTGCGGCTATTGTCCAAGTTTGCACTGGACTATAATGCGCTGCCTACTTTGGGGTTTACCCATTATCAAAGCGCCCAGCCTACGACAGTGGGCAAACGGGCATGCCTGTGGATTCAGGATTTGCTGATGGATATAGACGATTTGCAGCATCTTCTGGATACGTTGAGCCTATTGGGCGTTAAAGGGACCACCGGCACACAGGCCAGTTTTCTGACTTTATTTGACGGTGATCATGATAAAGTAAAGAAGCTGGACGAGCTGGTAGCGAAAGAGCTGGGCATGGACCGGGTTTTCCCAGTGACCGGCCAGACGTATCCCCGGAAACAGGATAGCCGTATCTTGGATGTTTTATCACGGATCGCCCAGAGCGCCTATAAATTCAGCGGCGATATCCGGCTTTTGCAAAACCTCAAGGAAATTGAGGAGCCTTTTGAGAAGCACCAGATTGGTTCGTCGGCGATGGCGTATAAACGAAACCCCATGCGCAGCGAACGGGTCGCTTCCTTGGCTCGCTATGTGCTGACTTTGCCGCTTAACACTGCAATGACTGCGGCGACCCAGTGGTTTGAGCGGACGCTGGATGATTCTGCGAATCGGCGGATTGCTTTGGCACAGGCGTTTTTAGGGGTGGATGCCATTTTAAATCTTTATTTGAATATTGTGGATGGGCTGGTGGTGTATCCGCAGATGGTTCGCAAGCATCTGATGGAGGAGCTGCCTTTTATGGCCACGGAGACTATTTTGATGGAGGCCGTGAAGCGTGGCGGCGACCGGCAGGATTTGCACGAGAAAATCCGTGTGTATTCTATGGAGGCGGGGGCGAGGGTGAAAACCGAGGGGCTGGACAATGATTTGCTGGAACGCATTGCCGGCGATGGGGCGTTTTTGATGAGCCGGGAGGAACTGGAACAGATGATGGACCCGCAGGGCTTTACCGGCCGGGCGCAGCAGCAGACGGAGGAGTTTGTTGCCGAGGTGGTACAGCCGCTGCTGGAGAGATATGCCTCGTTGCCTTTGGAGACAGGCGAGGTTAATGTTTGAGGGAGCCAAGGGTGAGATCACATAAAAAGGAGGAAGTTGGGATGTTTCGATTTGTACACAATAACATCAATGTCTTGGACATGGACAAGAGCCTGGCTTTTTATCAGAAGGCACTGGGCCTGAAGGAGAGCCGCCGGATCGAGGGGCCTGAAGGGAGCTTCCTGATTGTATTCTTGGGAGACGGACAAAGCAGCCACCTGCTGGAGCTGACTTGGCTGCGGGATTGGGACAGGCCCTATAACCTAGGGGACAATGAGTTCCACTTGGCGGTAGCGACCGACGATATGCAGGCTGCTCGCAAGTTGCATGGGGAGATGGGCTGTATTTCCTATGAAAACGAGGCTATGGGTATCTATTTTATTGTAGACCCGGATGGATATTGGACGGAAATTGTTCCGGCCAAATAGACTATTATTTTAGATAGGAGCAAAAACATGATTGTAATTGAAATGGAGAACGGAAAACAGATTAAGCTGGAGCTCTATCCGGAGACAGCGCCGATAACGGTTCAGAATTTTCTGGATTTAGTAGAAAAGAAATTCTATGACGGCCTTGTTTTTCACCGGGTCATACCAGGATTTATGGTGCAGGGCGGCTGCCCTGAAGGGAGCGGAATGGGCGGCCCAGGCCATAATATTAAGGGCGAATTTTCTTCGAACGGGGTGGATAATCCTTTGAAGCATGAGCGGGGCGTGATTTCTATGGCTCGTTCCCAGATGCCGGATTCCGCAGGTTCGCAGTTTTTCATCATGCATGCCGATTCTCCTCACCTAGACGGACAGTATGCGGCTTTTGGCAAGGTGGTGGATGGAATGGATGTGGTGGACGAGATTGCGGCGGCGCGTACCGGATTTATGGATCGTCCGCAAGAGGAGCAGCGCATGGCCAGCATCCGTGTGGTGGAGGACTAATTGCTGGCGGCATGGTTCGGGGTTTGCTTTTCGCCCTATGCAGCGAACCCTGTTTTAACCCTGTTGGCTTTGCTGTTGGCGCTTGATACTTGCTATGTGGTGCTGTTTGACCGATGCCATCACATTGGCGCGTATTTGCCGCTGCTGACCGGACTGGCGTTGATAGCC
>JBMNTQ010000121.1:0-6190 GCA_050945815.1 Christensenellales bacterium
GGCACTGACCGGATGCACCTGTATTATCCTCATCAATTCGGGGATGCCATTGATCGTCTGCTTGCTGGCGGCGCTGATGATCGGCGTGCTGGTGGGGGCCATCAACGGATTTTTTGTAGCCATTGCCAAGCTGCCACCCTTTATCGTTACCCTGGCCACGCAGACCATCTGCCGCGGCACGGCATACCTTTACACCAACGGCGTATCCACCCCGGTAAGCGAGCCGGTTTTCGATTTTATCGGCAACGGGTACGCAGGGCCGGTTCCCTTTCCGATTATTCTGACGGTGATCGTGTTGGCTGTGGTATCCTTGATTCTAAACCGTACCCGCTTCGGCCGAAACATCTATGCTTTAGGGGGTAACCGGGAGTGCGCCAGGTTCTCGGGGATCAAGATCGTGCGCACGGAGTTGAGCGTGTATGTGCTGTGCAGCTTGTTGACGGCGGTTTCCGGATTGATACTGGCTTCGCGCATGGGGTCGGCACAGCCGATGTCCGGTGACGGTTATGAGTTGGACGCGATCGCCTCTGCCGTGTTGGGAGGCACCAGCTTCAACGGCGGGATCGGGCGCGTGGGCGGCTCTCTCATTGGCGCCCTGGTGATGGGGGTGCTGGCCAACGGGCTGAATATCATCCGCGTATCCTACTATTGGCAGTTGGTTATCAAAGGGATCATCATTGTGGCCGCTGTCTATATCGACTCACTCAAGATCAAGCGCTCCAGCCGGTCTGTGTGATGGACTTGCGGGGCTGGAGTCCGGAAGGTCTGTAGGAGAGGAGCTATGCTGAAAATAAACATACCGGCTGTTCGTGAGGAACTGTTTAAAGAGGGGAGGCTTCCCCGTATTTCCGGCGCGACCATCGTCAGGAATGAGCCTGAGTGGACGCATCCGCTACACATGCATAAGGATACATCGGATATCGTGCTGATTACCAAAGGGTCGGGGCGGTTATTCTGCAAAAACCAATACTTCAATACCCGGCGGGGGGATATCGCGATATACAATCTGGGGGTGATTCACAACGAAGAATCCTTCCATGATGATCCGCTGGAATTTATGGCGCTGCATTTTACCGACGTTCGCATCGTTGGACTGGAGCCAAATGAGATCATTTCGCCGTATGTGTCTCCGGTGATCAAAACCGGCGGGAGTTTTCAGCAATTTGAAGCCTTGTTTGAAATGATATTTGCTGAGCTGGAAAAGGAGCAACATCATTCCATGCAGGTATGCCAGAGCTTAGGGGTCGCCATTTTATCGCTGATCAACCGGCTGGTGCGGGTGATCGAACCGTATATTTATATGGATGAACAGAACTTCTCTTTAAGCCAGCGGGTGATGAATTATTTGGATATCAATTATGGAAAGCGGGTGAAGCTGTCGGACCTGGAAGAGCAGTTTCATTTCAGCCGCTCCTACATCACCCATCTGTTCAAAAAGGAGACCGGGTTTTCCCCCAATCAATATAATATCATGCGCAGGATTGGAGAGGCCCAGAAACTGTTGCTCAGCACCGATCTTTCGGCGAGTGAAATCGCGCGGCGCTGCGGGTATAAGGACGTGACGCAGTTTTACAGCATATTTAAGAAATACAAGAGCGTGGCGCCCGTACAGTTTCGAAAGGAAAACTCAAAGAATCAAAAGGGTTAACCATAGCAGAGAAAAAACTAGGAAAAGAGGTTGCATCATGGAAAAAATGGTGAGAGCGGCGGTATCGGTTGCGGCGGGCAAGGTCGAAATGCAGGAATTCCCCTGGCCTAAGCTGGAGCCTGGCGCCGCGATTGTGAAGGTGGAGCTGTGCGGCGTGTGCGGAACGGATAAGCACAGCTACAGAGGCGAAACCAAGCAGGGCGTTGGTACGGGCAATGAGGTGGATATGCCTTTCCCAATCATACAGGGCCATGAAATCGTCGCCACAATCGCGGAAATAACTGAGGAGGGTAGCAAGTGCCTGGACTTTGACGGCAACATACTCAGGCCGGGGGATCGGGTGACAATATGTCCGGATGTGACCTGCGGCCATTGCTACTATTGCAAAAATAACCCCGACTACCCTTGGTGTGAAAAGCTGGACTTCACCTATGGATGCTCGAAAGGCAGCACGACGGCGCCGCATCTTTTCGGGGGATTCGCTGAATACATGTATATTGACCCAAAATCCAGATTGTATAAGGTGCCGGAAGGACTTTCCAACCGGCGGGCCAGCTTTACGGAGGTGATGACGGTTACCTACGCGCTGGATAAAGCCAAGGAATTCTATTCGTTTGCCGGGGAGGGGTTCGGCTTTGGGGATACCGTTGTGGTGCAGGGCGTGGGGCCTTTGGGGCTGGCCCATGTCATCAAGGCGCGCATGCTGGGCGCCGGGGAGATTATCGTAACCGATATTTCCGACTGGAAGCTGGATTTGGCTAAAAAATTCGGTGCGGACGTTGCGCTCAATACCAACAAGACGACCCGGGAGGAACGGGTGGACCTTGTGCTGCAAAAGACCAAGGGGCTGGGCGCTTCGGTGGTGGTGGAGTGCGTTGGCAAGCCGTTTGTTATTCCGGAAGGGTTTGATATGTTGCGCAAGGCCGGCACCTATTTGGAGACGGGGATGTTTGTGGATATGGGCAACGCGGAGTGGAACCCCCATGTGGTTTGCTCGAAAAGCCTGCGTATATTGGGCATGTATAACCACATGC
Source organism: Christensenellales bacterium (assembly GCA_050945815.1). Lineage (GTDB taxonomy): Bacteria > Bacillota > Clostridia > Christensenellales > JBMNTQ01 > JBMNTQ01. The sequence goes on from JBMNTQ010000121.1 coordinate 2,683, forward strand.
ATTCCAAGTACCAGACCACCATGCAAATGATGGTGCGCCAAGGAGACCGTTTCCCATGGGATGAGTACGTCAGCCATGTGTTTCCGCTGGAGCAGACACAGCAGGCGGTGGAAACCAGTATGAAAGAAGAGAGCATGAAGGTACTGGTTCAGCCCTAAATGGCGGGGCAAAGCGATATGAAAAAGAAGGGAAGCTATGGCATTTTTAGGCGTTGACATCGGCACTGGGGGCTGCAAGGCCCTGATATGCGACGAAGCGGGCAACACGCTGGGGCAGGACTACTATGAATATAGTCCGCAGTACAGCGGCGGTTACCATGAGATAGACCCGCAGGTGGTATGGCTTGCCGTGAAAACAGTAATCCGCAATGCGGTGGAGAGGGCGAACGGCTGTGAAATTCAGGCCGTAGCCTTTTCCTCCCTGGGGGAATCCGCCGTGCCTGTGGATGAGAAAGGGAATATACTGGGACGATCCATGATCTACTCGGATTCTAGGGGTGACGAACAGCTGAGCCAGTTGGTGGATGAGCTGGGGCAGGACGCGATGGCGCTGACCACGGGGCTGATCCCCCACCGGATGTATACGCTGCCCAAGGTGATGTGGATCAGGGACAATTGTCCGCAGCTTTACGCAGCAACGCACAAATTTTTGCTCTATGAGGATTTTGCTGCGTATATGCTGAGCGGCGAGTGTTATGTGAGCTATTCGTCTATTACGCGGTCTCTGGCGTTTGATATTACCCAAAAGCAATATGCCCAGCCGATTCTGGAGGCCGCCGGGATTCCCGAAAGCAAATTCTCGAAGCCGGTGCAGTCTGGTTATGTGATGGGGACGGTGCGCCCTGAAATGGCCAAGGAGCTGGGACTTAGCCTTAGGTGCAAGGTGGTGGCAGGGGGTGTGGATCAGCTCTGCTCTACGGTGGGAGCGGGGATCGACAGGCCGGGGTTGGCCGTAAACAGCTTGGGGTCTGTCCATTGCTTGACGGCGTTGTTTGATGCGCCCCCCGTTTCGGTTGCGTTGCTCAAGACCGTGTATGAGGCCATACCCCATGTGCTGGAAGGCATGTACTATACGATGATCTATAATTTCTCTGGGTGCTCTTTGCTGCGCTGGTTCCGCAACACGCTGGCACGCTACGAATATGAGCAGTGCAGGCAAAGCGGCCGCAGCGTATACGAAGCCCTGGACGCCCTTGTGACCAATACGCCCTCGGATCTACTGGTGTTGCCCCATTTTGCCGGGGCGCGTTTTCCTGTGCTGGACAATGATGCCAAGGGCATGATTTGGGGGCTGAGCCTAAATACGAGTTTTGCCGATTTGTACCAGGCGTTTTTACAGGGGATTGGGTTTGAAATGTATCATTGCATCAACAACCTGAAAAAAGCGGGCATAGAGCTCCATGCCTTGCACGCTTGCGGCGGGGGCGCGAACTCCTCTGTGTGGCTGCAGATGCAGGCGGATATCTACAATCTCCCCATTCGCAAGCTGTGCAACAACGAAGCGGCGGCTTTGGGCAACGTGTGCATTGCGGCAACTGCGGCGGGGGCATTTGCTTCGCTAGCGGAGGCGGAACGGGCGATGGTGAAATTCGGGGCGACCTTTACCCCTGATGCGCAGCGGCATGAACGCTATATGGAGAAATTTGAACGGCATGGGCAGATGTATCGCGCAGGGAAGAGCATTGCCGGCCAATAGGCTCTTTTACAGCGCGGCGCTTTTGCGCATGCCGGATGCGGCGGGCGAAGGGGCGCTTCGTTGCTGCCGAAGCATGAACGCAATGTCGACACCTCGCCGGGAGCGCGGGGGGAACTGTACTGTTTGCTGATGGCCGGCTGAATTAGAGCGGATTGCAGGAGGGGAAATATGCTATCTACACTCAACGATGTATTGCAGGAGGCGCAAAAGGGCGCTTATGCGGTGGGCGCTTTCAATACGCCGAATCTGGAGAGCGTTATGGCGGTTGTTGCCGCGGCGGAGGAGCTGGGTGTGCCGGTAATCCTCAGCCATGCGGAGGTGCATGAACCCATGATGCCCATCGAAATAATCGGCCCGATTATGCTGGATTTTGCTGCGCGCGCGAAGATGCCTGTGGTGGTGCATTTGGATCATGGAAGCTCGTATGACTTGGCGGTCAAGGCAATCCGGCTGGGCTTTACATCCCTGATGTATGACCAGTCTGCTTGTAGCTACGAGGAGAATGGCAAGCGGACCGCAGAGGTTTGTAAAATGGCCCATGCGGTGGGCGTCAGCGTAGAGGCGGAGCTGGGGCATATCCTCAACGCGGAGACCGCTTCAGGAGAATCGTCCCATGCGCAAGGGGAAACTGATACGGGACAGCTATATACGGACCCCCAAAAGGCCAGAGAGTTTATAGAGCTGACCGGCGCGGACGCCTTGGCCATCGCTTTTGGTACGGCCCATGGTATCTACGCCACAAAGCCGGTGTTGGACCTCAACCGCATTGCCGCCATTCGGGAAGAGACCGACGTTCCTTTGGTGATGCATGGGGGGTCGGGGGTGGATGAAGCCCAATATAGGACGGCGATTCAAAACGGCATCACAAAGATCAACTACTTTACCTATATGTCCCAGGCCGGGGGTGGGGGCGTCGCCCGGCAAATTGAAAACACCAAGGCGCAGGGCGGCCAGGTGTTCTTCCATGATATTGCAAATTGGGGCATAGAAGCCATGAAGCAGGACGTAAAAAAGGCCATGGAGGTTTTTTCCATGCGATAGCTAGGGCAGACCGGACGATGGCGTGTGTTTGGCTGCCGGGGACGGGTGCATTGCCTGGCTTAGATAGTTGCGGACATCTAAAGGAAGGCGTGGAAAGCAAAAAGCCTTGGCTCAATTGAGCCAAGGCTTTTCTTTGGAGGCATGGCGTAAAAAAGATTTTTACGGGTAGGAAAATTATACTGGCGGAGTCAGCAGCAAATCGAAATTTGCCCGTTGCGTATTTGGCTCATTTTACATCACATAAGGGGTACTATTATCTGATAGGCGTTACCTATTCAAAGAAAGCCGAGGAGAGACACCTTGTTCGCTATCGTGTGGATAAAATAAAAAATATCGAGATACGAACAGAAGCAAGAGATTAGGACTCGAATTATTTGAGGCGGCTTCAAAGGACGGAAAAGTTGATATCACAAAGCAGTTTTTGTCCATTGACGGGGGAAAGCCGGAACGGGTAGAGATTAAGTTCGAAAGCAGATTGTTAAGCGCAGTGATAGAACAATTCGGCGGGGATATAAAGCCCAAGAGGGTGAACAGCCGATTCTATTCCCTTACTTTAAACGTGATTGTGAATGAACCATTCTTAGATTTGGCTTAGGCTCTGATATTCGCGTTACCTCGCCTTATAGTTTGGTAACGAGAATCAAGTCTCAATTGCGGGGAGTTTCAAAAGTATGTTAGGATGTATGAAAATAGTTCAAGCGCGTTCAATCACATTTAAAGAGGTTCGCTCTAGTATAGGCCATGTTGAATTACGTTCAAAGAGGTTTAAGTT
>JBMNTQ010000122.1:0-6071 GCA_050945815.1 Christensenellales bacterium
CGCCTGCGCCTAGCCGCCCCAGGGAGAAAAACAACCCTTTTGCTAACGACACACAACCCAAGCGCCCCCTCCCTAGAGCCTGCCCCCTAGCGGCCTTTGTTTCCGGATGATTTTGCGCGCCTTCTTATATCTCTTTATCTTCTCTTCCGATTGTCCATCCGGATATCTCCTGGCTTTCCTGATGTTATCCTTCAAATCAGCCAGCTTGACCGCCGCCGACAGTCTGCCGCTTGCCGCCCGCAAAATATAGTCAAAATATTTTTCTCCCTTGCGCCTGCTCAGCGCATCCAGCGCGCCGACTATCTCTTCAGAAAAGCCTTGACCATAGAGCTTCTGCAAAGAAATCCCGCCCCGCTCCACCACATCATGCAAAACCCCGACAATACGCCCCGTCTCGCTGTCCATCCGCATCATCACCCGCAGCGGATGAAAAATATACGGCTCGTTTTCAAACTGTCCCCGATGCGCAATAACCGCAAGTTCAATGGCTCGGTCCAGCATCTTGCTCATCCCCTTTCCATATATCATTCTATCATGCAGTAAAACCCTCCTGCTTATTCTTTTTTACGCCCAATCTACCCAACTGCCGCAATCATACGAGCAGTATCGCCTTTCCTCGCCTGTGGGCAAACGCGCTTGCCTTACGAATAAAATCGCCGCAAGCACGCCATACTAAAGCTGAAATAGAGCAAAAGGAGGCGGCATAGCGTTTATGATGGTGGTTGCCTATCAAGAAGGTCTCGAATATTTGGCACATTCCTTGTCCCAACACGGGTTTCAGCCCGTCCCCTACGCACAAAGCCGCTACGCCGACGCCCTCCTCTATCACGAAACAGGCCAGGGCCTTTTAAACCGCCTGCCCGGTGACACCGGCCGCCTTCTGCTGGTCAACGTCTACGGAAAATCCCTCCAGCAAATCATCGACATCCTGAACCACCGAACCTATACGCCCCTTTTCTCCTAATTTATAAACAGCAACCCCCTCCCTCTGTTCTATAAGGTTTCCCACCGCTCCAGCCTCTTCGCCTATCTGCTTGTTCCCGATCTTTTCGTGTAAGCGTTGACACCAACACAAAAGTAGAGATATAATTGTGATTAATATTGGACAAATATCGATGCATTTTGCGAAGGGAAGGATTGCAGGCATGGAACTCAAGCTTATCGAAACGGTGAATAAAAAGGCCAAGCCCCAAGACGAAAGCAAGCTGGAATTCGGCCATCATTTTACCGATCATATGTTTCTGATGGAATACAACCAAACTCTTGGATGGCATAACGCTCGCATCGAGCCGTATGCCCCCTTATCTTTAGAGCCCTCTACCCTGGTTCTCCACTACGGTCAAGGCATTTTCGAAGGTTTAAAGGTCTACAAAGGCCCAGATGGCTCCGCTCTTTTGTTTCGCCCACAGGATAATTTCCAGCGCCTAAACGCCTCCGCCCGCCGGATGTGTATGCCGGAAGTGGATACCGATTTTGTGCTGGATTGCCTGATCAAGCTTGTAAAGCTGGAACAGGACTGGATTCCAACAAGCCCGGATACTTCCCTTTATATACGGCCTACCATGATCAGCACCGACCAATACATCGGCGTTAAAGCGGCTACCAACTACCTCTTCTTTATCATTCTGTCGCCGGTGGGTCCCTATTATCCAGGCGGCCTCCAACCGGTCAAAATTTACATCGAAGACCATTATATCCGCGCAGCCAAGGGCGGCCTTGGGGAAGCTAAAACCATGGCCAACTACGCAGCCAGCCTGCTGGCCGGCGAAGAAGCGGCAAAGAAGGGCTTTACTCAAGTTTTATGGCTGGACGCAGCAGAAAAACGCTATGTTCAGGAAGTCGGCTCCATGAATATGTTCTTCAAGATCGACGGAAAAGTCATCACACCGCCGCTGGACGGCACCATCCTGCCCGGCATCACCCGCAATTCCGTGTTGAAACTGTGCGCAGAGTTAGGTATGCCAACAGTCGAGCGTCCCATCGCCATAGAAGAAATATTCGCGGCTCATTCAAACGGCAAGCTGGAGGAAGCGTTCGGCACAGGCACAGCCGCAGTCATCTCCCCGGTAGGCGAATTATACTACGAGGACAAGAGCTACGTCATCAACAACGGGCAAGCCGGAGAATTCTCCCTCAAGCTGTACGACACACTAACATCCATTCAATATGGCAAGCGCATCGACAGCCACGGCTGGTCCACTAAAATATTCTGATTTACATCCTGCCACATACTTTTTTCGCATCCAAACCATTGGAAACTTTCCAATGGTTTGTTGCGTCCTTTATCCGCCTCACCTTGTAGAGCGCACAAAACCACGGTATAATAGCCGCAAAGCGTCTAGTACACGCTCTATTTTATGCGCGTGCGAATTTTGCCCTGCGGCCAAACGCATAGGCGCGGATTATACCCTATTCGCTTCGCTACATATGGTATACTAGCCGCAAAGCGTCTAGTATACGCTCCATCTTATGCGCGTGCGAATTTTGCCCTGCGGCCAAACGCACATGCGCGGATTATACCCTATTCGCTTCGCTACATATGGTATAATAAAGCCATAATAATTCAACGGAGATTTCCAGCCATGCCAAAAAAGCGGCGGTTACAAAACAACCGCCTTCCCCATTCCGATAAAACCTTCCTTTTTCTGCTGCTCAGTTGGCCCGCAGCAGCGGTGCTGGCTGTCCTTGCCGTATCTGTACCAGGGTTTGCCCAAGGCTATTCCGCTACAGTCTACCGCGTCTTCAACTGGGCACTGGGCGGCCTTTTCGGGCTCTTGCCCTTCTCTTTAGCAGAAATTCTGGTATATGTCCTGTGCGCCGCTCTGCTCTTCCTGCTGTTTTACTGGCTCTACCGCATGGTCCGCGCGGCCGGTCGCTTCTGGACAGTCCTGCTGCGCGGGCTGCTGCGTATCGCCTCCATCGCCGGCATCACACTGTTTGCCTACCTGCTGCTTTGGGGCGTCAACTACCACCGCCCTCCCTTCGCCGAGCTGTCCGGCCTGCCGGTGCGCAAAGCCTCAACAGACGAGCTCTACGCCCTGTGCAAAAGCTTGGCAGCCGATGCCAATTCCCTGCGCAGCCCGTCCTACGACGACGAAAACGGCGTATTCACCCTCCCCTACGACCATACCACCCTGTTCTCCCAGGTGTCCGAGGGCTATCGGTACGCAGCAGAAGATTACCCTGTGCTGCAAGGGGTTACCGGCCCGCCCAAGGCCGTCCTCTATTCCAAAGGTCTGTCTGCCATGGGCATCTCCGGCATCTACATCCCCTTCACCTTCGAAGCCAACGTCAACATAGACACGCCCGATGTCAGCCAGCCCTTCGCCGCCTGCCATGAAGCAGCCCACCTGCTAGGCTTTGCCCGGGAAGACGAAGCAAACTTCATCGCCTATCTGGCCTGCCGCTACCACAAAAGCCCGGCCTTTTCCTATTCCGGCGCCTACACCGCGCTCATCTACGCCACCAACGCCCTGCACAGCGCCAGCCCCTCCCTCTACGACGATGTCATGTCTCTTGTTTCCGAAAGCGTCAAGCAGGACATGCGCTATTCGACAAACTATTGGGACAGCTTCAAAGGCCCCATTATGGATGCCCAACAGCAGATAAACGACCGCTACTTAAAAGCCCAGGGCCAGCAAGACGGTGTCGCGAGTTACGGCCGCATGGTGGATTTGCTGCTGGCTCTCCACCATCAGGAAAACCCAACGTAAACCATTCCAGATGTCGTCTCTCCACAAACTGTTTTCATTACAACCCCACACAACAAGCAAGACCATAAACGAGGAGGTATCTTATTTTTATGAATATTTTCTACATGCCTACAAAAATCGTGTTCGGCCCGGGCTGCTTAAAGCGGCTGGCCAAAGAAGCCCTCCCGGGCAAAAAAGCACTGATCGTGATGACCGCAGGCGGCTCCCTTGTACGCAACGGCACGCTAACTCGCGTACAATCCCTGCTGTCCGACCGATCTATCCAAAGCGTTGTATTCAATAAAATATTGCCCAACCCCATTAAGGCCCATGTCATGGAGGGTGCCAAAGTTGCCAAAGAAGAAGGCTGCGATTTCATCATCGGCCTAGGCGGCGGCAGCGCCATCGACTCTGCAAAAAGCATCGCGCTCATGGCAACCAACCCCGGCGATTACTGGGATTATGTGTTCGGCGGCAGCGGCAAAGGCCAAAAGGTAAACCACCACGCCCTGCCCATCGTAGCCATCACCACCACCGCCGGCACCGGCACCGAAGCCGACCCTTGGACAGTCATCACCAAGGACGACGAGCCGGAAAAGATCGGGTTTGGCAACGACATGACTTTCCCTGCCCTCTCTTTTGTAGACCCCGAGCTCATGAGAACCGTCCCGCCGCACCTCACCGCCTACCAAGGGTTCGACGCTCTGTTCCACAGCATAGAAGGCTACATCGCCAACATTGCAACCCCTCTAAGCGATGGTATCGCCCTACAATCCATCAATCAAGTAGCGAAAAACCTCGCAGCAGCAGTAGAGGACGGCAACAACATCCAAGCACGAACCGGCGTAGCCCTGGGCAATACTCTGGCAGGCATCGTGGAAACCTATTCTTCCTGCACCTCCGAACATTCCTTCGAGCATGCGCTGAGCGCGTTCTATCCCGAGCTGCCCCACGGTGCCGGGCTGATCATGCTGTCTCTAAGCTACCACACCTTCTTCTCCAAAATCGTCCCCGACCGCTACATCGATATGGCACGCATGATGGGCGCATCGGAAAGCGACATTGCAGAAAAAGGTGCCCAGGCCTTTGTAGACGCCCTTGCTGCTCTCCAGAAAGCCTGCGGAGTAGACAACCTCAAAATGTCGGATTACGGCATCAAGCGGGATGATATTCCGGCCCTTGTTCGCTGCGCCCGGGATACTATGGGCGGCCTCTTCGGGATGGACCGCTACCAACTGACCGACGTAGACGCAAAAGCCATCCTAACCGATGCCTACCGTTAAAAAAGCATAACAAAAAGCGGACGCCTGGTTTTAACAAGCGCGTCCGTTTTTTTGCGATTATCAATATATTTCCGGGGCAGTATTCCCTCAAATCTCCAGCTCAATCCCCACCGGACAATGATCCGACCCATACACCTCCGGCAAAATAAAGGCATCCTTTACCATATTTCGGTGCTCCGCATCAATAAAAAAGTAATCGATGCGCCATCCTACGTTGCGCTCTCGCGCCCGGGTCCGCACATTCCACCAGCTATAATGGCTGCCCTCTTGCTGAAATTCCCGAAACGTATCCACATAGCCATGCTGCGTATACTTGTCCATCCATGCCCGCTCCACAGGCAGAAATCCGGAAACCTTCTCGTTCGCCTTGGGCCGCGCCAAATCAATAGGCTTGTGCGCCGTATTGTAATCCCCGCAGGTTATGACGGCCTTGCCGCTTGTGCGCAGCTCCTGTACATACGCAAGGTAAGCGTCATAAAAATCCAGCTTGAATTTCAGCCGCTCCTCGCTCATCTGCCCGTTGGGGAAATAGATATTCAACAGATAAAACGTCTCATATTCCGATACAATAACCCGCCCCTCCCCATCAAACGCCTCAATCCCCAGTCCAAGTATCTGTGAAACGGGCGCAACTTTATAATAAGTTGCCACACCGCTATAGCCTTTTCGCTGAGCAGAACAAAAAACAGACCTATAGCCTTCCGGCTTTTTAACGCCGTCCTCCAACTGCTCCTCCCATGCCTTAGTTTCCTGCAAGCAAAGGATGTCCGGCTGATAGTCAGCCACCCATTCCATCAGCCCCTTTTTCGCAGCAGAGCGTATCCCGTTTACATTCCAGCTGATTATTTTCATAACATCCGCTCCTTTTTACTCTTGCTTTTATTGCAGTTTAGTTTTATTATAGTAGAGACGAAGATGGTTAGCAAATATCGGAATCGCAAGCTGGAAAGCACCAGACAGTCTATAGCTATTTTTTGTTCTCTGTATATTCCAATACAAAGCGCAAAAAAGCGAAGTTTCTTCTTGCCCCTTTCCCACCAGCAGACTGGCTCCAACAAAAGGTGTTTTGTTGCTTCCACCCGGTCGTTGTATCAAG
>JBMNTQ010000123.1:0-5965 GCA_050945815.1 Christensenellales bacterium
ATGGACGGGGGATTTCCCTGTTTGCGGAGTGTTCCGGGGCGACTAAGGCGACTTACCCTGTTATTGAGAAGGGTTTGGCTATTAATGGGAAGGCTGTGCAAATCGGCCATACAATAGGAAAGACTCCCATCGACCTGTATCCCTTCCAGTTTAACGCTTGTTCGATCAGCGGCTCGAACGGACAGTCGGGCCACGGGATTTATACGGACGTGATTTCTCTGATGGCCAGCGGACGGATCGATATGCGCAAGGCGGTGACTGGGCGGGTGAGCCTGGACAATATCATGGAGGGGCTGAAGACCGGCGCGAATGCTACTGGAGGCAAAGTGCTTGTGATTCCGGGAATGTAGGAGACATTCTGAGTAATATATTCAAAAATGGAGGTATGTGTAGATGTCAAAATGGCAAATTCCCGCAAAAGGCGGACATATGGAGCAGAACACTGGAGTTTATTTCCAAAATATGACCAACAAGGACGCAGCGGAACGGCTGAAGAAGAACGACGTAATTTTAATCCCCGTCGGTTCTACGGAAAACCATGGCCCCAGCGCCCCTTACGGCGAGGATACGTATCTGGACACCCGCCTGTGTGAGCAGGTTGCTTTGGCTACCGGCTGTACGGTGGCGCAGCCTATATGGTATGGCTCGCACCCGTATCATCATTTGGGGATGCCCGGCACGGTTATGATTCCGGAAGAAATTTTAGCGGACTACCTTTGCTATGTGTTTGCAGGCTTCTGGAACACCGGGTTCCGCAAGATCATCGTTGTGAACGGCCACGGTCAGGACTATGTAATTCCGCTGGCAATCCATAAATTCGGCAAGAAATTCCAGGTTCCCGGCATTATTCTGTATGTGCATTTCTGGAACTGCGCGAAAGAGCAGTTGGATACTGTGGACAAAGGCGGCCCCTTCCAGACACCCTTTGTTCATGCGGACGAAGTGGAACAATCCTATTCCTTGGCTTTGTTCCCCGAACTTTGCAGGCAGGAAGACGCTGTGGAAACAAAACCTGCCCCCATGCTGCCTCCGGGGCACATCAACAACTCTGCTGAACGCGGCGTAGGCCCCATTAAATGGTACAATGCGTATGGCTCGGTGGGCATGGAGTGTATCTGTACGCCGGAAGGTGTAATTGGAAACGCTAAGCTGGCTGATGCGGAGAAAGCCCGGGTAGGCGTTGAGCGCACCTTGGACTACCTTGAGAAGCTGGTTAATGATATTCTGGAGAAATATCCTGCCGGTGAGCTACCGCCTATCGATAAGGTTACCCAGCGTAAGCGTGAAGATATCGAAGCGGTTATTAAGGGCCCGACCAATGGCGGACGCCATATCTATACTCTAACCTATTAATTCTGGTACAAATTTAATGTAGGAGGTTGTTTCATGAAAGCAAAAATTTCCTTTATGTATGGCCCGCACGATCTGCGAATTGAAGAAGTAGAGCTTCCCCCGTTGAAACCGGATCAGGTATTGGTGAAAATGGGCGCTTGTGGGATTTGTGGTTCAGACGTGGAATGCCTGGAAGGCGAATCTGCGGAAGGCCGCTACGACATTGGCCCTTTTACTCCTGGTCATGAGTGGGGCGGGCAGATTGTGGAGATTGGCAGCGAAGTTGACGGACTGAAAGTGGGCGACAAGGTGACTGGGGATTGTGTCCTGGCCTGTGGGAAATGCGATAACTGTAAGCGCGGTTTGATGCCTTCCGCTTGCCTGAATATGCGTGAGCTGGGCTTTCGGCCGGATTCGCCCGGCGGCTTTGGTGAATACCTGATCCTTGAGGACCGGTATACCCATAAGTTCCCGGATGAATGGAGCTATGAGATGGGCGCCTGGATTGAGAACTTCTCCGTTGCCTACTTTGGCATCTGGGGCAATGGCGGCTATGTGGACGCTTCGGATAATGTGGTCGTCATTGGCGCGGGCCCTATCGGTATCTCTGCTGCTATGACTGCGAAAACCTCCGGCGCGAAGGTGATTGTGGTGGATCCTTTCAAGGCGCGCCGGGACAACGTTTTGAAATATGGTGCGGACTATGCTCTGGATCCGACTGTGCGTCCTATTCGCGAGCAGGTGGACGAACTGACGAACGGACGCGGCGGCTCGGTGGTTGTGGAATGCTCTGGCAATGACATTGGGATTGCTTCGGCGTTTGATATTGCCGGCCATAGTGCTCGGGTTCGCTTGATCGGCCACTCTGTTGGCAGGAAAGTGCCTGCGGAGCTGGGCCTGACCATCTGGAAGACTTTGAATATCACAGGCTCTGGCGGGACGAAGACATTCTTACCGCGTACCATTGACTTTATGACTCAGATGGCGGGTAAGTATGATTTCGACGCATTGAATTCGCACCACTTCAAGTTTGACCAATTACTTGAAGCGTTTGATGTTGCGACCAACGATAAAGCCAATGCGCTGAAAGTTATGATTACTTTCTAATCTGGATCGGCTCGTTTTCGGCGGCTTTGCTGCCGGCAACAGACGAAGAATGAGTTTGCTTCTTCCTTCCATTACGGCCATTGCTGTCCTAGGTTATGGAGGCAATGGCCGTAGGATGGGACGAGAATGGGACACGCACGCTGCATGGGGGATACTCTGTGGGGCTTGAAACAGAAATAACGGAAAAGTGTTTTTTGGTTATTTTTCTCCTTATAAACGCTTATTGCTAGGGCAATAGGCGTTTATGCTATATTTGGAAGAACGGCAGGGCTGTTTTTTCCAAAACAATAGGATAAATGCAGCTGTTTGGATTGGAATAGAGGTATAGTTGCACAAAAACACGGAAAGAGTTGGTGGTTTTTTTGTGAAGAACATAGGCTTGTACGGATTGGCCTTTCTTTGCAGCTGAGTTGTTTGGGTTGATTGCTCTTGCAAGAGTATGCTGCAGATGGCGCTTTTACGGACTTATTTTCCCTAAGTTCTGCATAGATATAGGAAGGTATGATGCCGTCGTTTGATGGATGCTTTGGACTGGGGTGATAGGTGTGGGGCGGAGGCAGATTGGGCTGCGAGAGATCGTGGTAACCTTGTTGTGCGTGATGATGGCGGTATGCTTGGCCTATGGGCGGTTGGAGAGACAGGAAGGCGGTGTTGTGGACAGAGGAATTGGGATTGTTGGCCAGCCGGTGGGGAGGAGTGATGGCGGGGAAGCTTTTTCCGGCCGGGTTCTGGAGCTGGTTAACCAGGAACGGGTGCGTTTTGGACTGGGGCTGCTTGGAATAGACAGGCGGGCAGAGGCGGTGGCGATGGGGAAGAGCCGGGAGATGTATGAGAGAAACTACTTTGACCATGTTTCTCCTTATAGTGGCGATTTACCCCAACAGTTTGAGCGATTTGGCGGAATTATTCTGGGGCAGGGATATAGTAGCATCGGCGAAAATATTGCTTGGATGCGCGGTTATACGCTGGAGGAGATCAGCGCTGAACTGTTGATGGAAAAATGGATGGCCAGCCCCGGACACAGGGAGAATATTCTGAATGCGGCCTATACGCATATGGGGACGGCTGTTTGCTTCGGCGAGAAGGGCGCTTTTGCAGCGCAGGAATTTGTTGCGGCAGACTGAAGATTATGGCTGGCAGGCTGGGTAAAGATAGGTGTGTAAAATGCCTTAGGTTATGGTACATCACGGGAGTATGAGCGTCGCTTTATTCCTGTTGCTAACTTTATACTAGCGAGGCAAAACGCGCACTTTTTCTATAAGGTTCAATTAAATGAACAATCCTACAAACATCGGTATGTTAACGATTGCTAGAAAGAAATAATTATGATATAATACTTTTTGTTGATTTCCTCATGCTGGATGGCAGTTGGCATGAAGAAACGCTATGTGTGCCCGTAGCTCAGCTGGATAGAGTGTCAGACTCCGACTCTGAAGGTCGCAGGTTCAAATCCTGTCGGGCATACCAAGACGAAAAAGGCTCACGAAAGCTGTCCTCACATAGGGATTTGATATCCCTGAAAAATCCGGCATAGTCGTAAATTGCGGCTATGCCGGATTTTCGTCCATTTTCGGAAAATCTATCGCTCCGATGCAATTGTAAATAATTTTAATCCGCTGGGTGCGGACACCATCGACCTTTTCAGCCTTGTACACGATTATCTTTTCGATGAAGTCTCGAATAATCTCACCGCTTAACTCCGTAATTTCCGTGTACTTGCGTACGATTTTGAGGAAACGGTCAATGTTCAAATTCTGCTCCTTTGCGGCATCGAGCGTCTGTTTTAGTTCCGTGGCCGTCTCCACAAGGCTTTTCTGCTCAGTTTCATAGTCCGCTGACATCTTGTAGAAACGTTCCTCCGAAATTGTCTCCGTTACACGATCTTCATAAAGTTTCTTCATGATTTTATCCAGTGTGGCGATTCGCGCCTGTCCCTACTCATATTCCTTCTGCGCCATACGCAGGTCTTCGGCAATCCGCTTTTCTGAACTTCTCGTAGCGGCTGCAATGAAATCTCGCTCGTGTTCCTTTACAAATGTTACGACCTGCTGCAAATCGTCAAGTACCAGTTCCTCAATGATCACATTGCGTATCTGGTGCGAGCTGCACAGACCCTTCTTCTTACGATAGGTAGCGCAGACGAAATATTCCTTGTCGTGCGTCCAGTCGTTGGCTCTGGCCTGATACAGCTTAGCACCACAGTCGGCACAGAACATCATGCCGGAGAATACACCCATTTCACCCATACGGGACGGTCTGCGCTTGCCCTCTCGGATTTTCTGGACGGTTTCCCAAACTTGTTCATCAATGATGGCTTCGTGCGTATTTTCAAAGACCATCCAATCTTCGGGATTGTTCCAAATTTTCTCTTTGCTCTTGTAGGACTTTTTGCGTGTCGTGAAATTCACCGTGTGTCCCAAATACTCGACTTTTGCGAGAATGTCTGCTACCGTCCGAGCGTGCCATACATAAGGTGATTCTGTCTGCTTGGCGGGAGTATTAATCCCCATACCATTCAGGTGTACTGAAGGTGTTTCAAATTGACTCTTTTCAAGGCTTTTCGCTATCTGCGTAGGTCCAAATCCTTCCATGCACATTTTGAAAATAGCCTTGACCACTTCGGCTGCTTCTGCGTCAACAATCCAGTGCATTTTGTCCTCCGGGTCTTTTATGTACCCGTAGGGTGGATTGGTGCAGAGCGGCTTGCCTGACTCTCCCTTGGCTTTGAACACAGCGCGTATTTTCTTGCTCGTATCCTTGGCGTACCATTCGTTTATTATGTTCAGAAAGGGAGTGAAATCACTTTCCTGCTGGTTTGCGCTGTCCACACCGTTGCTGACGGCAATGAAGCGAACATCAGCATTGGGGTACGCAACTTCAGTGTAATAGCCGACTTTCAGATAATCTCGACCCAGCCTCGACATATCTTTTACGATAATCGTACCGATTCGTCCTTCATCCATCTCGACTAACATGCGCTGGAAATCCGGTCTTTCAAAGTTTGTCCCGCTGTATCCATCGTCTACAAAATACACCGTGTTGAGAAAACCATTGTCGTCTGCATACTTCTTCAAAATATCCTTCTGGTTCACAATCGAATTGCTGTCTCCCGCAAGCTCGTCGTCACGGGATAATCTGCAATAGAGAGCCGTGATTTTTGTTGTGTCTATCGTTGCGGTTTGTGTGCGCTTGCCGCTTGTATGCTGTCTATACATTTTATCATCCTCCGTTTCCGACAGTCTTCAAGCGTAGGCAGCATGTATATTACCGTACTATTTCGAAGAAGTCGAGTCGATTTGCGGACATAATGCTGAACTATCGGATAACTTTATACGGCAGCTTGCGTCCGATATAACGAGCCGCATAACCTTGTCATACACCGTTTCTTTTGCCGTATCGCTTTCCAATGATTCCACAACATAGACGGTGCCGCCTATGGTTTTGCGAGTGATACGGCTATTCGGTTTTTCGTCCATAAGCGACACCTCCTGTCTATGTTATGGGTGGCGGCACTGAACCTGTGGCA
>JBMNTQ010000124.1:0-5930 GCA_050945815.1 Christensenellales bacterium
GTATGCGCGAAAATACCTTTATACTGGTATTGCATAAAAGAAAGAGATGGAAATCTGGACATGTGGGTTCAGATTTCCACCGTTGTTTAATTTTATAGGTGTATTCAAACGAACACATATTGTTTTAATACATGGCCTCATGAAGAAAAGTATCAATTTTAAGCCTGTTCACAGGATCGTCCGTGCCATCAAATCGAATGTTTAAAAGGGGGGCCTTTGATCCGTGCGGCGCCAAGTCCAGTATTGACTGGGTGTTTTCATGCTGTGAGGCTGCCGCAATGATTCCAAGCAGCTTTGGATGGGTAAAAGCTGCCTTTTGGCGGCGATATTCCGCATAGCCGCCGGAGCACACATCATAATCGCTGCTTTGCTGTTGCGACGTCGTCTTGCTTGGCGCGCCGAACACACTGCCCTGTCCCATGGCGGCGGAAACCCTTGCCATAAGCTGTGCCATGCTGCCATAAACGGCAAAGCCATCGGCGTTTTTCCATTCAGACAGCAGCATTTCGCTTAAAGGCGCAAAACGGACTGCAACACCATGATCACGGATTGTTTGCAGGATGATTTTATGGAAAAGTGGATTCATCATGCAGCCGGGTTCTCCGATTACAAGATAGAAGCTTTCTGCAACGTTGCTGCCCTTTGCCCATCGGATCAGCGTTGTATCATCCGGAATCCCCAGGCGGAAGGCTTCCTCCATCTCTGAAACCAGTGCGTCATTTCCGGCGCAAAGCGCAATGTCTCCCGCAAGTGAAATGCGAAATAATGCGTCTGCGTGCTTTTCACGCAGGGGCAGTTTATCGATATTGGGGGCGGTGACAGAGAGCTTCTCCGTGAGCTTTCGATGCACAAAGTAGGCATAGAGACCATCGGCTTCCGCTCCGTTGTTTTGCGGGTATAATAGCTGCAGCTTGTTGTGATTTTTCGCCTCTAACGAAACAGCGCCCAGCAGCGCGGTTAGGGAAAAGCATTCCTTGCCGCGCATATATGAGCGGCCCTCCTTCAGGCTGTCGGGTGAGGTGGGCGCAAGCTGAACCACATCAAAGCCTTTGCCATGTAGATGTGCCGCCAGCAGGCGGGAATAGGGGTACCTATATGGAATCGCTACAGGGCAGTCCGGCTTTAATGCTTGAATCTCATCAGAAAACCCGGCTGATTTTGGGGCGGATGACGGCTTTGCAATATGCTCCGATCTTTTTTTATGAGAGAGCACACTGTTGATAAAGGCATCCAAACGGGTAATGACCCCGACATTGGAAGAATGCTCGTCAACCTCAATCTGCAAATACGGCTTGCCCTTCATTTCATCTTCAACCCAGTGGGACACGAGGGTGTCCGGCCCGCAACCGTGGTAGGTTAGGTAGACCGCGTATAGATTCGGCGCTTCGGCAATCGATTTTGCCGTAAGCATGGCGCGGGATGCAAACGGCCAGTAGAGCGCTTCCCGCGTTTGCGAATTCATCGCTTCTACCACTTTGGGCAGTTGTTTGGGCACGGCAAGCTGGTAGCCCCTTTCGGCCATCATGCTTTGGAGATTCAAGCTGAGCACCGAGTCTTTGGCGCAATATCCTCGGCTAATCAGCACAAAGATTGGTTTATCGCTGTTTTCGTAGTCCATGATCGGCGCAAAAGCACCCCTCCCGCTTGGGTGTGTTTTACCCTTGTGTAAGGCCTTGGAAATGGCGCGTTCTTCCTCGGGGATTGATTTACCACGCCCGGGCCCCTCGTTCTTACGCCCTTCTCGCTTTGGCATGGCGGCGGCGCTTTGCTCCATGGCACTCTGGCACGCGGACTCGCTGTGTCCTAGCTGTAGCCCGGCCTGATACAGCGCAGGCAAGACCTTTTCATACCCTTCGGATAGATCGAGCACGGGCGCAATCATGGATACATTCTGCTCCTTTATATTGAGCGACTCGGCAAGCATGGAGGGGGCGCTATGCATGTAGACGCAGGCGCAGTTGGCTCCTGCCCCAGGGCTTTGATCCTCAAGGGATACAAGCGACGGCATAAAAAGATAGTCTATGCCAACGTCCAGAAGCTGCGCAACATGCCCCATGGCAAGCTTGAGCGGATAGCACACCTCTGTGCGGGCGTGGGATTGGGCACGCTGGGTGGTCTTTTCGGAGCTATCATCCGAAAGGATTACATTGTATCCAAGCTGCTGAAAAAATGCGCTCGCAACCGGAAAAATGTTGTAGATATACAATGCACGAGGCATTCCGATGGTTTTTTTGTTTGGATCTTTGTCATTTTTGTGATTGAATAAAGAGAGTTTGGGCGCTTTTGTATCGGTATCCTCCGCTGTTTTGTGCCTGTCGATGTCTGATTCCTCTATGGCATCGCCATCAAGGCAGGTAAGACCCTTAAAGGTACTTGCCGATTCGCCAATGTTGTTTTTCGCCAGCAGTGCGGCACCAACTGCGCCATTCACGTGGAAATAGCGGCCGACTTGAGTGCGCCGTCCAAAACGTTCCTTAAAAGCGGCTATAATCGCCGGATTATAAGCTACGCCGCCCAGCAGCAGAATATTCTTGCCGACCGGCCTTGCACCCACAACCCGGCTGAGGTAATTGCTGACAATGGAGTAGCACAAGCCGGCTGCAAGATCCTCCTTGGATGCTCCGTCGGCAAGATGCGCGCCTATGTTGCTTTCAATCAGCACGGTGCACTGATCCCCGAGCTGTACGGGCGCTTTTGCGGCAAGGGCGGTTTTGCCAAATTCCTCAATGGGGACGCCCAGCTTGGCTGCCTGTTCTTCTATAAAGGCACCGGTTCCTGCCGCGCAGATTTTATTCATCTCGAAATTCCGGACTAAGGTATCTGTAATGCTGATATACTTTGAGTCCTGCCCGCCAATCTCCATCACGGTGTCCACTTCGGGCATAAAGTGCGCAGCAGCAGCGGCTTGCGCGGTAATTTCATCCTGCACCGTATCCGCCCCAATCAAGCGCCCGATATAATGCCGCCCCGAGCCGGTGGTTGCGGCAGCTCGAATCTTTAAATCAGAGCCAAATTGCTGCTTTAATTCCTCAAGCCCTTGGGCTACAGCCCCTTTGGGGTCACCCTTGGTGCGCAGATAGGAGAAGTGGACGACCTCTTCCTTCTTATTCAGCAAAACTAGGTTTGTGCTGGTGCTGCCTATGTCGATGCCCAGATAATACTCGGCATCAGGCAAAAAGGGCTGCAATTTTTGCAGGCTGCCCAGGTCGATATTCGGGTCTTGTAAGGGCGGAAGGGCAGATGCTTCACTTTTGGGTGCAACGGTTTCTTCAAGAATGTGCGTAAGCGCGCTCGCGCCCACCTTCCGCCCCATCTCTTTGGCCAAAAGTGCGGTGCCAATAGCGGTAACAACGGGGGATGCATCCAGCACCAACAGCTCATCGGCATCCAGCTTAAATACGTCCTTCACAGCGTCGATAACGCCCTTGTTCAGCGCGGTTCCCCCGGCTAATAGCACCGGCTTCTGCAAGGGCAGCTTTCCCGCGACCGAGGCCTTATAATTGCGTACCACCGCATAGCACAATCCAAGCAGGATATCTTCCATGCTTGTGCCTGCCTGTTGGCTGTGGATGATATCGGTTTTGGCAAAAACACTGCAGCGGCCTGCAATGGGCGCGATATTTTCTGCCTTGGCTACCCGATCCGAATAGGCCTCTAGGGGAAGGCCTAGACGCTGCATTTGAGCGGCAAAGAACGAGCCTGTTCCTGCCGAGCAGTTGTCGTTTAAGGCGAATTGAATATGGCTTTTTTGGAGATCCACAACATATTTTGCGCTCCCGCCGCCAATTTCCATGACCGAAGCGGCATCGGGTGCGACATAGCGAGCGCCGGCAGCCAAAGCCGAAACTTCGTTTACCGATGGCAGATTCAGCATTTTCGAGCCGGAGCCGCTGGCGGCAATTGTATATACGCTATCCTCCGCCAGCATTGTAGTCAACTCCCGTTGTAAAAGCTTTCTATTTTCCTTTGCTGCACCTTTAAGCAGCAGATATTTTTCCCCTATAAGCTCCCCTTGTTCGCTCAGCAAGGCCAGACAAGCCGAGGCAGAGCCAATGTCTATTCCAATATAATGCATGCAATTCTCCTAAAGATCGTATTTTTTGCTGCCTGATGTTTTTGGAAGGCACGTTAGATGCTGCAAAAACCATTTGACAGGTAAGCTGTTTTATTATATCATAAAATTGATTGTATTTGCAACTATTGAATAATCAACAAAGGGGGAGAGGGTAGGGTGGATAATCTAAATATTTTACGGAAACTGGATGATTTGTCAAATTTCCGAAGGGAGATCAGCCGTTCGCTCGACACAAGCACACTGAATTTATCCATAAATAAAACGCAAAAACAGGTTTTAATGGCAATTTTGAGGACAACAGAGAATAATATGACCGACTTAAGCGAGCAGATTGGCCTGGAGAAAAGCACGCTGACCCGTACGGTCGATTCGCTCATTGAGGAAGGGCTTGTGACCCGATCCTCCGGCATTCAGGATCGGCGAACGATTACTTGCGCGCTGACCGAAAGGGGGCAGGCTATCGCCAATCAGCTGGATCAGCTGATGCGTGGACATCTTGAGAGTATTCTCTCTGGCTTATCTGAAAACGAAAGAATTGAATTGAATGAAAAGCTTTCCGACTGTGTTCGTTTATTAAAAAACCATAGCTAAGATGTGCCTGCCCTGTTCAGACACAGCGAGGTGAGCGTTCGGCGGTTTTTTACGGCGCGGGCATAAAAATATCGCACACCATAACGATGTGCAATATCGATTTTCTTTGGCAACCCTTTCTTTTAGGAAAAAGAAAGGGTTGTGTTTGACTATTTAGATGACATGGATTTCGGGCAAAGAAAACACACCATCAACCGACAGTGCGCGACTTGGGTGCAGCATCATGCTGGTGCCTTGTGCTATCAACAAAGATGCACCTCTCGGGGCGAATGATATTTCATCTATTTGATCAAGTGCTGCCTGTATCTCTGCACATGTCATAGTAGGCATTAATGTGCCGCTTGTTTTTTCTGGTTTGGAATGAATTCTATGATAATTAACTTTAGTTGGTTTGCACACATATGGTTAGATTTTGCACATGTACAGATACAAGTTGTAAGTTTCATCCCTCAAGACATGATAAAGGTTGTACGCCTTGCATTAGCAAAAACCTGAAGACTCAGGAAATACTCAGCTGTTTTTTTGATTTGATCGAGGGAGCAGGTTCCAGGGACGAGGGTTCATTTAAAACCTTTGCCCAAACCGTATTAAAACAAAAATAGAAATGCTGTTGAAGATATTTTGTTATCTTCACTTCATTCGGCTTCACAAATAATCGTATGAAATAAAAATCCTGCCACGACTTTGCTTGGGCAGGATTCTTATTTCATGCGTGGCGGCGGCGAAAAGATGTCGCTACGACGTGGGGCAAAAATATTGCACACCATCAAACGACAGTGCGACATTGGTTTTCTTTGGCAACCCTTTCTTTTTTCTAGAAGAAAGGGTTGTGCCCTATGCTGCTAACGATAAAGATGCACGCTGATAAGCGCTGCCGCAGACGGCAAATCCAAGAAAGTGGTAATAATCAATTGCTATTGTACTCTCTTCACATATCGCATTAAAAGCCAAGTACAAAATTGCTTTGCAATTAAATATATGTCATGGCCCCATGATTGAAATTACATTTGTGTTAGGATTATTCTCCATCATGGTAGTAAGGCGCGTTACAAACCTATTGTAAAAATCAATTACAACAGATATGTGCTTTGGAATAGCCGAATTATTGCCGCTTATATAGTCCACATCATTGGCTGGACACATATAAAAAATGGAAAAGTTCTTTTTCACGTCGTTAAGTTGCGGATTTTCATAGTTAGTTCCCAACAATTTCGCTACCATGCTGATTTCTTTCAACATATCAGTCAAGGTTTCGTAGGTAAAG
>JBMNTQ010000125.1:0-5864 GCA_050945815.1 Christensenellales bacterium
CGCAGTGCGCTGTTGCCGGCCAACCTTTTGCAGGCCCAGCGGGATTATTTCGGCGCTCATACTTTTGAGCGGACGGATAAGCCGGGCAGGTTCCACCGTGCGTGGTTTTAATGAAATATTTTTAGGAGGAATGAACATGTATAATAGCTTGTGTATCAGTGATTGCGCATTTGAGGGATATCCGGTTCCTTTGCATGGGGATACGAAGGAGAACATCCTGACGGCGAAGGAAATTGGGTTTCCTGCTGTGGAGATGCATGTGGCCTGGCCCTTTGATTACGACTGGGAGAGCTGGGCGGAGTTTTGCGCGGGCGCGGGCATGAAAATCTCGACGTTTGGCACCGGGCTTTCCGCCGGACGGCATGGCGTTAACCTGGTTTCCTTTGACGATTATATTGCGAGGAAGAGCCAAGATGTGTTTAAAGAATTTATCCGGGCCGGCAGCGTGACCGGCGCTAACGTGATCTTTGGCTCGATGAAGGGCACGGTACCCGGGGGATATACGATGGATGCGTATTTTGATTTGCTGTATGAGCGCATGATGAGCGGCGTGGAGCTTTGCGAGAAGCTGGGAGTAAACCTGGTGATTGAGGCCATCAACCGCTATGAGACTAAGATCATGAACACTGGGGATTCCGTTCTGGAATTCATCCGGCGCTTTGATTCTGAGCGGGTTTTTGTGCATGTGGATACCTTCCATATGAATATTGAGGAGAGGGATATGGCGGATTGTATTCGTGCATGCGGCAGCAAGCTGGGGCATATTCACTTTGCGGACAGCAATCGGCATTATCCAGGCGCGGGGCACATTGATTTTCGTAAGGTTGTGGAGGCTTTGCAGGAGATTGGCTATGAAGGGCCTTGTGCGTTTGAATACCTGCCGCTGCCCAATGGCCTAGAGGCGGCACAGAAGGGCTATGCTTATATGAATACGATGGTGAAATAAGAGGATTTGGGCAGAAAGAAAGCATGCCGCGCAGTTGTTTGCGGCATGCTTTTTTCTATAGGGCGGGGATGGGTTAGTCGGTGTTGCCGATGTCGGCCGTGTCGTCGGTGTCGTCGGTGTCGGCGGCGGTATCTGGTTGCAGCAGGGCGCGGGCGATGTTGAACTTGCTGCTGCCTGTGGTTTCCTGGCTGCCTTCTACCAGCACCAGCGCCAGACGGTTCTCATCGCCGTCTTCCCACCAGCCGGCAAACCAGCCAAGCTCTTTGTTGTCGCCGCCGCGGCCGGTGCCGGTTTTGCCTGCGATGGTTACCCCGTCTACTCGCAGGGAGCGGCCGGTGCCGTTGGTCATGACCTGTTCCAGCATGGGCGTTAGGGTTTGCAGGGTGGAAGGGTCGATGACGTTTTCTTTCCAGAGGGACGGTTGGGTTTCCTCTACGGCTTCGTAGCTGCGCCCGTTGTCTTGGGTTAGGGAGGAGACAACGTAGGGGACGGGGATATGGCCGCCATTGGCAAAGGCGCAGACTGTGGACGCCAGCTGCAGCGGTGAGAAGAGCAGTTCGCCTTGACCAAAGCCGGAATCGGCCACCAGCTTGACATTGAAAGCAGAATCTTGGTTGAGATATTGGGAGGACTTGACCGGCATTTCAAAGGGGATGGCTTCGCCGATGCCGAATTTCTCGAAGTATGGCACCAGGGTTTCTTCGCCTAGGTCGATGGCCAGCTTGGCAAAATAGATGTTGTCGGACCAGACCATGGAATCGCGCAGATCCAGCGCATGGGGCGGCGCATCGGACCGGCGGATGGCGGGGTAGACCCAGCCTACGCCGGAGGGAGTCCAGAGGTTGTTGACGATGTTGAGGCTGTAGGTGGTGTGGGCCGTGATGGTGTTTGTTTCGAGGCCGGCTACTGCTGTGATTAGCTTCATGATGGAGCCCGGGGGCAGTGTGCTTTGGGTGGCCCGGTTGAACAGGGGGCTGTTGTTGTCTTCATCCATCAGCTCGTTCCAGTATTCTTCGGAGACACCATCTACAAACTCGTTGGGATTGTAGGAGGGATAGTTGGCGATAACGCTGACTGCGCCGGTTTTATAATCCATGACGATGGCTACGCCGGTTTGTCCTTCGGTCAGGTATTCTTCAAAGGCTGCATAGGCCTTTTTTTGCAGTTGGGAATCGATGGTTAGCCGGAGGTCCAGCCCGTTTGTTGCTTCTTGCCGGTATAAGGTTTTTTTGTTTTTGCCTTCGGGGCTGCGAATAAAGATTTCTTTCCCTTTTTCGCCTTTGAGCTGGGCTTCGTAGTGTTTTTCCAGGCCTTCTTTGCCAATGGAGTCGCCTATGCTGTAGCCTTCAGATTGGTAGGCTTCAAATTCCTCGTCGCTGATCTTGCCGACATAGCCCGTCAAATGGGCGCTCTGCTGTTCCAACTCGTAGGTTCTGGCGGGATAGTAGGTGGTATGGTCGAGATGGACGCCGGGAATGGCGGTTAATGAGGCGGCTAGGTCGTCGCTGGGGCCTTGGTTGTAGTTGAAGCTTTTGATGACGATCAGGTCGTCTCGCTCTGCAGCATCGGATTCCAGCTTTTGCAGGATATCGTGAGCTTTTAGGTCTAGGAGGGGGGAGAGCGAGCTGGCTGTGCTGGCTAGGGAATCGCACTGGGATGGGCGTACATAGACACAGAGGAGGTGGCTGTTTCCTGCTAGCAGCTCAGAATCTCCTGCGAAGATCTCTCCGCGGGAGGGGTGGAGCGTGATGATGCGCAAGGTGTCGTCCCAGTCCATCTCCGGGAACAGCAGGGCGGGCGTCCAGTTTATTTTGTGGTCGTCGGAATCGGCGGTGGTGGACATGGTGATGTCGCAGCTGATGGTTCCTGCTATGCCTGTGCCGTAGAGTAGGGTGTATTGGTAGACCCCTTCCTCAGTTTGTTGGGGGTCGGAATAGGAGATGCTTTGGACGTCCAGTTCCTGGAAGATGACCTCGTATCTTTGGATAAAATCTTCTTCGCTGCATGTTTGCTGGGCGGCGGCGGAGAGGTATTGGTAGGCGTCGCTGAATTCTCTGCGCGCAATGCATTGGAGAAATTTTGTGGGCAGACTGGAGGCAGGCGTGAGCACCGAGCAGCCCGACACAAAGAACAGCATGATTGTCAGCAGAATAGAAAGTAACCGCTTTTTCAAAGAGAACCCTCCAAGCTTGTGGTATTGCTGGGTTTATTATAACACCAATCGACAAAATGTGCTTCCTGAAATTCATAGCCTAGGGAGCGGAGACGCCGGGCTGTTTGGCGGCGGGTTGTTGAACAGACCGGGGAGGAGGGGCTGTTTGGCAGCGGGCGCGGGGTGAAGAGGGTGCTTTTTTGACCGCCGATTCTGGGAGGGAGCATGGGGAAAAAAGGAGAAAAGGAGTTTTTTAGTAAAAACATAGCTTTTTTTGGGAAAAACCTCATAAAAATGGCAATAGTATTACATAATTATTACAGAAAGTTGACAAAATAGAAGCAAGCGGATAAAATGAGTATGCCTCTTTAGATGATGCTCAAAAGTAAGGAGAGTTTTATGAAACGAAAAAGGAGTAGTACGTCGTTTGGCGGCAGTGTTTCTTTGGGGGTTTACCCCGGGATATTGTATACCAAAACCAAACGACAGAAGAGCAGCTTTGTATCCAGCCTGCCTGGCCGGATCAGCCAATTTATTGTGGCGCTGCTGGCGGCTCTGGTTTACCCGTTTTTGTCGGTCGCAAAATTTATTATCGGGCTTTTTAGCCGCAAGGATCGATTGGGTAAACCCGGTACTGTGGATTTTTTGTATCGGCCGGAGAAGGAAACCGTTATGATGGGCGCGCCTTCTGGCAAGGCTGCACACAAGCATGTACGAAAGAACAGGGAGAGAGTGGTCTCTTCCTTGGTAAAAAAACTGTTTTACCGGGAGAAGGGGCTTCCCAAATATGTCAAGGCTTTGGCAGTTTCGTTGGCGGCTTGTTTGGTAATGGTGGGTTTGGCCGGGTTTATTGTGAGCGCTACAGTGAAGAATGTAGTGATTTATGACGGCGCGAATACCATTGAGATGAGAACCGCTACCGCTACGGTGGAGGAATTGTTGGAGAAAAGCGGTATTGTCCTTGGAGAGGACGACTTGCTCAGTGTGATGCCGGATGCACCGGTGTCGGATCAGATGAGCATTGTGATTAGGCGCGCGGATATGATTCGCATTGTATCCGGCGGGGAGACCCACTTAGTCAGCTTGGCGGCGGGGACAGTTGCCGATGCGCTGGAGAAGGCCGGCATTGAGCTTGCGGAAAAGGATATGGTATCGCCGGGGCTGCATACGGACCTTGATGAGGTGGATGAAATTGTGCATACTATGGTGACCACTGAATACCTCACCTCTACTGCACAGATTGCGTTTAAATCGGACGAGAAGGAAGATTCCAGCCTGCTGAAAGGAAAGACGCGCGTGGAAGAGGGCCAGCAGGGGGAGAAGAGTATTAAGACCAAAGTGGTCTACTATGACGGACGGGAGGTTTCCCGCGAAGTTGTGGAGGAGAGGGTTGTTAAGGAGCCTGTTAGCCAGGTGACCTATATTGGCACCAAGGAACCGCCTGTGGTGAAGGTGGCTGCCGGCAAGAGCGGCGGCTCGGCCAAGGGAGGCAGCTCGACCGGCGGAGGGACTGCCGGGGGGACAGGCGCGAGTGCGCCTGAAGTGGGCACCATTAACCCGAATCTGGTCCAGTTCCCCGGGGATACCCGTACCAACCAGACGCCGCCTTCTTCCGACCAGATTGCCAAGGTGTTTACTGCGACGAAAATAACGGCGTATTATGATGTGCGCAACGTGGGCTTGACAGCCAGCGGAAACCCTATCCGGTGGGGATCGGTTGCAGTGAACCCCAGCATTATCCCGTATGGAACCCGAATGTATATTGAAGGCTATGGTTATGCGGTGGCTCATGATACCGGCGGGTTTGCGAAGAACAATCCGTATATGATCGATGTCTTTGCGGGGACTTTATCCAACTGTGTGATGTGGGGCATGCGCACCAACTTGAAGGTGTATATTTTAAAATAATTAATTTGAGCATTGGTAATTTGGCTGCCGGATTTGACCGGCAGCCAGGAAAAGACAATAGAAAGGGCGCCGAAGAATATTGCTTCGGCGCCCTTTGTTTGCAAACAAAGAGCGCTGATGGTACAATAAAAACAATTGCTATTTGGCTTTTGCCAACCGAGAAGAGCATATCTTTCTGATTTAAACTATGATTGTACTAGCAGACAATTTAAAACAGCGGCTGTATGCCGGGGCGTTTTCCTGCATGACGCTTGTGAAGTGTGTGTTGGACTTGGGAGCGTGCTGCGGGGTGTTTTTCGCAGGCGCTGGGTATAGAGAAGTAAGAGACGGAGAAAGCGAGGGACGGATATGGGAAACATCACCATTGGTATTTGTGACTGGGCGCTGCCGGGGGAAGGGCTGTATGCCACCAGGATGGCGGCTGAATTTGGCTTGCAGGCCCTTGCCTTGAAAATTGGCCTGCTGGAAAACTATTATCCGATTACGGAGCAGACAATGCAGCGGTATTATCTGGAGGAGCAGCAGCGTTATGGGATTGAATACTGCGCTTTGGCATTGAATGATTTTGATAACCTACCTATACATGCACGAGAGGGGACAACGGAGCACGAGCAGGTATGGGAGATTTTGCGCCGGGCAGTTTCGACTGCTGTGGCTTTGGGGATTCCGATGGTGCAGGTTCCGGCGTTTGGCGCCAGTGAGATTAAGAATATGGAGGATATGCGGTATACGGCGAATGCGCTGCGGTATCTTTGCGGCGAGCTGGGGGAGCATGGAATAAGCGTTGGATCGGAGAATTTATTGGACCCCCGGGAATTTATTGAGTTTTATGGGATGGTGGGGAAGAAAAACTTTGGC
>JBMNTQ010000126.1:0-5844 GCA_050945815.1 Christensenellales bacterium
CGAAATCGAGTTGCCCTTTGCCGGGCACGTGAGTTCGAATCTCACCGCCTCCGCCAAAGCCCTGAAAACGTTGAGTTTTCGGGGCTTTTTCCTATCCTAAAATACGCTCGATCATCGCTGCTGATTCCTGCTGTGCCTTATAGTCCAGATGCGAATAGATATCCGCGGTTGTGGAATAGTTCGAGTGTCCCATGTACATCTGGATCAACTTGATAGATAGGCCGTTCTCCGCCAATAGGCTGGCGCAGGTATGCCGGAGCTCATGAAACCGAATATGCCGCAGGCCATTCTTCCTCAAGAGCAAGTTGAAGTGTGAACTCACAAAATTTGGCGTCAGCAGATTACCAAGCGCATTCACGCAAACATACCCGCTGCGGTCCGAGTTATAGTGCTTTCGAAAAGCTCTTTTGTTTTCTTCCTGCTGCCGCTTCGCCTTTTTCAGTTCCTCAGCGACTTTTGGAATAAGGGGCATGGAGCGCCTGCTGGCTTTTGTCTTCAGATGATCTGAGGCAACAATCTTTTTCTCACCGTTCTCCTTAAATTCGACGACCTTATGCTCGATTCTGATTCGGTTTGCCTTGAAATCGATGCTTCTCCAGCGGAGTCCGAGCGCTTCGCTCCTGCGTAAACCATAATAAGTGCACAGCAAGACAGGAAGATAAATTGGATCATCCTTCGCTACTTCCAGTAATTTCAGCGCCTCCTCTTTTGAATAGTGGTTGGCAACGAAATCATTTTTCTTGGGGGCATCCACCTTGTCCATGACGTTGTAGACCAGGATATCCTTTTTTACCGCATAATTCAGCGCCTGTTTCATTAGCCTGTGATAGGAGAGCGCCGTAGTGCCCGTGGCTCCGTCGTCGTATATGGAGTTGTAGAAATCCTCGAAATCGCTTGGTTCGAGCGTGGAAAGCCGGGCGGCTATAGCGGAAAAGTATTGGTTGATCCGCTTTTCAATCCGATCCTCATAGCCATGGTAGGTAATCGGCTCTATTCGATTCCGTTTTGTCTTTAACCACATGCGAAGGTAATCCACGAAGAGCATATCAGCGCTGGCATCCTTTAATCGCTGGGGCTTATTTCTTTCTTCGTTGCGGCGAACCAGTTCTTTTTGCAGGATTTCGTTTGCTTTACGCTTGCTACCGTTGATTTTGATCCCGGTATCCATCCAGTCCTGCTTTCGCTTGCTGTCCACGTACATGTTGATGACAGCATACCATTTGTTGTCCTTCTGTTGCAAACTGCCGGTAATCGGCCGCTGTACTCTCATTTTTCCTCCTTTCCCGCTTTATCTGTTGCCGACAAAGCAATGATAGCATAATTTTTTGAGCGTGGCGATTGTATGGATATTTTCCCAAAAGAAAGACCCGGCTTGTGAAAAGCCAGGCCTCACCCAACAATCTATCTTTTTACGGATTCTACCGTATCAATGGTTCCCGATATCTACTCATGTCTCCCCTTGAACATCTTCAAACAAGACTCGCATAAAATCCCGTCTTCCGTAGAGTATGCGGTCGATATAAATATCCGAGGCAACTACACGATAAAATGCCAGATAATTACCGGTTACAAGAAAACGATAATCATTTTCACCATTAGTAACGGAAGAAAGTGGCGCACCGGCTCCCGGAAAATCCAGCAAACGGTCAATGGCCGCCATAATGCTGTTCACAACATTCATGGTAGTGGTTGGGTTGCTTAAGTCAAGCATAATGTTATCCCAAATTTCATCCAGATCGCGGAGAGCACCCGCAGTATAATGCAGCTTATTTTTCATGCATCTTTGCCTTAAAATGCGCTTTCACATCATCAGGCGAATGCCATCCTTCTTCCTCTCTGGATTTTTTTCCTTTGGCCAACTCGCCAAGCAATTTGAGTGTAGCATTTGTCTTTTCATATTCCTGCATGTCTACAATGGCATAGCGTCCGCGCCCGTTCTTGGTCAAAAACACTGGGGCGCCAATAGCAACGTCGCGCAAGACATCGGTGTAGTTTCTTAGATCGGATATTGGCTTAATGTTCGGCATAGAGCTCACTCCTTCCCAGTCTTTCTGTTGTTATTATACCTAGGCTTGCTGTAAAATACAACATCAAACTTTACAGCATCAGAAGACGAAATTAAGACGCATCAAGCGGGAGACTTTATATCGGTACATGATATAATGGCGCTGATAGTAGGAGTAGAACTACTCCATGATTTTACGTCTCCTCTCCCGTTAAGTAATCGATAATGCTTATTTTAGGAATTTTGTATGATTTTCCAACTTTGACGCCACGTATCTTTCCGGACGTAATCAAATGGTATACTTGGTGCTTGCTGATACTCAGGATTTTCTGGACATCTTTTACGTGTAGGACATCCGGCTGGTCTTTAAACATTGAATGATATATGAAATTCTGATTTTTCACGGTATTTTCTCCTTTAAGTATAATCTCATGAGGTTTTTCTTCCCTGTATCGATCGGTCCTTTGCAGATAAATCCACCGAACGCCTACTGGATGCGATAAAAGATAGGCCTATGCAATGATATTGCGGCATTGTAATTGACAGAAGCAATTGAATAAAGACGGGTTTTAGCCGAAAGCTTTGATGCCTTCGGCTAAAACGAGGATGAAACTTATTTTGGCCGAGAAATCACTCCCCCTATGGCGTCCATTATATCAAGCCCACGGCAAAAAACCTGGTGTGAGCTTTGGTATTCAGGAAGGCAGCTCTCATTTGATATAGCAAGACTTTTATGGTGAATCATGTTATAATTTGGTTATATTCTAATGTTGTGTATATTCACTGTCTACATTTAAGGTGGTTTCTAGTTATAGCCCAGGGTGTGTGAAAACAGAGTCGAATCCTTCAAGAATTAGGGATACATTATGGTATAGTATAGGCAATGAGAACTACAGGGAGGGTGACCGCCTTGGATCGATACAAATGCAGTGAGAGCCGGGATCAAATCAGTATGCTGCCGATGTGCCTGGACGAAATGCTCCCTGAAGGAGCCGAAGTAAGAGCTATAGACGCAATCGTTGAACAGATGGATATTCCGTCCATGAATTTTACATATTCAGAGACGAAAAAGACTGGCAGAAAGCCCTATAACCCAGTAGAAATGTTTAAACTGTACGCATATAGCTACTTCAATGGAATTCGTTCATCTCGCAAGATTGAGCAGGAATGCTCCCGCAATATTGAAGTTATGTGGCTGATCAATGGGCTAAAGCCCGATTTCAAAACAATAGCGGATTTCAGGAAGAACAATAAAAAGCAGATAAAGCAGGCCTTCCACAAGTTCAGCATGATCTGTGATGAACTTGGATTGATAGGGAAAGAAATGATTGCTGTGGACGGCAGCAAATTCAGAGCCAGCAATAGCCGATTTGCCTATCACAGTGAGAAAAAGCTTCAAAAGAAAATAGAGCACTACGTTCGAGCAACTGAAGGATATCTGCTATTGCTTGATCAGTATGATGATCAAGAGAACGATTGTGTTACCCCAATACTGAGCCGGTCGGAAATTGAAGAAAAAATTGAAGGCATCAGCAAACGATTGTACGAGCTTAGGGAGCTGGAACAGACGGTGAAAACAAACGGTACGATTTATGAAACCGACCCTGATTCCAGAATGATGCAAACCAATAACAAAGGCTGCGACATATGCCATAACGTGCAGGTGGCTGTAGACGATAAAAACCATCTGATCGTAGCCGTAGATGTAACCAGCGATCCAGTTGACAAAGATCAATTCTACAATATAGCCTCGCAGGCTAAAAATGAACTTGGTGTAAAAACGATTACTGCAATTGCAGATAAAGGATATTATTCGGCACTCCAGTTTGCGAAATGCAAAGAAGATAACATCATCCCGATCGTCGCTAAAGCTGATCGGTCCTTTATGGCTGTGACGAAAGAGTATGAGAAATCTCAGTTTAGATATGATGAAATCCAAGGCGGATACATTTGTCCACAGGGGCATTTGCTAAAGCCATATCAACATAGAAAGAAATACACACAGGAAACGGATATCAAACGGTATCAGAACTTTGAAGCGTGCTCAAATTGCCCGGTAAAGGATAAATGCAGTAACAATAAAAAGGGCAGGACGATACAGGATAGGCCGTTTCAGCGAATAGCTGATGAAGTAGACAGAAGGACCGAACAGTTTGCGGATATGTACAAAATTAGGAAGCAAACAGTAGAGCATCCGTTCGGGACAGTTAAAAGGGCAATGGGGTTTTCATATTTTCTGACTAGAAGGACAGAAAATGTGAGAACAGAATCACTGTTGCACTTTCTGGTCTATAACATGAAACGAGCGATCAATATCATTGGAACGAAGCAATTGTTAGAGATATTACAGAGGTAATTCTGCTTTTGCATTATTCCACTTTGCATTTTCCATGATTCGGAGGGAATTATGTGCTGGTATATGTCGCGGTTACGGGGTTTTTACACAGGCTCAGCAATAATGGGAAGCTTTGAAAAAAGATAGTAGGTTTAGGCTTGCAGAGCAAGGGAAGCAGAGCATAATACCAACCTTAGTTTTAGGGTTTATAGTCTACATCGTCATCGGTCTGTTCCATGATATTCTTGAAGTTGAGAGTGTCAAAAACAAGGAGGGGATGTCTATGAAAACTAAAGCAAATGTTATTTTAGTTGCTTGCGCAAAATATATACTGTTATCAGTGTGGACTGTAAGCACTAATTATCTGGCTGGTACTCTGCTAGCCTAAGCCTATTATACAAAAGTGTGGTAACAAGGAGGACAAACATAATGGATAAAGGTGCACATTTTTACTGCTGTGATTTTCAGATACATACACCGCGTGATCCACAATGGAAAGGAATCGGGGCGCTAACAGAAGACGAGAGAAAGGAATATGCTGAGTCTTTTGTTGCCGCTTGTAGAAATCGTGGTGTTCAGGCTGTTGCGATTACAGACCACCATGACTTTACTTTTTTTCCATATATCAAGAAAGCCGCCGAAGACGAATTAACCGAAGGCGGGCTCCAAGTTGAAAAAGAAAAGCAGCTTATCGTTTTCCCCGGAATGGAACTTACATTAGGGAAGCCACCTTGTCAAGCACTGCTAATTCTGAATGCAGACTTTCCTCCTGAACAGTTGAGCACTATCATTGCAAAATTATCAATAAATCAAAATCCATCGATTGATGAAAAGAACAAATGCCCAGTTGAGAAAATTTCTCACACGAATGATCTTAAACATTTGTATGATGAGCTTGACAGTTTGTCATACGTAAAAGGTCAATACATAGTTTTGCCGAATGTGAGCGATGGAGGGAGTCATACCCTCCTGCGATCAGGATTTGAAAATTATTATAAAACCATGCCATGCGTTGGTGGTTACGTAGATGGGGCTATTACAAAGCTTGGGACAGGAAATCAAAATATACTTGCAGGCAAGAGCCAAGCACATGGGCATAAATCTATCGCAGTTCTGCAGACATCCGATATGCGTACACGCGATTTTGCAACATTAGGACAGTTTTGTACATGGGTGAAATGGTCAGAACCAACAGCTGAAGCTATAAGACAAGCATGTTTAGCTTGCGAGTCTCGGCTAGATATAAATGCGCCAAAGCTTCCTGTTGCTTGGATAGAATCAATAAGTGTATCAAACTCTAAATTTATGGGGCCTATTGAAATTGCCTTTAATCCACAATACAATGCCCTCATTGGTGGCAGAGGCACAGGCAAATCTACTATCCTTGAGTATATTCGCTGGGCTTTATGTGATCAGCAAAACCACGATGAAGCAGAATTATCTTCCGTGCAAAGTAGACGACAAAGTTTAATTGAAAAAACTCTAAAGGATTTTAATAGTGATA
>JBMNTQ010000127.1:0-5739 GCA_050945815.1 Christensenellales bacterium
TCCTTATCTCCTACGCAGGTATGATTTTTTCAATGTATGTTGTAGCCGTACGGATTAGCTACTTCGGAGCATCATGAGCTTGAGGACGCTGCGGCCGAAGATGATGCGGCGGCGACAACGCAATTGCTGTTTGTTGTGCGACGATGATGTTGGTGATGCTGGTGGATAACGTGGCGGTTAACAGGCTGTTTTGCGCCTCGCCGGCATAGTAGAAGGAGACAAGTGCCGAGGACAGTAAAAGTAATTCCTGTTTGGTGACAGAAAAGCGCCCAGAACCCTTTTTTGTCCGCAACAGCTCATAGGTTGCAACAACCTCGCTGGATAAACGGTCGGCATGTACCGGAAACATGGAAAGCACTCCGAGGGAGGGGAGGGTATAGAATTTCGCCTTTCTCCTGACGGATGAGCCCAATAAGCATATTGATTGTCGTGGTCTTACCAGCGCCATTTTGGCCAAGGAAGGCGAAAAGGCTGCCTTTTTCAACGGAAAAAGAAACGGCATAGACAACAGTTTTTTTGGAAAAGCTTTTTGTTAAGTTTGCTACATCAATGATAGGTTCCAATTGGGTTACCTTCCAAGTATTGTTGGCGCCTCGGCTTGTTGATCAGATTGGACGAAAAAAGAGGCGTGTGTTTAAAATGGCATACAGGCGGCATCGAGAACGCCTTGTATGTGCTCTTTCTTTGTAAAGTCTGCTGTTTTCTCATACAACTCCAGCATGCCGGCTTCGTCCGATGTCAGGGATTTGCCTTGACGTTGCTTTCTCATGATGCTTTTCTTGAGCAGAGACAGTAATAGTTTATCAAAAAGCGACAAGCTGTTATAGTGAAAGCCGCCTCGGAGATAGAATACTTTTATGCAAGATTGTTGTTCGATGCTTAGATTATTGTTTTTAATTTCATTCAACACGGTTTCACTGGGCAACGATGCGCCGGCAGCAAACACGATCAGACGTTTGCTTACAAGCCTCTCAAAATTCTTTTTGATTAAAGACAGACCGTCGATGCCTGTGGCAAATAAGCGGCCGCCGAATATGATGCAATCGTACCCCAACATCTTCTTTGGCGTAACCTCTGCGGCAGCAAAAAGTTCGGCGGACAGTTCACTCAGCATACCTTTTTGTAAAGCCTGTTGTGGATTTATAAATGACGATTGTTTTCATGGGGTTACCGTCCTCTATGAGTTTTTAATGAGCAGAGAAGGGGAGCAAGCGATAATTCTGCTACGATTGTGCAAGAAGCTCCCGTTCTCGGCATCAAGATATATAGGCTGATTTAAATAATATCATAAACATGTAAAATTTATTTCATATTCTTGTGTGATCGGTGTAAAGCTTGGTGTGTACCGGCTGAGGCTTTTAGGGCCTATGATCATTTGCCCTGCGAGTAAGCTGGGGGATGATAATACCGTAAACCACAAATTGTGGTTTACGGTATTGGTTGTTTTTATTCATTTTATTCTGTTAGAGGCCGCAGGCTGTCGCAAGAGGGCTACCCACAGTTCTTTGAGTTGTTAGTCTACCAAGCCTTTGTCTGTCAGTGCTTGTATCGCAACCTCTCGTGGGTCGCCGCCTTCGTCAACCAGGAGGTTGTAGTGCTGCATATCCTCATCAGAGAAGAGTCCTTCAAGGCGATTTAGCGCATCGGCAACAGCCGGGTGTTCGTTTACATAATCCTGCTTTAGGATCGGGGCCACATAATACGGAGGGAAGAAGCCATAATCATCCTCAAGGTTAACCAGGTTGAATTTTGCTATTCTGCCGTCTGTACTGAAGGAGACATTGACATCGATTTCGCCGTCGCGAAGCGCAACATACGTTAGCCCCTGGTCCATGGGCAGTTCTTGCTGGAAATTCAGGCCGTATGCTTCTTTCAAGCCGGGTAATCCGTCTGTGCGCCCGAGGAACTCGTTGTCGCATCCCATAACCATATCGCCTGCATGGGGGACAAGCTCGGAAATGGTTGATACACCAAGCTCTTGTGCAGTTTCCGCAGTAACGGAAAGGATGTATGTGTTGTTCCAACCCATCTCGTTAAGCCAGGTTATACCATGCTGATCTTCAAAAACATTTTTCACATAATCGTAGGTTTCCTGTGGCCCCAATACGTCAACCTGTTCCAATATGGCGCCGTAGGCTGTACCGGTGTATTCGGGATATACTTCTATTTCATCGCTGTTTAATGCCTCAAAGCAAAGCATTGTGCCACCGAATTCAATAACCTCAGTTTTGTAATCGGTTGCTTCTTCTATTGCCACCGAAAGCAATTGTCCGGCGAGACGCTGTTCTGTATAGTTCTTGTGCCCAATTCGTACAACTTCATCCTGATTTGAGCAGCCTGCCATCGCTCCTATTACAAGCAGCATAGCTGCCAATAAAATGCCTATAAACTTTTTCATTTTATAAACCTACCTTTCTTTATGGGTTGATCCCAGCCGGCCAAGGACGGACGGCCAGCAGGACAAACAGATAATCTGTTATTTTGTGGCGATTCCTTTGGACGTCATTTTCTTTTCCAGCAACCCAAGGATAAAATCGGTTAGCAGTGCAAGCACGGCTGCCGCTACTGCGCCTGAGATCATCATGGGGTAGTTCATCATGCCGATCCCTTGGTATATTAGTGTTCCCAAACCGCCGGCACCGATTAAGGTGGCAATTGTTGCTACTCCAATACCCGAGACGGTAGCAATGCGTACGCCTCCCATAATAACGGGAACGGCAAGAGGCGTTTGAACTTTGTAGAGTATTTGCGCACGCGACATGCCCATGCCTCTGGCCGCTTCAATGACGGAAGGATCTACATTTCTGACGCCAATATATGTGTTTTTTATGATGGGGAGCAGCGCATACAGGAAGAGCGCAAAGATGGCATTCTTTTCGCGTATGCCCACCAACGGTATGAGCAGGGCAAACATCGCAAGGCTTGGGACGGTTTGCAAAATATTCGCCACACTCATCACAATATTTGCCAACCTTTTATTCCTGTTAATCAGTAGGCCGATCGGTATTCCAACCAGGCAGGCCAGTGCAACCGCAGTAAACGCAAGATAGACGTGTTCACCTGCTCGGCTTACTATTTGCTGCCAGTTTGCTAAGGTATATTCAATCAATTAAATTCTCCTTCACTTCCCGGTATGATATCGGTTAGTACACTTAGGATATTCATCTCGGTAATGATTCCAACCGCCACACCGTCTTCCACTACCGGTATGAAGCGTAGTGCTCGCTCTTTGCTGAGATGGGCTAGAACCTCGCTCAAAGGTGCATCGGGATGGACGGTTGCTACATCGGTCCTCATGATGTCTTTTATGCGCACGTTATCTTCAAAATCTTTGGCGAACTGGCGCTTGGTAACGATGCCCTGCATCTGATTCGGGCTATTTGCGCTGCTGCTAACAACCACCAGTGTTCCAGTATTCTTTTCGCGCATAAGCGCTGCTGCGTGTGCGAGGGAGCGGTTCATGCCGACGCGGTAATAATTTTCGTTCATGATATCCCGTGCGCGCAGCATATCAGGTGTTTTCCACAGCCGATCATGCCCTACGAAGTTCTCTATGAATTCGCTTGCCGGATTTTTCAGCACATTTTCCGGTGTGCTATACTGTACTATTTTCCCATGCTGCATCACGGCTATCTTGTCGCCGATTTTAATCGCTTCGTCGATGTCGTGCGTAACGAACACAATCGTTTTATGCAGCTCCTCCTGAAGCTTCAGCAGCTCGTTCTGCAGCTGTTCCCTTGTTATTGGATCGAGGGCGGAGAAGGGTTCATCCATCAGGACGATATCCGGATCGTTGGCAAGAGCCCTTGCCACGCCAACCCGTTGCTGCTGGCCGCCTGAAAGCTCGTTCGGATAACGGGAGAAATATTCTTCGTGCTTTAAACCCACCATGTCCAGGAGCTCGATGGTTTTTTTTGAAATCGCTTCCGCATCCTTTTTTACAAGGTTTGGCACGATGCCAATATTTTGTCCTACGGTTAAATGCGGAAACAACCCGACCTTTTGTATAACATAGCCTATGTTTCTTCGCAGCTCTATGGTGTCCATGCCCTTTATATTCTGGCCGTTTATCTCAATCGTTCCGCTTGTAGGCTCGATAAGCCGGTTGAGCATCTTCATCGTGGTTGTTTTGCCGCATCCGCTTTCACCCACCAAGACAACCAACTCGCCGCTCTTTATATTTAAATCCAGATTGTTGACGACCATATCTTTTTGGTTGTACGTCTTAGATACCTGTTTTAACTCAATCATTGTCTTCACCTGTTTCTTTAATTCCACTTTCTATCTGTTTTCCATTCTTATTCTTTGCTAACTTCACGAATTAAGCAATAAAAAAGAGGCTGATTTAAATTACAAACCATTTAGACCGCCTATCATACTTAAAATTAAAATGAGATTCCCATTACATGGGTAATCTGTTTTTTGCTTGCAACTTATAAAACACATCTTATAATAAATGCTAACACTTCTTGTTTGCGCCTGTCAAACGCCTAACATAGCCGTTATTGGATGGATAATGGCGTATTTGTCCAGTGAGCAAGACTCTTTCCTGAACAACTATTTATATGGAGATAAATCGCGGATATCAATCGGATATGGCCCATTTGCACAAATAGTAACAAGACTGCTTGCAAAATATTGTGCTATGAGATGAATATTGCGGTTATATCTGCAATCGTTTGCACCATCTTTTATTCATTAAACAAGCGAACTGGACTGATGAATAAAAGAGAGGGTTTGGGGGATGTTTCAATGCAGGGCAGAGG
This sequence comes from Christensenellales bacterium, assembly GCA_050945815.1. Classification (GTDB taxonomy): domain Bacteria; phylum Bacillota; class Clostridia; order Christensenellales; family JBMNTQ01; genus JBMNTQ01. Next base: position 4,767 of record JBMNTQ010000127.1, read on the forward strand.
ACCGGTGCCGTCTTATAGGATTGCAACCCGTTGTAGACCAGGGAGATGCCAAGCCTTGGTCATACCAAAGACAAGGGGTTTGGCCGGGATGTTTTGCTAGACCGTTAAGGCTGGGTATTTCGATGGGTTGTTGGTTGGTTTTTTGTGTTTAGGCCAACCAACCTTGTCTGGCGGCGATATCGCCCAATAATGGCCGTCTCAAAGGTTACACCCTTGAGCTTTGGCATCTTCAACTCCACATCGCCCGATGTTGTCGTTAGAGTCCGGCTGTAGTGACCGCTGCGGTAGTCCTGGCGCTCCGCACTGTGCTTATATTTCGCAGCGCCTGTCACAGTTGCTGAGCCTCCTGCTCCAACAGGCCATTGAGCGTTTCCTCCACGCTGTTGCGAACCAGTTCCTTTAATTCGATTTTGATGATTTCCTCATTTAGTTGTACAATTTTCTTGGACCTGGTTTTCAGTCTCCCTTCGAGTGGTGGTGTCGTGATTCCCATTTTATCAGAGACGCAAGACCTTGTCCTTTTTAATTTGCGAAACGTATTGTACCGTACCGTCTAAATATGATCAGCGCCCTTTTGCCCCCAGAACCCATACTAAAGTGTACAAATAGGGGGCTGCCCATTTTGGGCAGCCCCTTATAAAGCGGTATCGTTATCATTTACTCAACGTTCGAAGCATCGATCCAAATGTTTTCTGTCCGAAGGTCGTTGTTTGCCAATTCTTCGCCCTTAACAACTTTATAAAGCGTCTCTACTGCCATTACGCCTTGTCCGGCCGCATCCTGGGATACCGTACCGGTAATCATCCCGCTTTTTATCGCGTCAATCCCGTCTGATGTTGCGTCAACGCCCGTAATGATGATTCCTTTCACACCGGCATCCTGAACGGCTTTACCGGCTCCAACCGCCATACCGTCATTCTGGCATACAATCGCATCGATCTGTTTTCCGGCCTGCAGCCAGTTTTCCACGATG
>JBMNTQ010000128.1:0-5731 GCA_050945815.1 Christensenellales bacterium
ATCACGGCGCTTTGCATACGTAGTCGGGAAAAAACAAAAAAGAACAGTAACAATGCAGAGAGGAATGAAAAGAAATGACAAAAAGAATGATAAGCCTGCTATTAGTGATGTGCATGGTTGTCACGCTGCTGCCTGCTCTCAGCTCTGCCGCACACGCAGCTTCAACCCAGTTCGACAGCATCCTGCGAATGGATCAGGTTACGCCTTCGGGTTATGATCCGAACAGCACCGAGAATCCCTATGGATACAAATTGAATGAACCCTTTCTGCTCAACCCGATCAGCGAGCTGCTGCTCTATAAGACCTATGATCTCGACAGTGACAGTAAGAAGCATATGTCGACGACCAGCTATGACGATGCAATCAAAAATAATGCCTTCAACGCAAATAACACGACAAGCCTCGGCAACACGAAGGATTATTTATATGTGGAAGCCGTGGCATTTGACCCCACCGGCTCCGGTCGAAAGGACCATGTGGCTTATATCGGCTTAGATTATGACGACTTTGACCCAGATTATAGCATCATCAAGGTTTGGGTGCAGGACACTGTCACTGGGGAAGTGAAACATGAATGGCCTTCTAGCTTCGTGGCATCATGGTTTGCACAAAATACGAACATGTATCAGCATGAGGCCGGCAACTTTTTCGCCATCACTGCCGGTGACTACTCTGGAAACGGCAAGGAAACAATCGTTGCCTATATCGCTACTGACAATCTAACGTATGGATTGGTGGAGCTGCGGTATAACGCTGAAACGGAGGCGCTTTCCCTATTAGGAAATGTCAGCCAACAGGATATGCTTCATCAAAAATATGTCACTGAGGAATATGGACAGGCAATGGCTCAAAGCACAGACAAGAAAAATAAGCTCTCCTGCGACCTGGCCACCGGGGACTTCAACGGCGACGGCATCGACGACTTGGCCGTCCTCTCCTATATCAACCGAGTGGATGGGGAAACCAATGGTTACAAATGGGATAAACTTGACTGTGCCTACTACTGCCCCTGGCTGAGAGTGGCCTACGGTCAGGCGAAAGGCCACGAGGGCGTCTTAGACAACAATAAGACTGGTTTTACCCAGCTGTGGAAAAAGTTTCTTACTCATGGGGACGGCACAAAGTTCTATCTCTCCATGATTGCTCCCGGCCTTGCAACGGGCGACACGGACGGCGATGGGAGAGATGAAATCATTGTGGCCGGTTATGAGAACACAATCCAATCAAAGAAAAACAGCTACGATTGTGATAAAGCTTTTGAAATCGAAAAAAATGAAATCGTCATCGCGAGCTTTGACGCGGAAAACCGCCTCGGCCAAATTGGAGCGGATGACGACATCACCCGGTTCAACGAGGTAGATGCCAACGGCTGGCTCAGCGGCGCCTCGACATCCCTTTTTACCGGCGATTCCGTCTGGCAGCCGATGGGGGTGGAATGTGTGGCCTTCAACGGGCACGCAAACAAGGAGCTTGTGTTCATCGGCGGCACCATTTACGATGTCGAGGGCGCGCCGAGTGAAAAATATACTCCTAACTATTTCACGCAAAATGACGCCGCTGTTGGGAGCGTTACCATAAACACCGGCTTTATCCCCTCCATAGCGGTGGGAAATTTCGATGGCAACACATACGGCTACGAGCAGATTATCTTCGCCGTCGGCCTGAAAGAGAATCTTTACCACGACTATTTCTACCTCCGGGGCTTCATCGGCAGGGACTACGACAAGGAGACAGGCGAACTCAAGGTTGAGGGGAATCAGGATGTCTACTACTCCAACGGCGACAACCCTGGCAGCGGCAACCATATTTCAAACACTTTAATTATTGACAATAAAGGCGACGCCTTTAACAAAGTGCTAAACTGCCTCCTTGTCCCGATTGACAGGGATCACGACGGCGCTATGGTCAGATATGTGGGGGTAGACTATGCATACTCGGACCCGCAGGTCATGGCCGTGCTGCAGGCGGCCCCTTGGTTTGGCGAGCTTGGGGACGACTACGGCGCCACCACATACACCTTTACCCAGGAGTATGAATACACACTCGGTTCTGCCAACAGTGTGTCCTTTGGCGCGGGCGGGGTGCTCAGTCTGGAGGGAACCATCGGAGGCATCGACATCAAGGCAGGCTACGTTATGGACTGGACGGAGAGCTTTGAAGATACGCTGATTCACTCCACTTCAGACAGCTTTACGGCGACGGCCTACGACAGCGTTGTAGTCTACCGCACTCCGGTTTATATTTATAAGTATGAAACCTTCGACGGAAAGAACAATACATGGTATGGCGACGGTATCAGTATTTCTGTTCCCAAGACGCCGACCTATATCCAGATGTCGGTATCTGATTACAATGCCTTCGCAGATGCCTACAATCAGCTTGGTCAAGAGAAGGCCGGCGGCAAGCCCTTCAAAGCGATGAAGAAGCTGGATCTGGACTGGCTGGGTCAGGAAGGCAATCCCTGGGGCTACAGCAAAAGCATCCCCTCCGTCAGCAGCGCCACCTACCGTTTGGGCTATAACGGCGGTGAAACCTCCAGCACCAGTGCTGACGGAACCGCACAAACAGAAACCATCAGTCAGGCACATGGCTTCACCTTCGAAATGACAGCCACTTTCGGTTTTGATGCCGGTTTTGTCTCTTCCAAGGCGGGCTTTTATGGCAGTCTTGATTATATGAATGAAGAAAGCGAATCCACCACAACCTCCAGCACCACCGAGACAAGCGGCACCGTGCAGGATCTGGATGATATGGCTCTGTTGCGCGACGGTATCCCTGAGTCCGTCACTCGGGCATACGGCTTCACCTGGGCGCTGGGCAAGACCACGCGCGACCTTGGTGTGGCTGGCGAGAATGCGCTCATCTTGGGTTACAGGGTGACAGACATCACAGCGCCCGCACCCCCGGTCACTGATCTGAAAGCGGAGTTGAGCGGCGAGACCGCCGTTGAATTGACCTGGAATGAGCCTGATACCGCAGGACGACTTCCGGTGAATGGCTACAATGTCTATCAAAAGGACGGGAAGAACTATACCAGACTGAACGATGAATTGCTTGGAGCGGATAGGCTCTCCTTTGATATTTCCGGTCTGAAGAGCAACACGGAGTACACCTTCGTCGTAACGACCTTTAATAATGAAAAAGGTGAGAGCCTTTGGTCCAATGAGGCGGTCGTCACCACGCCGAAAAAGAATGTCCCGCTCTATTTGGACTATGACAGGAGCTATGTGCGCGTGACTGCCAGCCACTTGGGCAATGTTGGTATTGCCAGCGGCCAATCTGTCCCCGAAGAGAGCATTGTTTACATAGAGGTTGTTCCCAAGGACGGCTACACAGTCACCCGTGTTAGTTTGACCTCCGGGGGTGATACCGAGCAGATCACTTCGGCAGACGGTAAATTCAACTTTATCATTCGGGATCAGACGACCATCAAAGTCGAAGCTGCCAGTATTGCCGTAACAAGCTTTGTAAGCTATACCGACATCATAATCGATGAAGAAGAAAACCAGATCGGCTCGCTCACAGGCACTGTGGATGGATATGCTTTCGACCCAAGCGGCGCTGAAGTTTACGATGCCATCGAATTCACAGCAACCCCCGAAGAGGGCTATGTGCTGAAGGAATGGCATATTCGTACAGAGGGCACTATAGCTCTCATTACAGCTGCCGGCAGCAAAACGCTGACCTTCTATCCCTATTCTGAGTCGCAGCATGTAACAGCCGTTTTTGCTCGTGAAGACGATCCCAATATGCAGCGGAAAGTTCTGATTAAGACAGCAGACGGGGGTGCCATCACAGTGACCAATGATTCCGGAATTATTCTGACACCGGATGAAGAGGGTTATATCAGCGTATATGACAGTACAAACTTGACTTTTGAAATCGCCGCCAATAAGTATTATACCTTCCAAAAGTGGACGGATGCCTTTGGAGCTTATGGCAAAGATGCAAGGACTATCACATGGAAGGCCCTGGAAAACATTACGGTTGGTGCGGAGTTCTCTGCAAACCTTCGATATCCGGTCACCTTCTCTGCCATAGTAGAAACTGACGGCAGCGGAACGCTGAGCGCGACCGCAAACGAAAGTGCAATCACTTCCGGAACCGCGCTCGTCCCGGAAACCAAAGTTGCCTTTGACGCTCAGGCAGGTTCTGACAGCCGACTGCTGAAATGGGCGATAAGCGAGGGGACGATCACCGAGTTTAAACCAATGGACGGCCTTGTAAAGAATGACACTTATACCATTGTGTCTTTGGCTGCCACCAGCAATGTGGATGCCTATTTCAAGGCGATAGAGCAGTATACTTTGACCATCACTTCGCCTGAGAACGGCAGCATCAGTGTCACACGGGGGGGCGATGCGCTGGGCGACGGAGATAAAATCGGATTTGGCGATGTCCTGACCATAACTGCGACACCGAAAAATGGGCATCTTCTCTCTGCGCTGAACGTAAACGGCTCCCGATTTACCTCCGGCGGAACCTTTACCGTCCAGAATAATGATGTGGAGATTACCGCTGTATTTTCCGAGAAGCCTTCTGGCGGAGGCGGGGGAAATGGCGGGGGCAGCATTTCACCCGAAACCCCTGAACTCTCCCTTAACATGGAAGGGGATGAGCAGCTTGTTCCGATCACAGCGCTTGTCTCAGATAATATCGTTACAATAGAAGCACCTTCCGAACAAGAGCTTGAAGACATTACCGACGCGGCTGCGGCTGCCGGCAAACCGGTGTCTATCGACTTGAGGCCTCTCGACGGCGATATTGATACAGCGATTATTCCGCATGATATCCTGTCCGGGATTGCCGCTTCGTCCGCTGCGGGACTTGAAATTATTATGCCTGACGGCAAGGGAGTGAGCTTCGACAACAAGGCCATCGGGACTCTTATTTCCGCCGGCTCCGGCGATTTGAAACTGAGTATCCGTGAAGTTTCTAGCGACTCCTTAATCGACGCTCAAAAGCGCCTTGTGGGCGACTCACTTGTTATTGATCTGACCGCTTACGTGGACACAACGCAGGTGCACGACTTTGGCGGAGGTTTTGCTACCGTGAGCATTCCCGTTGACGGGGAGCCGATGGAGCATCCCATTGTCTGGCGCATGATTACGGATGCAGACGGCAAGGTGACACTGGAGGCCATAGACTGCGTTTATAACCCCGAGACGAACTGCTATGAGTTCCAGACTGATTCCTTCTCCGAATATGTGCTTGGCAATTACCACTTCACCGACACGCCAGGCACCGCATGGTATTATGAGGATGCGGCCTACGCCTATATAAACGGCCTGTTTGCCGGCACAACGGATACGACCTTCAGCCCCGACCTTGCCATGACCAGGGGCATGCTGGTAACTGTGCTGTGGCGTATGGAGGACAGTCCTGCGGTCACCGACAAAGCCGACTTCTCCGATGTGGCCAACGACTTATGGTATGCCGACGCAGTCGCGTGGGCAGCGACAAATGAAATCGTAAGCGGCTACGGGAGCGGCAGGTTCGGGCCAGATGATCCGATTACTCGCGAGCAGATGGCGGCTATACTGTACCGCTATGCGCAGTATAAGAAATATGACGTTTCCATAGGTGAGACGACTAACATTCTCTCCTACAAGGATGCGTTCGATGTCTCTGAATACGCCATTGCGGCCATGCAGTGGGCCTGCGGAGCCGGCCTTATGCAGGGTAGCGGCGGCAAGCTAATGCCGCAGGGAGATGCCACCAGAGCCCAAGT
>JBMNTQ010000129.1:0-5697 GCA_050945815.1 Christensenellales bacterium
GTAATGGTTTGACTATTCAGATGACATGGGTTTCGGGCAAAGAAAATTCGCAAACTACGAAAGCAGCTTGCGAATTTGTGTCCAGCTTCAAGCTGGTGCAATACTAAAACTATTTAGATGAAGCCATTAAGGATACCAGAATAATAGTTCCATTAACGTCAGGTATCAAAAATTCCCCGCCGTATGCGTTCTATACCTTAAACTTATGGCGGACGCCTACCGGTCTGTTTATTTTTTCTCTCTTGCAGTCGATTGAATAGCTTCATAAGCGGTGTTGCGTGTTTCAGAAGATCCATGCGGCTGTCGCTGTCGCAGACGGCGTTCACAAAACGGCTAATTAGCTTTATATTCACATTTTTGGCGATAAAATCAAAATTATCGTCTTTCATATTCTCTAAAAACCGCCTGAGAATTAATGAATTTTCATAGTTGGTGCGCAGCGGCTTAGAAAGCTTGGCATAGTCTCCCAGCCCGCAGATATCGTAGGCACTGTAAACCCCGGTTAGAATGGAAATGAATTGTCCAAAACCAAACCCGGGGGACACCGCACCGAAGCAATTACCCGTAAAATAGGTGTTTTCCAGCTTTGGTTGATTGCAGATGCCCACGATATAGTGTTTAAATTCGAACCGGTCGGTAATGCGGAATTGTTGATTCAAATCGTGTGTAACTAGCTCATAAAATTGATTCCACATCTCATTGCGGTCCTGCTTAATATTTCTGGGGTAATCGGGGCTAAACATCACCACATTGGCTTCCTGATCGGAATAAGGAATCACCCAACCATAGCCCTTCGGCATCACATCGCAGTTAAACCAAACGTGGGGCGTGTCGGCTTGAAAGCTGCCCGTAACGGTAACGCCGCGGACAGAGCCGGTGAAGTCGGAGCGGAAGTTGCCCAAGCGGCAGGCATATTCGGCGTCTCCCGTTGCCAGCACAACCGCGTCAAACTTCTTGCACAGCGTCTCGTAATCGTACTCCGAATGATATTCAATCGCGCCCAAGAGTTGCTCTTGAAGCTGCCTTTCGTAAGAGTGCTCGTGCCTGCCCCGAATGTTTAGGTAGCCAATATCTCCGCTGATGGCTCCCTTTTCATGTTTAGAATGGATTTCGATTCGGCAGGCCTTAGTTAGTGGGTTTAGATGAATACCAAATTCCTGCTGCAGATACGGTATACAATCCTGCACTGGTCGGTTGAGTATGTGAAACATGCCCTCTGCGCTTACAAAGCGATCGCCCACAGAGGCTCTTTTTTCAAAGATGTATGGCGTGACGCCATGTTTTTCTAATGTGATGGCGCAGGACAACCCCGCCATTCCCGCTCCCATGATTGCAATTTTCATAAAGTATCCCTTTTCTTCGCTCCCGTGCGCGTTTGATCGGTGGTTTTCAGGAAATTAGGACGCTTGGACGCAGCGCTTCTAGCCGGAAAAAGCTTCCCCAAAAAATCTTCACGATTAAAAGGTGCGCTGGGTGTGGCATACGCAACGCCAAAGCTGTTTGACGAAACAATTGTAACCACAATCACGCATAGTCCCAGCGTAAAGCCGATTAAGCCGAAAAGCGCGGACAGCAGAATCATAAGAACCTTTAAAACGCGCAATGGGTTCATCAGCGTATAATCTGGAACCACAAACGAAGAAAGCAATTCGGTTGAAACGAGAATGAGCAGCAACGGGCTATATATGCCGGATGCTATGGCGGCCTGTCCGATGATAATCGCCCCCACAATGCCAATGGCTCCACCAATCTCTTTGGGAATGCGCAGCAGCGATTCTCGTATGATTTCCATAATAATCTCAAGCTGCACAACGCCGGTAAACGCGTTGAAGGGTACGTTGGACCGCAATGCAGCCAGCGTCAGAATATACTCCGACGGAAGTGTGTCGTGGTGAAAGGATATAATAGCGATATACAAAGCACCCAACGTGATGGAAATAAACAGCGCAATGAACCGCAGGCTCTTGATTAAAAGCGCCAGATATTTGTTGTCGTATATGTCGTCGCAGGAGGTGAGGAACTCCTGGAAAACCTTTGGAGCGATGAGCCCCAGCCCACTGCCCTCAACCAGAATAATAGCCTTGCCCTCCAGCAATGCGCTGCAGGCCATATCCGAGCGTTCCACAATGCCGGTTTGCGGAAACAAGCTCCATTTGCCGCTTAGAATCTCTTTTTGCAGTTTGCCGGATTCGCAGATACCGTCTATTGTTATGCCCGAAATCCGTTGTATAATGTCGTCTACAATGCCAGGGTTGGCAATATCTTCAATATAGGTGACGGCAACCGATGTTTTTGTGCGTTCTCCCACTTCCAGCATGACGATTTTCAGCCGGGGGTCTTTGATTCTGTATCGGATCAACGACAAGTTGGTATCGAGATTTTCAATGAAGCAGTCTCGTGCTCCGCGCAGTGTAAATTGCAGCTCCGGGCTATCGATGCTTTTGCTCTCGATCTTTTTGATATCCGATACAAGATAACGATTGCTCCAGGGGCCAAGCAGCACAGTATATCCATCCAGCAGATAGGCCTCTATTTGGCTTGGTTTGTCATCCAGTGTGCAGTTATCCACACACAGCACACGATCCCGGAGCTCCTCGGGTACAAGCGTTTTTCCGGCTGCAGCACGGGCCATGAGCGGCTTGAGTATAGAGTCAGACAAGAGTGAGCGGTCGGTGAGCTGCCGAATGAACAAAACTGTAATGTTCTCTCCGCTCGCACACGAAATAACTCGCATCGATACACCGCTGATCTGCGTGCATATTTTTTCGATATCAATTCGATTAAAAGATGATTTTGACATAATTCATGGCTCCTGCGGAAGCTCGCTGTATATAATCGCAACGTCTGTGGTAACCTGTGTTTTTGCGCTGCTATATACTTGCTCCCAGTTAATAGTTTGAAATGCGCTGTTATGCTGCGCCCGAAAATGCCGGTAAATACCCAGATAATCGGCAGCATACTCCTGTGAAGTTTCCAGCGCCTGTACAATATCCTGCCGAACCGCCTCCTCAAGAAGGTACTGCAAAGACTCCCGGTCGGCTTTGGTGACCGAATGCATCACATCCGTATAATTCAACACGGCATTAAAACTAAACTGCACCTGTACCGTAAGCTGTCCGTCGGAATACAGCGTATTGATGTTTTTATCTTTCAGCGTAACATCAAGATCATACCAATTCGAATCTAAAACAACTTCATAGTGAAAGTGGCCTTTAGGATTAAGAAAAAATACAACACCTCGCCGTTTGTCTTGAGGAATGAAACCAATTTTTTTTGCATTTTTAAATACTGTATATCCGGTTAGCGTGATATGAGAATCCTCAATATCCATCGCGGGAATTAAAAAACTCGCCTTTTTTACCGCAAGCGTTTCCAACAGATCGCCAATATTTACATAAAATGAGGAGCCGTCCTTCGTCATGCTCTCCTGCATGTTGTCGATATCCAGTCCAACCGACGGCGCATTGTCCGGCTCAATGCTGAGCAGTTCTTCGGGCTCGCTGGAGGTTGTAATAACTTTAAGCGATTTTCTTGTGTTGCGCTGCGTTCGGCTCCGGTTTAAATATTCTTCCACTCCCTTAGATGCCAGCCTGTCGGTAAAAATTAGCACCTCGCACGCACCCAGATACACCGGCTTACTGCTTTTTAGGTTCAAATTGTCGCGCGCTTGGGCATGCGTTTCTCCGCTTGCTTTAATGATGGAAAAACTCATCTTATTCTGCCCGCCATCGCCGTTTTTTTGCGCCCCGCCGGATAGAGTGGCAACTTCTCCGAAAAAATGATACTTGCCATGCTGATAATCAATCACTTCGGAGATGTGAATGTTTTCCTGTTGGATGTCGATTGAATCCCAGCAGCCGCACAGCAGCAACATGCAAGCGGCAAGAGCAGCCAGCCTTATAAGTTTATTCATGATTCACCACCGCCTCCCCTGATTTACCCCTGCGGGATCGGAGAAGATGCACGATCCACAAAATAAGCGGAATGACAAAAGCCGGCAAGAGTCCGATATATGTTAAAAAGAGGTTGAATGTCTGTAGCACATCCTCTGCGTTAGGAATCAGCAATCCCAAAGCATAAGCCGCTGTGCCAATTGCAAGCATCGGCATGAAACCGCTTAGCTTGGGGATCAGTTTTTTTGCATATTCTGCTGACGCAAACACAACCAGCGAAGTTGAACAGAAAATCGACGTCAGCCATGCTATGATAAAAAATAAATCAAGACGTTTGGCAAATTGTAATGCGGCAATGTCCAGCCTTCGGATTGCGATTAGAAGCGGATAATCGTAATTGGAAATATCATCAACGCCCAGAACCGAATAACATGCTCCGAGCAAAACAATAAAAAATATGCACACAAGCAAAATTGCGGACGCCGCCCTAACCTTAGCCTTGGGGCCGTTGCGCTTGGAAAGCGGGATAATCGTAATGACCTCGAAGCCCAAAAAACCAAAGATTGCGTACGGGACCGCTCGGATATACCGGCCTATCTCGGCCGTATTAATCAGTGGCAGATTGTTTAGAAAATCTCCCTGTGTAAATGTGATAATTTGTAAAACAAAGCTTATTACAAGCACAATCAGGCCTAGATATTCAATCATTCTGCCCAGATTGGTGAGCCCTTTCGACGCAGCGTACAACGAGACAATTATAATCAGCAGCATTGTGGCCCAAACGGGAGTTTTATATAAAATCTCCGCCTGTATGATATCGGCTGTAGACCGAATGAAAAGGGCAAGAAAAATAAAGAAATAAACAACATAAAAGCCGCAGAGAATACGCGACATAACCTTCCCCATCAGCAGTTCGCTGTATTCAGCCAACGATTTTCCCATATAGAGACGGCTTAGATGCGTAATCAGAACAACGGCGGCTATAAAAAAAGCAGCCGCGATGAGCAGGCTCAGCCACGCACCTGTTCCGCCCGCCTTGCCCATGATATTCGGCATCACTACTGAGCTTAGACCAACCGCTGAAATGATAATAATAAAAAACAATTGTCTGTTTGTCACACCATTTTCCAAAAGATCATCTCACAATTCGTATTTTTATTCATTATCCCCATTTATCGGATATATAATCTTAGCATAGGTCAACTTTCTGAACGTTTACCTCCGAACGGTTTTTACATTTTCCCATAGACAGAAGGGATGTTAGCTAGTCGGCACAGTCTGCCCCTATACAGACAATTAATGATATTTGTCGGGATGAACGTTAAAGGTAATCCGTTACGTCATAAGCTTCGAGATGACGATATAGACTTTTTGAGAACTTAAAAAGACGCCTTGTCGCCATTGAGCAATATAAAACAAGTCTGCGATCTACCTCTCCTTTATCGACTTCAACGATTCGCTTATTCCGGCGAGGAAAGAGCAAAAGGCAGGCATGTTTAACTATTTTAGCAGCAAGGATTCACAAGCATGGCAGCATTTACAGAGACATCTCCTATGATAGCCTTGCTTATACCCGGCATTGCGGGTGCAGGGGCATTGGGAGGGTGGACGATTGATAGCATCATACAGGGCATATTGGTAACAGGTGCGGCGGTATACGGCAACCAGCTATACAAGCAGGGGGGCTATGCGTTGGCGCCTAAAGAGAATGACGAACCGGAATGATGGCTAATATAAAAACCCAAATAGCAGCAACGCCAATAATATACGGAAAACAGGCAAAGCTAATAATGAAAGAAGTGCA
>JBMNTQ010000130.1:0-5679 GCA_050945815.1 Christensenellales bacterium
CCGTTTTTTCTTTCATAAGGTTTGAGAAAGCTTTTTGCAGCTCGTGTTCGTTGTCGGGGTCAATAGCGGCGCTTGCCTCGTCGAAGATGACGATTTTGGCGTCTTTTAAAATCGCTCTCGCAATCGCAATTCTTTGCTTTTCTCCGCCCGATAGGTAAACGCCTTTAGAGCCTATCATCGTATTTTCTCTGTCTTTAAATTTTGATATTATGCCGTCAACCCCCGCCAAACGCATGGCCTCAAAGACTTCTTCCCGGCTTGCATCTTTATTGGCGATAGCGACATTCTCATAAATTGTAGTTTTAAACAGCTTTGAATCCTGAAACACAAAGGCGACCTTGTCAATCAAAGCTTCCTTGCTGTAGGAGCTGATATTTTCGCCTCCGATTTTAATCTCACCGCTGTCTACCTTGTAAAAGCCGGAGATAAGCTTTGCGATAGTCGTTTTTCCCGAACCCGAAGCTCCCACCAGTGCATATGATTTGTTTTCTTTCAATTTAAAACTCAAATTCTCGAGGATTAAATTATCTTTTTTATATCCGAAGCTGACACTGCTGAATTCTATGTCGAAGTTTTTAAACTCTGCCCTTTCTCCAAACTCCAAGAGGTCTTCCTGCATCTCGTTATAAAGATTTTCGAGCTTCGAAACAGCATCTTGGGCCTGAAATATATACATCGAAAGGTACATTATCTTCATTATGTAGGTAAAGAGAACTCCGCTTAAGAAAAACACCATGATGAGTTCCAAACTGAGAAGGGGCAAATTGCCCCTTAGGTCCACAAACAAAAGTATTAAAGGAACTAAAATTGCAACAATGGCAAAAAACAATGCCTGAAATATTACATAGGGAGTTTTGCAACTCAAAGAATAGTTCAGAGCATTTTGAGCGTATTCTTTAATTGCAGTGTTCAACGCCTTAAAGCTTCTTACATCAACGCCGAAAATCTTTACAACCTGCATACCCCTTATATATTCAACGGTTTCGGAGCTGAGATTTTCCAAAGACTCCTGATATCTTTTCATAAATTGCGCTTCGCCCATCATAAGCTTTAGCAAAACAAGGCTTACAAGAGTTAGAACAAGCAGAACAACTCCCACTCTTGCGCTTATGAGAAAGCCCAGTATCAAAACTAAAATGGGGGTTATCATAGCTCCGGTGTTGTCGGGTATAAGATGGGCGACTGCCATGTGAGTTTGGGCGGCATTGTCATCAATCAGCTTCCTTATTCTTCCCGACGAATTTACATCGAAAAACTTGAAGCTCGCATTTGTAAGCCCGTCTATGCCGAACTTTCTGAGATTGGTTTCGAGCCTGAAGGCAAAGAGATGGGAAACTATCAGGGACAGGAAATATAAAATTCCCCCGCATGCCAAAGCCCCCGCAATTATAAGCGCCGAGCTTTTTGCGCCGCCCATATTGCTGAGCAGGATGAGATCTTCTAAAAGCTTGAACAGATAGTAAAATGCCGACACCTGAAATACAGCTGCTAAAATAGAAAATGCAACCGTTATAAAAAGGAGCTGTTTTTTTTCTTCTGCATAGGATATCAGCTTTTTATAAACAGTGACCATAAAACCCCTCCCATAGAAGTGATAAAAAGAATAAGCCGACCCATAGTTAGCAAAGGCTAACTCGGATTATACTGCCTATGATTATGATTGTCAATCATAATTATTTTTTCAGTATTTATCTTTAATTTTTTTGACGAAGCTTTTGGGAGCTTTTTGTCAATGAGTCGATAAAGCCGGCGCTCAACCGCCTTAATCTCGCTTTTTCTTCCCATCATTTTTGCAGAGCCGGAAGAGGGAGTGTCATTCACCGAAAATTTTCTCAGGCTCTTGACATATACCCCCTGGGGGTATATTGTTGTAAAAAAGAGCGCGGAGTTTTAATGCTATGATAAATGAGAAATACGATATAGAAGGAATGCACTGCGCCGCCTGCTCTGCGGCTATCGAGCGCATAAGCCGAAAGCTGCCCGGAGTCGAGTCGGCAGATGTTAATCTTCCTATGAAGACTCTCTCGATAACCTATGACGAGACTAGGCTTAAGAGCGAGGAGCTTGTGAGAAAAATAGAAAAGGCGGGCTTCAAAGCCCGACTTAAGGTCGAAGAGAAAGAGGATAAAGGCCGAGATAGAGACAGAACCGAGGCGGAAGCAGCTCATAAAAGGGAAAAACGCAAGCTTATAGCGGCGCTTGTAAGTTCGGGCATACTGCTCTTTTACTCTATGGGGCAGATGATGATACCCGGTTTTCCCGTGCCCGATATTTTGTCGATGGAGACTCGCCCGCACAATGCGGCATTTTTTCAGTTTTTGCTCACACTTCCCGCCCTCTATATGGGACAGCGCTACTTCACCGGCGGCATAAGGGCTCTTTTCTCGGGAGCGCCGAACATGGACAGTCTTGTCGGCATCTCCGCCGCAGCTTCAATGGTATACAGTTTAGTGGTTTTCTTCATGCTTGAAGATAGGCCGCAGATGGTTCACGAGCTCTATTTCGAATCGGCGGCTGTTGTGATAACATTGGTTTCACTGGGGAAATTTTTAGAGGCGGGGCGCATGGAAAAAACCCGCTCCGCCATAGACTCGCTCCTAGAGCTCCTGCCCGAAACTGCCGTTTTGGTGAATGAAGACGGCGAGTGGGAAGTGCCCGTGGACATGCTCAAGCTCGGCGATACCGTTTTGGTGAAAGCGGGCGCAAAGATACCCGCCGACGGCAGCGTGATAAGGGGCGCAGGTTCTGCCGACGAGGCCATGCTCACAGGCGAGAGCATCCCCGTGGATAAAAAGACCGGCTCCGAGCTCACTGGCGGCTCGATCTTACTCTCGGGCGCCGTTTATATGAAGGTCGAAAAACTTGGCGAAGACACCGCCCTTTCAAAGATAATCCGCTTTGTCGAGGATGCCCAGTCGAAGAAAGCGCCTGTCGCAAGGCTTGCCGATAAGATATCGGGAGTTTTTGTTCCGATTGTAATCTTAATCGCGTTTGCCGCAGGCGCAGTTTGGTTTTTACTCACGAAAAACCCCGGTCTCACACTAAAGGTGTTCACAACTGTCCTCGTCATAGCCTGTCCCTGCGCCTTGGGGCTTGCAACGCCCACCGCCATCATTGTCGGCACGGGCTTAGGCGCGAAAAACGGCATACTCATACGCTCGGGCGAGGCTCTGCAAAAGCTCTCGGGCGTAAAGCTTGCAATATTGGATAAAACGGGTACGCTGACCGTGGGCAAGCCGAGAATTTCGGATATTGTTTCGGAAAACGAGCCAAAGCTGCTCGCGGTGGCATATTCTCTCGAAAAGCTCTCCGACCACCCCATAGCGAAGGCCGTCACCGCCGATATAAAGGCCATGGATATAGAATTATCTCTTCCCGAGATAACAGATTTTAACACCTATGAGGGTGGCGGACTTAAAGGCACCGATACTCAGGGCAATATATATAAAATCGGAAACGAAAGACTTTTTGAAGAGACTTCCACTTTAGAAAAGTTCCGCTCCGAGATTGACGCTCTAAGAGAGACGGGCAAGACGGTTATAGCCGTTTCAGAAAACAAAGAGGTCTTGGGACTTCTTGCAATTTCTGATAAAATAAAAGACGATGCCAAGGATGGGGTAGAGGCTCTAAAGAAGCTCGGGGTAAAGCCCGTTCTGCTCACGGGAGACAGCCGCAAGGCGGCGGCATACACAGCCTCGATTTTGGGCATAGAGGAGTTTTATGCCGAGGTCTACCCCGGCGAAAAGGCCGAGAAGGTCAGAGAACACGAGGTGAGAGGCGAGACAGTCATAATGGTGGGAGACGGCATAAACGATGCTCCCGCATTGGCCGCGGCAAGCGTCGGCTGCGCCATAGGCAGCGGCAGCGACATCGCTATAGATTCGGCCGATGTCATCCTCACCTCCGAATCGTTTGCAGATGTTTCAAAAGCCATAAAGCTTGGAAGACTCAGCATGCGCACAATAAAACAAAATCTATTCTGGGCTTTTATATATAATATAATAGGTATCCCCATAGCCGCAGGAGCGCTGTATCCGAATTTCGGAATACTGCTCTCTCCGATGATAGGCGGGCTGGCAATGAGCCTCTCCTCGCTCTTTGTGGTCGGCAATGCTCTGCGGCTTGGAAGAAAGAAGATATGAAGGTGATGTATTGGACTGTAAAAACTGCAAAAAGATAAAAAATCGAGATGAAGAGGAGAGAAAGCTCCTCATAAACCGCCTTAAAAGAATCGAAGGTCAGGTGCGAGGACTTATAAAGATGGTTGAGGAAGACGCCTACTGCACGGACATACTGGACCAAACCTCGGCCGCGCGCTCGGCGCTCGGCTCCTTCGGCGCAAAACTTCTTGAAACACATATAGGCACCTGTGTAAAAGAGGGACTTAAAAGGGGCGAGGAGGGACTTATCGAAGAGCTCTCGGAAACAGTTAAAAAGATGCTGAAAAGCTGAAACAAAAGGAGAAAATTATGAAAGTATTAAATGTACCCGAAATGCACTGCGGAGTGTGCGTAAGGCGCATAAAGAAAGCTTTTTTAGAGGAGCATATACAAAACGAAATTAATCTCCAAAAGAAGACAGTCACCGTACATAAAGATGCCGAGATAGAAAAAGCAATAGAGCTCTTGGGCGACTTGGGTTTCGAGGTCAAATAGCTTGAGAGATAAGGAAATCTCGGAACACCTTTTTGCGTTGAAGGATTTTGACTATAAAAACTTCAATTCAAAGCTTATTCCCACAGTCTGTGAGGACAAGATATTGGGTGTGCGCACACCCGCGCTCAGAAAGATGGCAAAAAGTTTAGATAAAGATACGGCGGAGCAGTTTTTAAAAGACCTGCCGCACGAGTATTTCGAGGAAAATCAGCTCCATGCCTTTATAATCTCGGAGATTAAAGATTTCGACCGATGTGTCTCGGAGCTGGAGCGATTTTTGCCCTATATAGATAACTGGGCGACCTGCGACCAGCTCTCGCCCGGCGTTTTCCGAAAAAACAAAGAAAAGCTGCTCCCCTATATAGAAAAGTGGATAAGCTCCGATAAGGAATATATAATCCGCTTTGGTATAGGCATGCTTATGGAACACTTTTTGGGCGCGGGCTTTAAAAAAGACTATGCCGAGCATGTGGCGGATATAAGCTTCGACGCTTACTATGTGAAAATGATGATAGCTTGGTACTTTGCAACGGCTCTGGCTAAAAACTGGGGTGAGGTAATTCCTTTTATCGAGGGAAAGAAACTCGAGAAGTGGACTCACAACAAGGCCATACAAAAGAGTATCGAGAGCCGCCGAATAAGCGCAGAGCAAAAGGCATATTTAAGAGAACTTAAAATTAAATAAAGGCCGATAGGGATATAAAGCGTAAAGAAAAAACGGAGATTTTTGAATAATGAAAAGAGCCCGCCGTTTTGGCGGGCTTTTCGTTTGAGCTGAGTCTTTTAGGCTTATTCTTTGAGCACGAAAGCTATGGCTCTGCCGGGGCCGCCCGAGGATTTCTCGAGCTTAATGGGCAGGAACATAAAGTAAGCACCTCTTGTGGGGAGTTTATCCAAGTTTGTAAGGCTCTCGAAATAAATCATCCCGCGCGAAAGTCCCGCTACATGTGAAGACATCACATCATGGCAAGCGCCGATACTCACGCCGTCGAGTCCGAAGCACTTTACTCCCTGCTCGTGCAGG
>JBMNTQ010000131.1:0-5626 GCA_050945815.1 Christensenellales bacterium
GGGTGCGTATGGCTGTGGTAATTCTTTTGTTGGGTGTGGCGGTGAATGCCCATAGAAGGGAAGGGAAAGCGAAGCGACTTTGAGTAAGCCAACGGACCCCGCGTGTGGGCATGGTATCGCCTGGAGCGGTGTCCTGTTTGGCTTATTGCAACTCACTATGAGAGCGGCCCTTGGGAGTTAGCCGTCGCCGCGCAGCAGATTTTCTGCATAATCTTGCAGGCTGGCCAAGGAGTTGACGTTATCGCCGCGGCTTGCGATGCTTTCGCGGACATAATCCGGGAGGCTTTCATAATAGGACTTGGCTTGATTGTTGTTTTGCAGCAATACTTTGAGCGTCGGATATTTTTTGTGGGACATTTTTTATTCACCTCTTGCAGATAGTTTGTACAAATAATTGCTGATTATGCCGCAAAATAAAGGGGAAGAAGGCAAGCGGAGGGCTTTTCAAAGTTGGCGTGGGGAGAAAAGCGTGATATAATATATGAAAAAGCTATGTATTGAGGAGGCGACTTCATGATGAGCGAGGAAAAAATTTGCGATAACAAAAAAACCGATAGCGAAGAAAAAGAGATTGTATTTGACGAGAGCGTCTGTTCCCCGGAATTTAGCGAGGGCTGCACGAAAACAGTAGAGGATCAAAAAGATTGACCTTTTTACTTTCATTGTGGATGCAGGAGCGAAATGCAGCCAAGGCTGGAGTTGACTTTTGCTTGATGGCAGCGGAATGGAAAACTGAGGTGGGTAGATAACAATGGATGCATTGGAAGCTTTGTATGCAAGAAGGAGTGTGCGGCGCTATCAGGATGTTCCGGTGGAACGGGAGAAGCTGGAGGAAATTTTGAAGGCGGCAATGGCTGCGCCTTCTGCCTGTAATAAGCAACCCTGGGAATTTGTGGTGGTGGATGAGCCGGAGAGGATGGAGGCTGTACGAGCATGTATGCCCTACGGAAAGTTTAATGCGCCGGCGGCCATTATCGTATGCGGGAATCTGGAACGGGAGGTTCGCGTTTATCCCAATGCCCGAGACTTCTGGATTGAGGATACTTCGGCGGCGATGCAATGTGCGCTGACCGCAGCGACGGCGCTTCAGCTCGGGTCTATTTGGCTGGGCGTTTACCCTGTGGAATCGATCGTGAGGGAGCTTTCTGAGGTTTTAGAGCTGCCGAAAACTGTGGTGCCTATGGGGGTGGCGCTGATTGGCTATGCCGATGAGCAGATTCCGAAGCGCAGCCAGTATAATGAGCATTATGTCCATTGGCAGAAATGGTGAGATGGCGTGGGCGTTTTTTGGTGTAACATGGAAAGCCGGATAAGATAAGGCTTATCCGGCTTTGCTCTTGCTTTTTGATTTTAGGCAGCTTGGCGCAGTGCTTTTATAATTTTAGGTGCTACGAGGGTGCAGACGATGATCTTGATGGAATCGCCGGGCAGGAACACCACACAGCCTGTCCACACTGCTGTGCTAAATGAGATGGCCTTGTTCAGGTAGAGGTTGAGTACGCCCCACATATACACTGTGCCGATGCTGTAGATGATGGCGGTGCCGATGAGCAGTGAGACTACGATGCGCCAGCGAATAGGTTGGATTTTTTTTGCGAGCTTGCGAAAGAGCAGACTCATCGTTGGAGCGGAGACTAAGAAACCCAGCAAATAGCCAAAGGTTGGGTTGACAACGTAGCCGATGCCGCCGCCCTGGGTGAAAATCGGGACGCCTATCAGCCCGATGAAGAGGTAGGTGCCTACACAGAGCAGGGAATAGCGGGGGCTGAGCAGCAGGGCTGCTAGGTAGATGAACAGGGTTTGCAGAGTGAGCGGCGTCAGTGAGGGCAGAGGGATTTGCATAAAGGCGCCGACAGCGATGAGCGCTGCGAAAAAGCCGCAGAGAGTCATGGATTTGGCAGTAGACATGGTCTTAGCAATAGACATTGTTAACCTCCGACATTGAATTATTAATAATAAGTTTACATTTACGGGTTCCATTATACAGAAATCCGGAGAAAATACAAGTGTTTCCTGGATTAAAAAGTGGTACAATATTGAAGAGTAATAGTTGGGAGGACTTTATGTTGGATATCAAGCCGGTGGGGATAGAAGACCGGGATACGATAGAGCGTTTTTTGAGGGTGTGGAACTTTGATAACGCGGATCTGTCGTTCAGTAACATTTTTATGTGGCGGGATTCGTCCCATCCCCATTATTTTATTGAAGATGATGTTTTATATTTGGTCTATCTAAGGCCTGTTAAAACGCCTATTGCTGCGGTTCCTATTCCGTTGGACCGGGATGCGGATTTTCATCCTATGATGATGCGGATTGTGGACTACATGAAGCAGCAAAACTGGGCAGTTCATATTGTTTCTATCAATGAAGAGCTGCGCGGCAGGATAGAGATTTGCTGTCCGGGGCGATTTGCTTTTTCTGAAAACCGGGACTTAGAGGAATATGTGTATAGCAGTGAGGAGCTGCGTTTGCTGCCGGGCAGGCGCTACCATTCCAAGCGTAACCATATCAATAAATTCCTGGCCAACTATAGCTATGTATATCAGCCGCTTCGCTCGGAGCATACCCAGGAGTGCCTGGAATTGTATGATCGTTGGCAGGAGAGGCGGGGTGCATCCTCGACATCTTATCTGGACGAACGAAAGGCGCTGGTGTTAGCCTTGGATAATAGAGAGGCGCTGGGGATGGAGGGGTGTGTCATATTGATTAACGGGGAGGTACAAGCATTCTCTTTGGGGACGCTGATTAATCCTAATATGGCGGACATTCACTTTGAAAAAGCGAATGACGATTATAACGGCATCTATACGTTTATCAACCAGCAGTTTGTGGAGCACCAATGGAAGGATGTGCCGTACATCAACCGGGAGGAGGATATGGGGATTGCCGGACTTAGGCGGGCGAAAATGTCCTATTATCCGATACGCATGGTAACAAAATTTGAAGCAAGGTTGAGTGAGCAATGAGCAAATTGAATGTCAGATTGGCACAAGAGCAAGATCTTGTAACCATACGGCAAATTTGGGCGATTTCGTTTGATGATCCGATTCCTTTTATGGATTGGTATTTTGAGAATAAATACAGCGCGGAAAATACCCTTGTATATGAGGAGGGGCGGGAGATCGTCGCTTGTATGCAGGTTTTGCCGATGGATATTCTCATGCGGGGGAAGGCTTTTAAAACCGGCTTTGTTGTGGGGGTTTCTACCCGCCCGGAATTTCGCGGACAGGGCTTTGCCGGCGCTATGCTGGAGAGATCCTTTGAATTGATGCGTCAGCGGGGGATTGCTTATACCAACCTTTACCCGGAGCCGAAGGGGTTTTATGGCTATTACCGCAAGTTTGGCTATGAGGTGGGCAGTGCACGCCAGCGGTATTTGATGCCGGGACAGCAATTGAGAGAATTGCCTAAAAGCGGGCTTACATCCGTTGCTGTCGGAGCTGACCTGGACTTTATGCCTTTGATGCAGCTATATGAAGCCAAGATGCGGCGTTTTAGCGGTAGTGTGCTGCGAGACGCGGCAAGCTGGGGTTTGCGGATTGGCGAATGGAAGTTGGAGCAGCATACTGCTTTATTGGTGCATGACGGGGAAGAACTGGCGGCCTATGCCCTCTATACTGTGAATAAGGGCGTTTTAGACGCGTATGAAATTGTTTATCGAGATGATGCGGCGTTATGCTGCCTGTTGAATGGACTGGGCGAGAGACACAGCGGGAAAGTGCAGTGTTCGCTGCCGGTTTCCTGCCCGATTTACAGCTATTTGCAGGATGGGCGGGAATGTATGTACTTAGAGCCATATGGCATGCAGCGGATTGTAGACGTAGAGAACGCTTTGGGCGGCCTTTTGACTGATGGGAAAGGGCAGATTGCTTTAGCCGTCCAGGATGGCCAGTCGGAGGGGAACTGCGATGTGTTTACCTTGCGATCAGAGGGCGGGAAAATGACGGCGATGCGCGGCGGTGAGCCGGAGCTGAGATTGGACATTGCTATGCTGGGACGCATTGTGTTTGGCATGAGCAGCGCTTGTGAACTGATGGAGCTGGGCCGAATTCAGGGTTCTTTAAAGGCGGCTTTGCGGTTGGATGGGCTTTTTCCTAAGGTGGAGAGCCGGATTTTTGAAAAATACTGACGGACGAAGCGGCCAGAGATGTTTCTATGCGGCTTTGAGGAGGGATAGGCCCCAGAAAGCTCTTGAAAGAGGCGGAGGAACAGGGAAGTTTCTGCATCAGCAGGGCTTCTTTTTTTACCGATTGGAGCGTTGGCGCGGGCGTATGTTTGCAAGGGTGCGGTTTGTCGGCAGAAATAGAAAAAATTCCAAACTGGGGAAATATATGCTACAATAGATTCGTTAAAATTTGCGGATTTTTGATGGGTGGAATCGTTTAGACGGTTCCTTGCTTTGAAATGGAGGAACTATATGGCAAGCAATTATACAGCCAGCGATATACAGGTGCTGGAGGGGCTGGACGCAGTACGCCGCCGGCCGGGCATGTATATTGGCAGCACCGGATTGCGTGGGCTGCACTATATGCTCTGGGAAATAGTGGACAACGCTATTGATGAGGCGGCAAACGGGTATGCGGATGAGATACGCGTTACGTTGCATAAAGATGCATCCATTACGGTGGAGGACAACGGACGGGGGATTCCGGTTCAGGATCATCCGCAGTTGGGCGTGTCCGGCGTAGAGGTTGTGTTTACCCATTTGCATGCCGGAGGCAAGTTTGACAACAGCAATTACAGCTATTCCGGCGGGTTGCATGGAGTGGGTGCTAGCGTGGTGAACGCTTTATCTGAATGGATGGTTGTGGAGGTGGGCAGCGAGGGTTATCTCTATCGGCAGGAGTTTCATTCGTATTTTGATACGTCTAAGGCCAAGATGGAATCCGGCAGGCCCAAGGGCGCTTTGACCCAGCAGGGACGTACCCGGCGCAAGGGGAGCAGAATAACGTTTTTACCGGACGCGCGGGTTTTTGAGGAGATTCATGTGCAGCATGATGTGGTGGCGAAGCGGTTGAAAGAATTGGCCTTTTTAAACCGCGGGCTGCGTATATTGCTGATTGATGAGCGGGAGAAACCGGGCGAAGACAGGCGAAAGGAATACTGCTATGAGGGCGGCTTGGTGGATTTTGTCCATTATATTAACCAGAACAAGACGCCGGTGCATAAAGAACCTATTTTCTTCGAGGGGAAGATCGAAGGGATTGATGTGGCGGTGGCTATGCAGTATACCGATTCCTATACGGAGAGCATTTTTTCTTATGTTAACAACATTCCCACAGGGGAAGGGGGAACCCACGAGACGGGTTTTAAAGTTGGGCTGACAAGGACGCTGAACGAGTATGCCCGTAAAAGCGGCCTGTTAAAGGAGAAGGATGCAAACCTGTCCGGCGAGGATTACCGGGAGGGATTGACTGCGGTGTTGGCTTTGAAGATGTCTACGGTGCAATTTGAAGGCCAGACCAAGACAAAGCTAGGGAACACGGAGGCGAAATCCGCCGTGGAGACAATTGTATTGGAGTTGTTGGGCCGCTACCTTGAGGATTTAAACAACAGCGCTGTGGTGGGTTCGATTATGGGTAAGGCTCAGAGTGCGGCGAAGGTGCGGGAGGCGGCCAGAAAAGCC
>JBMNTQ010000132.1:0-5623 GCA_050945815.1 Christensenellales bacterium
CTCGGGTGGGCGCGTCGGACGACCTATCCTCCGGCCAGAGTACGTTTATGGTGGAGATGCAGGAAATGGCGTTTATCTTACAAAACGCTACGGCCGACAGCTTGCTGCTCATCGACGAAATCGGCCGCGGCACCAGCACCTTCGACGGCCTAAGCATCGCTTGGGCAGTGGTCGAGTATGTGGCGGATCAGAGCGTCATCGGCGCTAAAACCTTGTTTGCCACCCACTACCACGAATTAAGCGAGCTGGAGGGGCAGCTGAGCGGTGTGAAAAACTATCGGATTTCCGTCAAGGAAGCGGGGGACAACATCGTGTTTTTACGCAAAATTGTACGGGGCAGTGCGGATAAAAGCTTTGGCATACAAGTTGCGGCTTTGGCGGGGATTCCCCAGGAGGTTGTGGGCCGGGCCAAGGAAATTCTGACTCAACTGGAAGAAGCGGATATCAACCAGGACGACGGGCTTTGCTTGGGGCAGCGTCCCAGAACTTCAGAATTTCAGCTGAACCTTTTTGGTGAGGGAGAGGCCATCATAGGCGAACTAAAAAAAATGGATGTAGATTCCATGTCCCCCAAAGAAGCCTTGTTTTATTTATATGATTTGAAGAACAGAGTTAAAGGTGAGGTTTGACGAATGCCTATCCATATATTGGACGATGCCGTTGCGTCTAAAATCGCAGCCGGTGAAGTTATTGAGCGGCCAGCTTCCATTATAAAGGAGCTGGTAGAAAAC
This sequence comes from Christensenellales bacterium, assembly GCA_050945815.1. GTDB lineage: Bacteria > Bacillota > Clostridia > Christensenellales > JBMNTQ01 > JBMNTQ01. The sequence continues at coordinate 732 of JBMNTQ010000132.1, forward strand.
TCTATAGATGCAGAAGCGACAGCCATCTCTGTGGACATCAAGAACGGGGGGATCCCGTATATTCGTGTCAGCGACAATGGCGTGGGCATGAGCGGGGAGGACGCGGCTCTCTGTTTTGGCCGCCACGCCACCAGCAAAATCTCTAGCGTCCAGGATTTAACCGCTATAGAAACCCTGGGCTTTCGCGGAGAGGCCTTGTACAGCATTGCTTCGGTGGCCCAAGTCGAACTGATCACCCGGGCTCGTGGCTGTGAAAGCGGCACAAAGATCGTTATCCACGGTGGTGTTTTGAAGCAGCAGGAAGAAGTGGGCTGCCCAGAAGGCACCAGCATAGTTGTACGCAATCTGTTTTTCAATACGCCGGCCCGGCTGAAATTTCTTAAAAAGATGGGCATCGAAGCCGGCTATGTAGGAGATATTGTGGCGCGTCAGGCTTTAAACCGGCCGGAAATCTCCTTCAAATATAGCAACAATGATAAGACTATCTATTTTACGTCGGGCAGCGGCTCGGTATACGACAGCATCTACGCTATCTACGGTAAAGATGTTGCGGCCTACCTACACCCGGTGGCCGCCCAGAGCGGCGGCTATACCATCTCAGGCTTTGTGGGTGCGCCGGAAATTGCCCGGGGCAACCGCACCGCCCAGTCGCTTTTTGTCAACCGCCGATACGTACACCCGGGCTCTGTTTCCTCTGCTGTGCTGGAAGCCTATGATACCCGGCTTATGGTGCATCGTTTTCCGTTTTTTGTGTTGCATCTGACCCTGCCTTTTAACGAAGTGGACAGCAATGTCCATCCCAACAAGCTGGAGGTTCGCTACCACCAGGAACAAAAAGTTTTAGAATTGGTGAGGACTGCCGTACAGGATGCTGTTCGCCGGCCTCTTTATAGCCCGGGAAATATGCAAAATGCAGCGAGGCTTTCATCAGACGCAGAAGAAAGTACCGTTTTGTCTTTTAAAAAGCAACCATTGGAGCAACCGACCGAGCCGATACAATTGAACAACATCGAGCGCATAGAATATGAATCCTCCCTCAGCAAAGAGGCGCTCTTTTCTGCTGTTGAAACGGACACCGATCTGGCAGCGAAAAAGCCGCTGCGACTGCGCCAGCAGCATACGATTTTTACCGCCCAGCAGCCAAGCCGCCCGTCCCATCCGCCAGAAGGCGGCCAGAATACGCTGCCCCAGCCTCAAGGCGCTTCGGCGGCAGATGATGGCTTGTCCGGCTTTCGTTTGCTAGGCACGGTATTTTCCACCTACATCATGATACAGCAGGAAGATACCCTGCTTATTATCGACCAGCATGCAGCCCATGAGCGTATCCTATACGACCGATTTATGCAGCGGTTTGCTGAAGGGAACGCCGTTTCCCAGCCCGTTTTAGAATCGCCGGAAATCTCCTTAACACCGCTTGAGAAGGAGACGGTACAACAATCCATGGCGTTGTTTGAAGAGATTGGCTTCCAACTTGAGGAATTTGGCCCCCTTTCCTACCGGATTGGCGCAGTGCCTTTTATATTGGGCGAGCCTCAAAACGCTATTTCGTTTTTCAGAGAATATCTGGACAATATCCATTCCTATGGCAGCCGCGAGGCTGTGGCCCGCCGCAGGAATAAGCTGATAAGCCTGTCCTGTAAAAAGGCTGTAAAAGCAGGAGATGTGTTGTCTCATGCAGAAATAAGTGCACTAGTCTCCGCTTTTGTAAAAGAAGGCCACATCCCGAACTGCCCCCATGGGCGCCCAGTGATGGTGGCCCTTTCTCAGAAGGAATTGGAGAAATACTTTGGACGCTAAATCCGATGCGGCGAAAAGGAGCAGATCTCTTATGAACCCCTTGCTCGTGCTTGTAGGGCCTACCGCAGTGGGTAAAACGGCTGCTGCTATTGAATTGGCCCGTCGTTTGGATGGTGAAATTGTAACGGCGGATTCGGTTCAGGTTTATATCGGGATGGATATCGGTTCGGCGAAGCCAGATATACGTGAGCGGGCTGCTGCCAAACACCACATGATAGACCTGGTAGAGCCGGATGTGCCTTATAATGTGATGCTGTATAAACAGGCTGCCGTAACCGTGATAGACGACATTCATGCTCGGGGCAAGTTGCCGATTCTTGCCGGTGGGACTGGGTTATACGTCAATTCTCTGGTCTATCCGATGGAATTTAATGAAGCATCCTACGACGAGGACTACCGGGAAAGCCTTAGGCGCTTTTCCGACGAACACGGGGCAGAGGCCCTGCATCAGCGGCTTGCCTGTGTGGATGCAGAAGCTGCCGCGTCTATCCATCCGAACAACCAAAAACGCGTGATTCGCGCCCTCGAGGTTCACCACCTGACCGGCAGGCCATTTTCCTCTTTTCAGACAACCTACCGGGAACAACCGCCTCCATACGACTTGACCATGGTCGGGCTGACCATGCCCCGCAGCCTGTTGTACGAGCGCATCGAACAGCGGGTGGAGGATATGATGGCACATAATTTTCTCGATGAAGTCGCTACTCTGCTCAGTAAATACCCACAAGATTGTCATGCCTTTGATTCTCTGGGATATAGACAGCTCATCGCCTATATGGAAGGGGACTATTCCCTCCCTGAAGCGATACAACAGATTAAACGAGAAACGCGGAGGTTCGCTAAACGCCAGTTCACTTGGTTTAACCGTGACCAGCGTATCCGCTGGTATAGTGTTTTAAACTATAGGCGTATAGAAGACATGATTGTGGACATAATTCAAATGGAGAACATTGAAAGATAAACCATATTATTGAAAAGGGGGCCCACAACGACATGACTAAACCAGCCATCGTTTTACAGGACGTATTTCTAAACCTGATTCGAAAAGACAGAATCCCGCTTTCTATTGTGCTGACTAACAACGAGCAGCTCAATGGGTTTGTGAAGGGATTTGATAGCTTTACTATTATCTTGGAAAATGAAGAAGGGCAGTTTCTAATCTACAAAAATGCTGTGGCCATATTGAAACCGTCCCGGGTCGTTTTGATGTAACCTATACGATACGGATACTGAACCGATAGGTAAAATCACTGCCATAGCTGGGCTTTCCTTGCTATGCGCTTTTTGTTTGGGGGAATAAATTTTGCAGGCTTCTTTTTTAGAATCTTTTTTTTCTTCGTTACAGGATGAGGAAAGCCGGGCTGCCGAAATTGTGAGCCGGGCCCATAGGGAATTGGGGGAGGTGTTTCAGGGGTTTGAGAAAACGGCTCTCGCCAATCAAAACAAGGTGTTAAACGCTTTTCGTGAACAAAACATCGCAGTCCGTCATTTTACGCCCACCACAGGCTACGGTTATGGGGATGACGGGCGAGATGCTCTAGACCGGGTTTTCGCCTCGGCTCTTCGTACGCAGGATGCCCTGGTGCGGCCTCAGATCGTTTCTGGAACCCATGCGATTGTGCTGTCCTTGCAGGGGCTTTTGCAACCGGGGGATACGCTGGTTAGCGCTACCGGCAAGCCCTACGATACCATTGAGCAGGCCATCGGCATCAGCGGCGACGCACCGGGTTCGCTCAAATCCTTTTCTGTTTCCTATCTGCAATCAGAGCTCAATCCAGACGGCAGCTTGAACATGCAGGCCATCGTAGCTTTGGCAAAGGATGCGAAGGTCGTATTTTTTCAGCGATCTCGAGGGTATGCATGGAGAAAAGCGATTGAGCTTGAAGAGATGGGGCGCTGTATCCGTGAGATTAAAAAGGTTAACCCTACTTGCGCCATAGTCGTAGACAATTGCTATGGAGAATTCGTAGAGGAGCAAGAACCCACCGACGTAGGAGCGGACCTTATAGCCGGTTCTCTGATCAAAAACCCCGGCGGGGGATTGGCACCCACCGGCGGCTATGTGGCCGGGAAAGCTACGCTGGTCGAGCGTGTCGCTCAGAGGCTGACCTGTCCCGGGATCGGGCGGGAGGTTGGCTCCTATGCGCAGAGCTACCGCCCTTTCTACCAAGGACTGTTCCTCGCGCCGCACACCGTATGCCAGGCGCTGAAGGGAGCAGCCCTTTTTGCCCGCATCTTTGAAATAATGGGTATGAAAACGCTGCCCCTCAGTACCAGTCGGCGCAGCGATATTATACAATCTGTTCAATTTGAAAAAGAGGAGATGCTGGTCAAGTTTTGCCAGACGATCCAATCCATCTCACCGGTAGACAGCCATGTGTTGCCCTATCCATGGGAAATGCCGGGCTATCAAGACCAGGTGATCATGGCGGCGGGGGCGTTTGTGGAAGGTTCGTCCATCGAGCTGAGCGCCGATGGACCCATCAAGCCGCCATACATTGCCTACCTCCAGGGGGGGCTAACCTATGAGCATTGCATCCTGGCGGCTTTTCATGTAGCAAAAGCCCTGTTTTAGAGCCGGCGGTATAAGCCTACAACCTTCCCGAGAATCACCACATCCGAGAGAATAATCGGCTGCATCGCGCTGTTTTCCGGCTGCAAGCGTATATGGCCGTTCTCCTTATAAAAACGTTTTACTGTTGCTTCGTTGTCAATGAGGGCTACCACAATCTCGCCGTTTTCCGCTGTTGGCGTTCGGCTTACGATAATTCTGTCGCCGTTGTGAATACCGGCTTCAATCATGCTTTCACCTTTTACAACCAATATGAAAGCTTCGCTGTTGCCGCGGACCAACTCGGCGGGCAGACGCATGGTTTCACCGGATTCCTGAACGGCAAGAATTGGCTGGCCGGCGGCAATGTTGCCTAAAACCGGCAACTCCACGAATTCTCCCTGGTTTTCGTAGGTTTTAAGGGCCAAAGCCCGGCGCTTATTCTCACCTTGGCGCTTTAGCATACCATTCTTCTCCAAACGAGTGATATAACCATGCACCGTAGAGGTGGAACGTAGCCCCAACGCAGCACATATATCCCGCA
>JBMNTQ010000133.1:0-5593 GCA_050945815.1 Christensenellales bacterium
GGCAAATCTGACAACCAGCCGTTGTTTACGGTATTCAAAACTGCGGATTATTCAACGGGCTGTTAAACAAAGAGAGTTGCTGATTGAAAATATAAAAAAATCTATGGTCCCGGCATGAAAAATAAAATATTAATTGTTACTACTGTTCCTGGAACACTGGAAAGCATCCTAAGGTATCAACCTAAACATTTATCAAAAACTTTCGATGTTAATATTGCTTCTTCACCTTCTTTAGGAAAAGTTAGAAAAAATGAAGGAGTTGTTTGTTTCGATGTGCCAATGCACAGAGGTATATCGCCTTTTAAAGACATATTTTCTATCATTAACCTTATAAGAATTATTGTTTGTGTTAAACCTGATATTGTTCATTCTTACACGCCAAAAGCTGGTTTAGTAGCAATGCTAGCTGCCTATATCTGTCGGACGCCTGTCCGTATACATACCTTTACTGGACTTATTTTTCCAACTTGCACTGGATTTAAAAAAAAACTATTAATGTTTTTTGATAAATTTATTTGTCTTTTGGCTACTACAATAATTCCAGAAGGTAATGGAGTAAGAAAAGACTTAATCAAATATAAAATCACTTCAAAAGACCTACAGGTTTTAGGTAATGGGAATATTGCTGGTGTAGATACCTATTTCTTTAAAAAAGAACACGTCTCTATAGAGGCAGCCAACTTAAGAAAATCTTTTTCAATTCCTGAAAGCGCTTTTGTTTTCTGTTTTGTTGGTAGACTAACACTTGAAAAAGGAATCTCTGAACTTCTAACAGCATTTGAGCAGATGAACGAGAATACTCATTTACTTATAGTTGGTTCACAAGATGCCAGACTGCCATTACCAAATGATTTATTTCAGAAATTAAACAACCATAGTCGCATACATTTAACCGGCTTCATTGATGATATTCGACCTGCTTTAGCCGCCAGTAACACTCTTGTTTTACCTAGTTACAGAGAAGGCTTTCCAAACACCCCGCTTCAAGCTGGTAGCATGCAGATTCCTTGTATCGTTTCAAACATAAGTGGCTGTAACGAAATTGTTGCTAATGGTATTAATGGTTGGTTAGTTCAACCAAAATGTAGTCACTCGTTATTACTTGCAATGAATAAAGCAATTAAAAGTAAAAATCTTTCAGAAATGGGTGTTCAAGCAAGAGCTTTAGTTAAACAAAAGTTTGAAAAAGAGAAGTATCTGCAACTATTGGAAGAATTTTATATTAGTAAGCTGAATGAGGTAGAGATAATAAAATATGATTAAACGCCTCTTCGATATTTTTGCATCCCTTTTCGGCTTATTAATATTAAGTCCTGTTATTGCCGTAGTAGCATACAAAGTACATAAGAACCTAGGCTCGCCTGTGCTTTTTCGACAAGTACGTCCAGGTAAAGATGGAAAGCCTTTTGAAATGATTAAATTCCGTACTATGCGCGATGCTTATGACTCTTCAGGCAACCCATTGCCAGACTCAGAGAGAATTACCCCTTTTGGTCGTTTTTTACGCTCTAGCAGCCTAGATGAATTACCAGAGTTTTGGAATGTACTAAAAGGTGACATGAGCGTTGTAGGGCCACGCCCCCTATTAATGGAGTATATGGACTTTTACACTGATGAAGAAATGCTACGCCACACTGTCCGCCCAGGTGTTACCGGTTTAGCTCAAGTCAGTGGGCGCAACGCTACAACCTGGGATGAAAGGCTTGCTTATGACGTTGAATACGTTAAAACACAATCTCTTTTAGGGGACTTAAAAATCATTTTCAAAACGATTTATCAAGTTTTTAAGAAAGAAGGTGTTGTAGTCGTGCCATCCACTATGTATCAAAAGCTTAGCGATGAAAGACGTGATTATGGGAAGTAATTTTTTAAACTCTCCTTTTTATAAGTTAAACAACTTATCTGAACAGCTGAGTATTGATCTTTGGGTTAAACGAGACGACTTGATACCTCACTATCTTGGTGGCAATAAAGTACGAAAAAACCTAAGTATCTTACAATCCTCTAAAAGCAAAGTTGATGCCATCATAACTAACGGTGGTGCAGAGTCTAACCATGCACGTGTCGTAGCTTTACTCGGCGCTCAACTCGGTATAAAAGTACATCTAGTTTTACATGGAAACGCACCTTCTTCTGGCACGTTATCTGGCAATTCTTTTTTTTATCGTAGTGCAGGTGCCGTTACACACTACGTGGATAGCCACGACATTGCTCATACCATTGATAGAGTTGAGTCTGATCTGAAATCACAAGGACTAGCAACTTTAACTATCCCCGGTGGTGCCCACTCCTCTGCAGGTGCTAGCGCTTATGCGGAAGCAATTGATGAACTATCCTTCGAGCCGGATTTCATAGTTCATGCTTCAGGTACTGGCGGTACTCAAGCTGGGTTACTACAGGGTGTGATGAACCAAAATTGGTCAACCCAAGTTATTGGTGTCTCTGTTGCAAGGGGCAGAGAAAGAGGCATTGAAGAAATTGCAAAGCTTTTACCTGACTCTTTTCCTCAAGAAAAAATAATATTTTTAGATGATTACCGATTTGGTGGTTATGAAAAATTTAACAATGAGCTCCTCCAACTTATAAAGGACACAATTCAGATAGAAGGCCTGCCTTTAGACTTAACCTATACAGGTAAAGCTATGTTTGCATTACATCAACTTGTTTACTCTGGCGCCATTAAAGAAAGTAGCAAAGTTGTGTTTTGGCATACAGGTGGGCTTTTAAATTTAACTAGCACAAAGCTAGCTAGCACGGAGTTATAAGCGCTATGGCTATTAATGTAATTGTTTTTGGCAATGTCCCTCTTGCGAGCTGGGTAATAGGAGAAATCCTAAAAAGCAAGAGCCTGAATCTTATTGGTGTTGTTGCTGAGAGCTGTCCAAAAGATCAATACATTCATCACGCCTCTGCTTTACCTCCAGCATATTATTACTGTACTGAATTTAATGTACCCATTTTGACGTTCGAAGATGCAAAGTCTTTCGCAGAAAAAAATACTACTCTAGGGATATCTGTAAGATACAATAAAATTTTTAGAGAGGATTACTTTTCACAATTTAAGCTTGGAATAATCAACTTGCATGGTGGTGAGCTGCCGAAGTACCGTGGTAGTAACATAGCTAACTATGTCATTTTAAATAATGAGTCACGTATTGGTGGAACGCTTCACTTTATTTCATCAGGAATCGATGAAGGTGACATTTCGATAAGAAAGACCAAAGATATTGTCTCATCTGAAAGCACTGCTTTTACAGTTTTTAAGCAGACAATTGAATTATTAAAGGAAGCCTTTAAAAGTTTAATAAAATCAATAGAAACGGAAGGTGTTATTCCACGAACACCACAGCATGTGTTTATTAGTAATGGTGAAGAGGCCGCTACTTATCGTTCGAATGAACTTGAAGCTTTACGAGAAATTAGCAAGGACGACTTGAAAAATGGCACTTACAAAACAAAAGTGCGAGCATTCCATTTTCCAGGTCATGAACCTGCTTACATAAAAGTTGATGGAAAGAAAGTTTTATTAGTGATTGAGGATAAATAATGAATATCCTTTTAACCTGCGCCGGCCGTCGTCACTATTTAGCAACGTATTTCCAAAATGCACTTTCAGGCAATGGCAAGGTGATTGGAACAGATATGGATCTATCCGCCCCTGCCCTACAAGCTTGCGATGTTGCACATAAAGTTCCAGGTGTTTTTGAAAGCAATTATTTGGATGTTTTAAAAGAAGTCATTATTAGTGAAAAAGTTGATATGGTTTTTTCACTTAATGATCTTGAAATAGGTTTATTAACAAAAAACAGAGATGCGATAGAACAAGAAACTGATGCAACACTTTATGTTCCTACTCAAGAAACTTTAGATACCTGTGCTGACAAATGGCAAACCTATCAATTCGCGAAGCAAATAGGGGTTTTAACGCCAGAAACATTTCTATCGGTCGAGGAAGCTATTGCCGCGCTTAATGAGCAGGCAGTCAACTTTCCATTAATTGTAAAACCACGTTGGGGAAGTGCATCAATTGGTTTATTCATTGTTAATTCAGTAGATGAACTCACTGCTAGTTACAGCGCTTGTGTTCAGTCGATTGCTAAAAGTTCTTTATCGTCACTTGGTACTGATGAATCCGTTATCATTCAAGAAGTAATCGAAGGCCCTGAGTTTGGTGTTGATCTGCTATACAGTAAAACTGAAGTATTTATTGGCTTCACCGCTAAACGCAAACTAATTATGCGCGCAGGCGAAACCGACAAAGCAATTTCAGTGGATCCTTCATTATTCGAAAATACTGTTAATAAAATTGCTAGCCACTTACCGCATCGCGGAAACTTGGACTGTGATTTTTTAGAGCGCGATGGCGAATATTATCTACTGGAGTTCAACCCAAGATTTGGTGGAGGCTACCCGTTTACACATTTAGCCGGTGCAAACCACGTTCAAATGCTTTTAGATGATTATCAAAATCACACTTTAGAGCCCTACTCCTATGTTGTAGGTAAAGGCTTTGCTAAATGTGATACCTTGGTTGAAGTTCCTACTAATTAACCATTCGTAAACTCTGTTTATTTTTCAGAAGAGTCATTATGTTAAATACTCCCTTCTCACCCTGGCCTTCCTTCACTGAAGAAGAAGCCAATGCTGTTCGTGATGTCGTTTTATCTAACAAAGTAAACTATTGGACTGGCCAAGAGTGTCGTGAATTTGAACGTGAGTTTGCGGCTTGGTCTGGTACTGAACATGCCATTGCTTTAATGAACGGTACAGTCGCTTTAGATGTCGCTATGCTGGCTTTAGGTGTCGGCAAAGGCGATGAAGTCATTGTTACTCCTCGTACGTTTTTGGCGTCTGTTTCTAGCATTGTTAATACCGGTGCAGTGCCGGTATTTGCCGAGGTCGATGCCGACACTCAAAACATTACTGCTGAGTCTATTAAAGCGGTGTTAACGCCTAAAACGCGTGCGGTAATTTGTGTGCACTTAGCCGGTTGGCCCTGTGATATGGACCCTATTATGCAGTTGGCCGATGAGCATAATTTATTTGTAATCGAAGACTGCGCTCAAGCGCACGGTGCGTTGTATAAAGGCAAGCCGGTGGGGTCTATTGGCCATGTGGGTGCTTGGTCTTTCTGCCAAGATAAAATTATGACCACCGGTGGTGAAGGCGGTATGGTTACCACTAACGACACTGCGCTTTGGAAGAAGATGTGGGCGTTAAAAGATCATGGCAAAAGCTGGGATGCCGTGTATGAACGTGAACACGCACCGGGCTTTCGTTGGTTGCATGAAAGCTTTGGTACTAACTGGCGCATGACAGAGATGCAAGCCGCCATTGGGCGTATTCAAACCCAGCGTATGCCTGAGTGGAACAAACAACGCTTAGCAAATGCTAATAAAATTTGGGAAGCAGCGCGTTCTATTAAGGGCTTGCGTGTACCAACCATTCCTGTAGACATTCATCATGCGGCAGCTGCTCCCGCTTTGGACGGGTCGAGCTGTCAATTTCGTCACATCCGGCTCAGGCTGGCCTTTTTTCCACTCGCCCCGGGGAAAATCCGGCATGAGCCACGGCTTGAACCGCTAAAAGCTGG
>JBMNTQ010000134.1:0-5589 GCA_050945815.1 Christensenellales bacterium
GCCGAGAACAATTTGGAGATGGACCGGCAGAGCCTGTTTGTGGCCGAGGTGTACGCCAACCACGGGCCGACGCTGAAGCGCTACTGGGCGCGCTCGCACGGCCGCGCGGACCTGATTAAGAAGCACACCAGCCACATCACCATCGTGCTCGACCAGAAGAAGTGAGGGAGGGAACAACATGGGTCAGAAAGTAAATCCCCACGGCGCGCGCGTCGGTGTGATTCTGGACTGGAGCACCAAGTGGTACGCCGGAAAAAAGGATTTTTCGAACTATTTGATCGAGGACTACAAGCTGCGCAAGATGTTGAAGACGAGGTTGATGCAGGCGGGCATATCGCACATCGACATACAGCGCACCAACACAAGGGTTCAGGTCATCATCTACACCGCCAAGCCCGGCATTGTCATCGGGCGCGGAGGCTCGGGCGCCGAGGCCGTGAAAAACGAAATCGCGAAGCTGCTCGGGAAGCCCCTGACCGCCATACAGCTTGACATCATGGAGATCAAGCACCCCGACACCAACGCGCAGCTCGTCGCCGAGAACATTGCGCAGCAGCTCGAAAAGCGCATATCGTTCCGCCGCGCGATGAAGCAGTCGCTCGGCCGCGCGATGAAGTCCGGCGCCAAGGGCATCAAGACGATGGTCGCGGGCCGGCTCGGCGGCGCGGACATCGCCCGCAGCGAGGGCTACCACGAGGGGTCGATACCGCTGCAGACGCTGCGCGCAAACATCGACTACGGCTTTGCCGAGGCAAAGACCACCTATGGGCGCATAGGCGTCAAGGTGTGGATCTACAAGGGACAGGTTCTGCCCAAGGCCAAGCGCGGCCCGGCAGCCGCCGCTCCCAGGAGGACGGAAGGAGGAAAATAAGCCATGCTGATGCCCAAGAGAGTAAAGCGCCGCAAGGTCATGCGCGGCCGCATGAAGGGAAAGGCCCAGCGCGGCAATTTCCTCGCCTACGGTGAATTCGGCATCGCCGCCACCGAGCCCGGCTGGATCACGTCCAACCAGATCGAGGCGGCCCGTCAGGCCATGACCCGGCGCACAAAGCGCGGCGGCAAGGTCTGGATCAAGATCTTCCCCGACAAGCCCGTGTCCGCCAAGCCCGCTGAGACACGCATGGGCTCCGGCAAGGGCGCGCCGGAATACTGGGTGGCGGTCGTCAAGCCCGGCCGCGTGCTCTTCGAGATCGGCGGGGTGACGGAGGAGCTCGCGCGCGAGGCGCTCAGGCTTGCCGCGCACAAGCTGCCGATCAAGTCGAAGTTCATCATGAAGGATACCGAGAATGGTGGTGGAGACGAGTGAAGACCAAGGAACAGATGAAGGCGCTCAACCAGAAAACCCTGGCCGAGCTCGACACCGATCTGAAGGACAAAAAGAGCGAGCTTTTTAATCTGCGCTTCCAGCTGGCGACCGGGCAGCTCCAAAACACCGCGGCGCTCGCCCAGTGCAAGAAGGAAATCGCCCGTGTCAAGACCGTCATCCGCCAGCGCGAGCTGGCCGGCAAGGCGTAACGCGAAAGGAGGCAGCAGAAAATGGCCGAAGCAAGAGGCAATCGCAAAACCCGCACCGGCGTTGTGGTCTCCGACAAGATGGACAAGACCATCGTGGTCGCAATCCACACGCGCGTGAAGCACCCGCTCTACGGCAAGATCATGAACCGCACAACCAAGCTCAAGGCGCACGACGAGGAAAATGCGTGCGGTATCGGCGACACCGTGACCGTCATGGAGGTTCGCCCGATATCCAAGGACAAGCATTGGCGCCTGGTCGAGATCCTCGCGAAGGCGAAGTAGCCCATACTGGCAAGGAGGAAAGCAGCAATGATTCAGCCTCAAACCCGATTGAAGGTCGCCGACAACTCCGGCGCAAAGGAAATCATGTGCTTTCGCGTGCTGGGCGGCTCCTTTCGCCGTTCCGCAGGCGTCGGTGACGTGATCGTCGCGTCCGTAAAGACCGCAAACCCCGGCGGCGCGGTCAAAAAGGGCGAGATTGTCAAGGCCGTCATCGTGCGCACGCGCAAGCAATACCGCCGTCCCGACGGCAGCTATATACGCTTTGACGACAATGCAGCCGTCATCATCAACGAGCAAAAGCAGCCCAAGGGCACCCGCATCTTCGGGCCCGTGGCGCGGGAGCTGCGCGAGAGGGATTATATGAAAATCGTCTCGCTGGCGCCCGAAGTACTGTAAAGGAGGTTCACGACAATGAGCAATATGCACGTCAAGTCCGGCGATACCGTTCTCGTGATCTCCGGAACCGATAAGGGCAAAAAGGGCAAGATCCAAAAGACCTTCCCGGCCAAGAACAGGGTCATCGTCGAGGGCGTGAAGATGGTCAAGCGCCACCAGAAGCCCCGCGGACAGGGGATGCCCGGCGGCATCGTCGAAAAGGAAGCGGCGATCTCGGCCAGCAAGGTCATGATCGTATGCCCCAAATGCGGAAAGCCCACCCGCGTCGGGCACAGGTTCAACGAAGGCGACGGCAAGCTCTCCCGGCGCAAGGTACGCATCTGCACAAACACCGTAAACGGGTCGAAGTGCGGGGCGAGCCTTGACAACTGATGGTTAAAGGAGGATATTCGCTGTGGCCAGATTAAAGGATAAATACCGCGAGGAGGTCGTCCCGGCGCTGAAGGAGCGCTTCGGGTACGACAACATCATGCAGGTGCCCAAGCTCGAAAAGGTCGTCGTCAACATGGGCCTTGGCGACTGCAAGGACAATTCCAAGGCGCTGGAGCTTGCGGTTTCCGAGCTTACGACGGTCTCCGGGCAAAAGCCCATTGTGACCCGCGCCAAGAAGTCGATTGCGAACTTCAAGCTGCGCGCGGGCATGAACGTCGGCGCGAAGGTGACCTTGCGCGGCGACCGCATGTACGAATTTACCGACAAGCTCGTCAGCATCGTGCTTCCCCGTGTGCGCGACTTCCGCGGCGTGTCCCCGAAGGCGTTTGACGGGCGCGGCAACTTCTCGTTGGGCGTGCGCGAACAGTTGATCTTCCCCGAAATCGAGTACGACAAGGTCGAGAAGATCCGCGGCATGGAGATGGTGTTTGTCACCACCGCCAAGACCGACGAGGAAGCCCAGGAACTGCTCCGAATGCTCGGAATGCCGTTCCAGCAGGCATGATTGAAGGAGGATATTCAGCGTGGCCAAGACAAGCATGAAGATCAAGCAGCAGAGAACGCCGAAGTTCTCCACCCGCGCCTACACCCGCTGCCGCATCTGCGGGCGGCCCCATTCGGTGCTCCGCAAATACGGCGTGTGCCGCATATGCTTCCGCGAATTGGCGTATAAGGGCCAGATTCCGGGCGTGCGCAAGGCAAGCTGGTAACTGGGCAAACACGGAAGGAGGTTATCAAATGCTCGTGAACGATCCCATCGCGGATATGCTTACAAGAATCCGCAATGCCCTGGTTGCCAGACATGATGCGGTGACCCTGCCCGCTTCGAACATCAAGCGGGAAATCGCGAAGATACTGCTCGACGAGGGCTATGTCAAGAGCGTGGACTTCATCGACGACGGCCTGCAGGGCCAGATCAAAATTGCGCTGAAATATGTGCAGGGCAAGGACTCCGTCATCAAGGGACTCAAGCGCATCTCCAAGCCCGGACTGCGCGTGTACGCCAAGAACGACGAGATCCCCAAGGTCCTCGGCGGCCTCGGCGTCGCGATCATCTCCACGTCCAGCGGCGTCATGTCCGACAGGTCGGCGCGCAACTCGGGCGTGGGCGGCGAAGTCCTGGCCTATATCTGGTAATGGAGGTGCAATAACAATGTCTCGTATCGGCAAACTTCCGATTCCGGTCCCGGCGGGCGTCACCGTTACGATCGGCGAGGACAACCTCGTTACCGTAAAGGGCCCGAAGGGCGAGCTGCGTCAGCAGATCAACAAGGATATTTCGATCGCGCACGAGGACGGCGTGCTCAATGTCACGCGCCCCACCGACTCCAAGCCCCACCGCTCGATGCACGGGCTTTACAGGACGCTGATTAACAACATGGTCGTCGGCGTGACCGCCGGCTATGAAAAGGTGCTGTTGATGGAGGGCGTTGGCTACCGCGCGCAGGTCGCCAACAATCAGCTTACGCTGAACGTGGGCTTTTCGCACCCGGTGGTGTTTGACGCGCCGCCGATGGTGACCTTTGAGGCCCCCGCCGCGACGAGGATCGTCGTCAGGGGCATCGACAAGCAGGCCGTCGGCGCCATTGCCGCCGACATACGCGCGGTGCGCAAGCCCGAGCCGTACCTCGGCAAGGGCATACGCTACGAAAACGAAAAGATTCGCCGCAAGGAAGGCAAGGCAGGAAAGTAAGTGAGGGAGGGAACCGCAAATGTTTCACAAGCGTGATCGCAATGAAGTGCGGAAAATTCGGCATGCACGCGTGCGCAAAAAGATCAGCGGGACGCCCGCCTGCCCCCGTTTGTGCGTCTACCGCAGCCTGAAGCACATCGAAGCCCAGATCATCGACGACGCCGCCGGCAGGACGCTTGCCGCCGCCTCGACGGTCGAGGGCGACATCGCCAAACAGGTCGCGGAGCTTGACAAGAAGGGCGCGAGCAAGGTCGTCGGCAAGATCGTCGCCGAGCGCGCGCTGCAAAAGGGCATCAAGCAGGTGGTCTTTGACCGCGGCGGATATATCTACACCGGCCGCGTGGCCGAACTGGCAGCCGGCGCTCGCGAGGGCGGTCTGGACTTTTAACGCCCAAGCGATAGAAGGAGGAATACGCTAAATGCAGCGCTATAATGAGCAACAGAGCGAATTCAAGGAGAAATTGGTTTCGGTCAACCGCGTCTCCAAGACCGTCAAGGGCGGCCGCAATATGCGGTTCAGCGCGCTGATGGTCGTCGGCGACGAGAAGGGGCGCGTGGGCTGCGGCCTGGGCAAGGCCACCGAGATACCGGAGGCCATCCGCAAGGGGCTCGAGACCGCGAAGAAGTCGATGAAGGCCGTGCCGCTTGCCGGAACGACGATACCGCACGAGGTCATGGGCGTGTTCGGAACCGGCAAGGTCAAGATGCTGCCGGCGCCCGAGGGAACCGGCGTGATCGCCGGAGGCCCGGTGCGCGCGGTGCTTGAGGCCGCGGGCATCAAGGACATCGTCACCAAGTCGATCGGCTCCAACAACAAGATCAACATGGTCAAGGCCACGCTTGCGGGCCTTTCGGAACTTCGCAGCGCCGAGGAAGTCGCCCGACTTCGCGGCCCGACTGTCGAAGAGATACTGGGCTGAGGGGGGTGCGCGACAGATGAAACTTCACATTACGCAGACCCGCTCCACCATCGGCCGCCTGAAGGATCAGATCCGAACCATCGAGGCGCTGGGCCTGCGCAAGATCGGCCATACCGTCGTCAAGGAAGACAATCCCGCCGTCCGTGGCATGATCTTCAAGGTCAAGCACATGGTCAAGGTCGAGGAGATTGAAGACTAAGGAGGTCCCGAGATGAAACTTCACGAACTCAAACCCGCTGAAGGCGCCACCAGGCCTGCCAAGCGTCTCGGACGCGGCACCGGCTCGGGCCTTGGCAAGACCTCCGGCAAGGGACACAAGGGCGCGAAGGCGCGCTCCGGCGGCGGCAAAGC
>JBMNTQ010000135.1:0-5583 GCA_050945815.1 Christensenellales bacterium
GTCAAATATATGTTTATTATCAGTAAAATAATCTAAATAAACAGATATCCTATCAAAACAACAATTTAAGAAGTGTGTCCATAGAAAGCCCTCTTTTTACCGATTCTGCAGCAAGGCAGAAGGTTGTCCATATCTTACTATTTTCATGTGGTAAATCAATAAAACACCGTTTATCCTTTTAAGAATACAATGGAAGAAACACCGAGAGCGTCGCGCTGATCAAAACCAAACCTATTTTTCATAAAAATGTAACCGCTTACATCCGTAAATGTAACCGCTTACATGTCATTTTTTAAGTTTGTCTAGCATATGCTCCCAAATAGGATGCCTGTCATTCTGAATATAGAAAAGTGAGGAATCAAAAATGAAAAAATGCTTAGCTCTAATCGTTGCACTCTTGATGTTGGTATGTTTGCTTTCCGCTTGCGGCGGCGAAACTGCCACCCCCGACGCCACCACAACAACAACCGATTCAACCCCAACAGCCGACACGACTCCCGACAAACCCAGCGAACCAGATTCGGGCAGTAAAGGAAAGATCGGCCTTCTACCTATGACACTGGACAATGAATACTATGTTATCCAGAAAAACGGCGCACAGAAAGCCTGCGATGAGCTGGGCTATGAACTTGTTTGCCAGTCCGGTACCAGTCACTCCGACCTAGCGGCACAGCTCAGTATCATGGAAACGATGATAGAGTCGGGCGTGAAGGGTATCATTGCGAACCCGGTGAGCAACGAAGGCATCGTAGAGGCGATCAAGAAAGCAAACGCTGCGGGTATTCCAGTCATTCTCGTCGACGCAACTGTCGACAACTTTAAAGGGTACGACGTAGATGTGCTGACCTTCCTTGGCAGCGACAACTACGAAGGCGGCGTTGTCGGCGGCGAATATTGCCTCAGCCTAGCAGCGCAAAGTGACGAACCGCTGAAAGTTGTCGTGCTGGAAGGCGTACCCGGCGCCACCTATTCCGAGCTGCGTACACAGGGCTTTAAAGAAACAGTTGGCGATCAAGTGGAAATCGTTGCCAGCCAGTCGGCGAATTCAGACTTTAACGAAGGAGCCGATGTCATGACCAACATCATTACAGCAAATCCGGGCGGAGTCGATTTTGTGTTCAGCTGCAACGACCTCATGGCAATGGGCGCATATTCTTCCCTGCAAGCTGCCGGCATAAAGGACGTTGTAATCTGCGGGTTTGACGGAGTCTCCGATGCCCTCAAATCCATCCAGAAAGGTGAACTAACCGCTTCGGTAGCACAGGTTCCGGGAGAGATGGGCCGCCTAGGTGTCGAGCTGATTGACGCCTATATCAATGGCGAAACAATCGAGCAAACTACGATTACCCCAGTAACGCTCGTCGATGATTCCAACGTGGATGACTTTGCTGAAACCTATGTAAATCCGTTCCTCGACAAATAAAGAACATAGCGCATGCAGCCCGAGAATCGGGTTGCATGCGCCTTATTACAATCGACATAAAACACCATTCGGAGGAAGCGTATGGAGCCTATTATTCGCATGAACCAAATATCCAAGGTATTCCCCGGGGTCGTTGCCCTCGATAATGTGGATTTCGAATTGTTTCCCGGCGAAGTGCATGTGCTTCTAGGAGCGAATGGTGCGGGAAAATCCACGCTAATGAAAGTTCTCTCGGGCGCATATGTTCAAACCAGCGGCACGATTGAAATGAATGGTCAACTCGTGCACATCAGAAAGCCGGAGGACTCATTAAAGCTGGGAATCCGTATCATTTACCAGGAGCTGATGTTGAACGATCTTGCCACCGTTACAGAAAACATCTTTTTAGGTGAGGAAATCCGAAAAGGCGGTTTGATCGACTGGAAAGCGATGCACCAACAAACACGCCAGAAAATCGAAGAACTGAACTACGACCTGGAACCGACTGCCCGGGTAGGCGACTTGGGAATCGCTAAAAAGCAGATTGTAGAAATTATAAAGGCCTTGCGTGGCGAATCAAAAGTAGTCGTATTCGACGAACCGACAGCAGCGCTCTCGCCCAATGAGATAGACATACTCTTTGAAATCATTCGAGGCTTACAAGCAAAAGGCATTGGCATTATCTATATTTCCCACAGGCTTTCGGAAATCAATGAAATCGGCGACCGCATCACCATACTTCGAGACGGGAAAAAAATCTACACAGGAGATATGGCCAGTGTCACCCACGAAGATATCGTCCGGATGATATCCGGCAAAGAACTCGTATACGAGGAACACATTTCCCATGCAACCGATGAAATCATTCTGGAAACAAAAGGCCTGCGAACCAGTATGAACCACGACGAGGGGATCAGCCTACAGCTTAGAAAAGGAGAAATCTTAGGTATTACCGGCTTGGTGGGCGCAGGAAAAACGGAGCTCGCTCGCTCCATGTGCGGCATCGACAACGTACACAACGGAAAGATCTGGATAAACAACCGCGAAATTCATAGTTCCTCTCCTTCGCATGTCATTAGCGGCGGCGTGGTCTACCTGAGCGAAGACCGACGCGGAGAAGGATTAATTGTCGGAAACTCCGTTGCCGAAAACATTTCCCTTGCGTCTATGAGGAAGGTCCTGAAAAACAATCTGATCAGCTTTAAAAAAGAAACTAAAGTAGCTGGAGAATACATCGACCTGATCAATATAAAAACGCCTGGTGTCAAAACGCCTGCCCGCGATCTATCGGGCGGAAACCAGCAAAAGGTCGTCGTTGCGAAGTGGCTTTTTAACGACGCCGATGTATTGGTATTCGACGAACCGACCCGCGGCATCGACGTAGGCGCAAAAGAAGAAATATATAAAATCCTGTTTGAGCTTGTAAGCCGCGGGAAGTCTATCATCGTTATTTCTTCCGATACTGAGGAAATTCTGCGTGTATCCGATCGGGTCCTTGTTATGAAAGACGGAAAGTTGATCGCGGAACTAGCAGGAGAAAAAATCACCAAAGAAAGAATACTAAGCTGTTCACTGGGGGTAGTCATATGAATAACGAAATGAAACAAACGTCCAAAAGGGCAACTCTAGGCGAAACCGGTGTTTCGGGTACATTGCGCAACATTCTGTTAAAGTACGGGATCTATATCGCGTTTATCGTCATATTCATTGTGTTTAGCCTTTCAAATCAAAGCTTTCTCACGCCAACCAATATACGTAATATCGTTGTCCAATGCGCGTTTATTGCTGTTGCCGGCGTCGGGCAAACCCTGGTCATCCTGACCGGAGGAATCGACCTTAGCATAAGCTCCCTCCTCAGCCTAACGGGAGTCATAATGGGGTATGCGGCAATCTCGGGCATGGGTCTTACAGCGCTCATCTTTCTCGCCCTTATCCTAGGCCTCGTGGTAGGAGCCACAAACGGTGTACTGGTCGGTGTCTTGAAGATGCCTCCCTTCGTTGTGACTTTAGGCACCCAGGGAATATGCCGGGGCGTTGCGCTTGTCATATCCCAAGGAAGCCCCTTCTCCCAGTTCCCGGAAGGCTTCGGATTTTGGGGCGGCGGATACATTGGTGAATTTCCCGTCATCATTTTCGCAGTAATCATTGTATACCTGTTGGCTTGGCTGTTCACAACCCGCACCCGAACCGGGCGCTATATTTATGCAATCGGAGGCAACCGCGAAGCAGCACGGGTTTCTGGTGTCAATGTAGCGAAAATCGAAACAATCGCCTACACTCTGTGCGGCCTGGTTGTCGCATTCGCGGGAATTTTACTGACCTCCCGGTTGAATTTTGCCACGCCCACAGCCGGAGACGGGTATGAGCTGGAAACCGTTACAGCAGTTGTCATCGGTGGCACCATGATGTCCGGCGGCAAGGGCAACGTTCTGAAAACCTTTATAGGCGCGCTGCTCTTGTATACCTTGAAAAACGGTCTCACCATCAACAACGTATCATCCTACTACCAAAACATTCTAACCGGGGTTGTTCTTATAGCAGCCGTATTCTTAGATACGCTCAAGAACAAAAAGAGAATCTAAATCACACGAAAGGAAGGAACCGATCATGCCAGAAACAATGGATGCGATTGTCTTTAAAGAAGAGGGGAAATATGCATTTGAGAAGGTCCCCATACCCCGCATAAAGCACAGAAACGACGTGCTGATAAAGGTGGAAGTCGTCTCCATATGCGGAACGGACGTCAATATGCTCAAGGTGCCGCAAGCCATGCCCGCAGATATAGGGGTTGTGTTGGGGCATGAGTGTGTGGGCGAGATCATAGAAACCGGAGAAGATGTAACGGCCTATAAAGTAACAGACCGGGTAACCATGATCCCGAATATTGAGTGTGGAAAATGTTATATGTGCCGAAATGGTCATCCAAATTTCTGCGAAGATATGCGGGTTTTAGGTGAAACGATGGATGGCGCGCTGGCACAATATGTAGTCGTCCCGGAAAACGTGCTGGTCAAGGTAAAAAAAGATACGCCCGCCCATCTTGCGGTAATTGCCGAGCCTCTCTGCTGCGTGCTGGGGGGAATCCATAAAATCCAGTTTATCCCGGGGCAAACCGCACTCATTATCGGCGCCGGCACAACGGGCATGCTATACTTGGCCCTGTTAAAAGCCAGCGGCGCAAGTAAAATACTGGTATCCGAACCGTCTGCCTTTCGGCGGGAGATGGCGAAAAAAATGGGTGCAACCCATACGATCGATCCAAAAAAGGAAGACCCTGTGAAAGTCGCCATGCAGGAAACCCAAGGCCGCGGAGTCGATGTAGTTATCGACGCAGTCGGTTCCTTGCTGCCCGATACAGTTGCGTGCGCAAAGCGGGGAGGCAAAGTTCTCTTGTTCGGCTGCGATACAGCAAGCCACCAGTCCTTGCGCCAATTCGATATCGTGTGGAAAGGGCTTACGGTATATGGAAATTTCATCGGCCCTTACAAGCTATTCGAAGCTATGGATTTGGTTGAAAGCGGCGTCATAACCGACGCTCTCGAGATCATGGTAACGCATAAACTGCCCCTGCGAGACTTTGGCAAAGCCCTCTCCAGCATCCATCATGGCATCGGAGTGGAAGTTGTATTGTACCCTTGGCAGGAATAATCCGTTTGCAGCGGAAATCCCGCTCCTCTCCAGCGCCCTATCACGGCCACATCGCCGTTACCGGAGCCTCGGTAACGGCGTCCATCGGCCTAAAACTGCCCCGGCTTTACAAATCATAATAATGCATGTATAATAGTCTAGTATTATAAAGTACCGTTTGCGAATCGTCCGCAAGGCTTCCCAATGAACAAAACCGCGCTTTTTACAAGTCGTATTTATAATACAATCGGCATACGAATTGAGACGTGTGCGATGTATCGGGGCTTTCCGGCTCCGGCATATAAATACCGAAACTTGTGGCGTATTAACAAATTCGAAAGACTTTGCTATTCCGGCAGGGTCTTTATTTTTATGTAAACACCGGAAAAGAAAAGAGGAAACATGAAATATTATGAACTGCTTTCACAAGAAATGAAAGCGACCCTTGGGAATCTAGGCTATAAATCACCTACACCCATCCAGGAAAAAACACTGGAATCTATCCTAAACAACCGCGATATTCTAGGCATCGCACAAACAGGCACAGGAAAAAC
>JBMNTQ010000136.1:0-5492 GCA_050945815.1 Christensenellales bacterium
CCATGATACGGGGCAGGCCGCCGATTGTGCCAAGGTCGAGATCGTTGAAGCGGAACTTGCCGCAGGCCAGCGTTAAGATGACCGAATCTTGCGGGGTTTGCTCTACGAACTTTGTGTAGTAGTTGCGGCCGGGCTTTGCGCCGTCGCAGCCGCCGACTAGGAAGAAGTGGGAGATGGCGCCGGATTTTACCGCGTCGACCACCTGATCGGCTACGCCTAATACTGTGCCGTGGCCAAAGCCTGTGGTTAGGGTATGGCCACCGTTGATGCCGCTTTGCAGCTGTTTTTCTGCATAGCCGCCCAAATTGAGGGCACTGTCGATTAGGGAAGTGAAATCTTTTTGGCCGTTTTCATCCGCTTCGACATGGATCATTTCAGGGTAGCCTACGACAGAAGTGGTAAACACCCGGTCGGCGTAGCTGGTTTTCGGCGGCATGAGGCAGTTGGTTGTGAACAGGATGGGAGCGGGTATGTCCGCAAATTCCTTTTGTTGGTTCTGCCATGCCGTGCCGAAATTGCCTTTTAGGTGGGAGAATTTCTTCAACTCGGGGTAAGCGTGGGCAGGCAGCATTTCGCCATGGGTGTAGATGTTGACGCCCTTGCCTTCGCTTTGTTGCAGCAGCATCATGAGATCGTGAAGATCGTGGCCGGTGATGACGATAAACGGACCGGCTTCGATATCTGTGGTAACTTGAGTGGGCACCGGAGTGCCATAGGCGCCGGTGTTGGCGGCATCTAGAAGCGCCATGCATGTTAGATTAACCTGACCAAACTCCATCAGGAGGGCCAGCCAGTCCTCAACGCTTCGCTCTTCCATCAGGCCTGCAAGGCCCTTGTAGAAGAACTGGTTGACGGTGTCGTCCTGTTTGCCTAATACCCGAGCATGATGGGCGTAGGCTGCCATGCCCCGCATGCCGAACAGCAGGGTGGAGCGCAAAGAAATGATATCCGTATCGCCATGGAACAGATCTTGTTCGGCAGGAACATCCTGAGCGGGCAGCGCCGCGCGGGCAGCCTGAATTCTCTCGATCAGGGCGGCGATCTGTTCAGTGTAGAAGCTGACGTTGGTAATTGTGGTGAACAGCCCGTCTACCAGCAAATCGGTGGTGGACGAGGAGACTGCGTTTGCCGCCAGTGCCGCTTTGGCCAGCGCAATCATCTCGCAGGTGAGCGCATCTTGTTTGCCTGCAACCGTCGGGTTTTTGCCGCAGACGCCCATTGTGGTGCAACCCTGGCCTCGAGCAGTTTGTTCACATTGGAAACAGAACATATTGGACATGATGTGTACCTCCAGTTTATTGGATTTTGTTGACTTCTCTCAATAAGAATACTACAATTGGGACAGAAAGACCATTGCAATTGCAACGTAAAGGTGGGATTTTGTGTTGGCTGAACATGTTGTGCCTATATTGAAAAAAGCTTCTTTATTTAAAGGATTGACCAAGGACGAGATTACTCTGATTTGGGGTTGTTTGAATGCCAGGACGGCTTCTTTTACGAAAGGAAGCTATTTGCTGTTTGCCGGGGATGCGGTAAACGAAGTGGGGATTTTGCTGGAGGGACGGGCAGAGATTTTCCGGGAGGATGTGATGGGAAACCGCAGCGTCATCTCTTCTTTGGAGAGCGGGGAGATGTTTGCCGAGGCGTTGGCCAGCGCTACAGTCGAACACAGCCCGGTCAGCGTGCTTGCGGTATCGAATTGTACGGCGGTATTTTTTTCTATCGACCGTATTGCGGGGCATTGCGCCAATGCGTGTGTGTTTCATAGCCGGGTTGTTGCGAACCTGATGCGAGTGCTTGCCCAGAAAAACATAATTCTCACTCAGAAACTGGATATTTTAAGCAAACGCACCACACGAGAGAAGCTGTTGGCTTATTTGATGGAGCAATCGATGAATGCCGGTAGTAAGATGTTTCAGATACCCTTTGACCGTAATACTTTGGCGGACTATCTGGGCGTGAACCGCAGCGCTATGAGCCGGGAGTTGAGCGCTTTGCGGGAGGACGGCTTGATTGATTTCCATAAAAATAGCTTTAAATTGACGTTAAACCAGAATGAAGCTGATAAAAATGATATTAAAAAGAAATAATAAAGAAAACGGTGTTATTTTTTGACTTGTGTGATTATGTTACGGAAGCTATTCTCGAATTGGTATATCCTATAGAAAACAGGGAGAAAGTAGTTACAAAGCAGATTGGGAAAGGGGATGGTTTTGATGGCAACGACGATTACGAAGAGTAATTTTGAAGATGAGGTTATGAAATCAAGCGTGCCGGTTCTGTTGGATTTCTGGGCTGCCTGGTGCGGACCTTGCCGGATGATTGCGCCTACTGTGGACCAGTTGGCTGTGGAGGCTGCCGGAAAGGCGAAGGTGGGAAAAGTGAATGTGGATGAACAGCCCGAGCTGGCCAGAGCGTTTAATGTGATGAGCATTCCGACCCTGGTGGTTTTGAAGGATGGAAAGGTTGTGGACCAGGCTGTGGGCGCTGTTAATCTGGGGAAATTAAAGAGCATGCTGGGCATTTGAAAAGCGGCTTTTACTAGGCGGTTAGTTCGATGAGACCGCTTGGGTTTAGGATGTTGATC
Source organism: Christensenellales bacterium (assembly GCA_050945815.1). Lineage (GTDB taxonomy): Bacteria > Bacillota > Clostridia > Christensenellales > JBMNTQ01 > JBMNTQ01. The sequence continues at coordinate 2,588 of JBMNTQ010000136.1, forward strand.
CGGCCGCGAGAGAGGGATACGAGGCCCTCTTCTTGAAAGTAGTTGAGCATACGGGTAATAACTTCCCGGGCCGTTCCCAGATAGGAAGCGATAGCTTCGTGGGTTAGCCGCAGGGTTAGGCTGTTCTCTTGCTTGGCTTGATCGAGGAGGAAGGAGGACAGGCGCTTGTCTAGGCTGGTGAAGAGGGTGTTTTCCAGCACCCACATGACTTGCTGGAGGCGCTTGGCCATCAATTCCAGAGAGTAGCTTTTCACTGCGGTGTTTGAATCCGAAAGGGAGGCAAACAGATCGGGGGGAAGGACGAACAGGTCGGAAGATTTTTCTGCTTGCAGAGAGATATTGTAGTCCATCTGGCTTAAGGAGCAGGCTGAGGAGAGCAGGCAGGAATCCCCGGGGTTTAGCCGATAGAGGCTGATTTCCCGGCCGGATTCGGACAATATAAATGCGCGGACAGCGCCCCTGCGTAACAGCACAAGGCCACTGCAATCCTCTGTGCCATGGTGGAAAATGGCGTTTTTGTCTTGATGCTGTAAAAGTGCATAGTGCTTGAACAAATCGACTCCGTTGGCAGACAACTTGCTGAAAAAGGGCAAGTGGGCCGACAGAAATTGCATATCAGATGGATTCAACAACACGATCACCTCTATGGGGTATTATATCAGAAGAAACATTTTGAGCAAACCTTTTGTTGGCAGGCAAATATGCGAATGGGAATGATGTGGATGAAGCAGATTGTTGGATTTCTTCTGGTGGCGGGGTTGCTTTGCGGATGCTCCAGCCTGTCTCAGAATCAGGAAATCGGCAGGCCTGCTGCGAAGCTGTCTGCTGAGGATACACAAAGGATAATGGAGGAGCCTCCTATGATTCAGGCTCGTGAAGTAGTTTATATGTTGAACCGGGATTCGGATTTGGTGATCGTTGATGTGCGCACGCCGGAGGAATATGAGAAGGAGCATATTCCCGGCAGCTACAACTACCCTTTAGATGGCTTGGCACACAGCATTCCGCAGGAATACAAGGCGAATCCGGTAGTGGTCTATTGCCGAAGCGGCGTGCGGTCGGCGCAGGCGGCGGCTATTTTGCACCGAATGGGATATGAGCAGGTTTATGATTTGGGCGGCTTGGATAAGTGGCCGTATGAGACGGTTTCTCAGCAATAGAGAGACTTTACTATGAAAAGCCCCGCAAAAAACGGCGGGGCTTTTTTACTGGATAAGCGCTGGAGGGGGCTGCTTGAGAGCAGTATTGGCGGCAAGGGTTTTATGCTATCATAGCTGCCAGCACCGTTGGAGTCGAGCTGGTGCACAGACTCGGGCGTATTATTGATAAAAGGGGAAATATGAAAAACAGGGCAAGCGGGCAAAACCAGCTGCTTTTTAGGAAGAAGGCTTGATTGGGCGTGGGGATAGGCAAGCAGAACCTGGCAGGCCTTGTCAGGATAGGATTATATCGTTTATAATGAAGGAAAGTATGTGGACAAGGGTGGTGTTTGATCGTTATGGATAGGGATCAACAAAAGAAGCCCGGCAGGATGAAGTCGTTTATTTCGTACTTTCGGCCACACCGGAAGCTTTTGGTTTTGGATTTGAGTTGTGCTTTGGTAATTGCGCTGGTCGATTTGGCTTTTCCGCTGATCTCGCGCTATGCCTTGAATAACCTTTTGCCCAATAATCTTTATACGGTCTTTTTTGTTGTTGTTGCGGCGCTGGTGCTGGCGTATGTTGTGCGGGCGGCGCTGTCTTATGTTGTGACGTATTGGGGGCATAAGCTGGGGGTTTTGATGGAGGCTGATATGCGCCGGGATTTGTTTGAACATATACAGCGGCTGTCTTTCCGGTTTTATGATAACAATAGGACAGGCCACCTGTTGTCACGCATTACCACGGACCTGTTTGATATTACTGAGCTGGCGCACCATGGCCCGGAGGATCTGTTTATTGCTACTGTGACCATCATCGGCGCGTTTATTGTGATGTTGGGTATAAACTGGAAGCTTGCTTTGGTTTTGCTTATATTGGTGCCGGTTGGGATTTTGTTTACCCTATTGCAGCGGCGGCGCATGATGACTGCTTCTCGGCGGGTGAAGGAGCGGACTGCGGGTATTAATGCGGGGATTGAATCCAGCATATCCGGAGCGCGGGTGGCAAAAGCTTTTACGAACGAAGAATTCGAAGTGGAAAAATTTAATGAGGACAATGAGCGTTTCAAGCATTCCAAAGGGGAGTTTTATTCTTCTATGGCTGTGTTTGTAAGCGGGGTCGATTTCTTCACCAACTTGTTCAGTGTTGCGGTGATCGCCGTGGGCGGTTATTTAATTATGCGCAACGAATTTGACTACGTTGGACTGATTACTTTTATGTTGTACTCCGCTGCTTTTGTGCAGCCTATTCGCAAGCTTTCCCAGTTTATGGAGCAGTTTTCCAGCGGTATGGCGGGGTTTCACCGTTTTTCGGAGCTGATGGATGAACAGCCCGAGATTATTGATGCGCCTGGTGCCGTGGAGTTGGACGATGTGCGGGGGCAAATTGAATTTCGGGATGTGAGCTTTGCTTATAACGACAAAACCTGCGTGCTGCGGGATTTGAACCTGAGCATTGCGGCGGGAGAGACTTTGGCGCTTGTGGGGCGCTCTGGCGGCGGCAAGACGACCCTTTGTCACTTGATTCCACGTTTTTATGAGACAACTGCCGGTGATATTTTTATTGACGGGAAGAACATTAAGGACGTTACGCTGTTCAGCCTGCGGGCGAATATCGGTATGGTTTCCCAGGATGTGTTTCTGTTTGCCGATACTATCCGCGAGAATATCCGCTACGGCCGTATCGACGCTACGGATGAGGAGGTGATGGAGGCGGCGAAGAAGGCGGAAATCCACGATATGATCTTGGAGATGGAGCAGGGCTAT
>JBMNTQ010000137.1:0-5476 GCA_050945815.1 Christensenellales bacterium
ATTGCCCTGCGCTCGGGCTGGTATACCAACGCCCGGGACAGCTTGGCCAAGGCTGTGCAGATGGATCCGAACAACGTAGAATACCGGACAGCTTACAACAGTGTACACAACTTAAACCGAGGCTACACAGGCAACCCCTATTACGGCGGCGGGAATACCAATACGGCTTGCGCCATATGCCAGGGACTTATTTGTGCAGATTGCTGCTGTGAATGCATGGGCGGAGATTGTATCCCCTGTTGCTGAGGAAGGATGAGGGACTATGGCGAAGAAAATAAAAGGAAGCCGCCGCATCTCCCTGACTGCTATGATGATGGCGTTGTCGGTGTTGGCCTTGTATTTGGCGGCAGTTTTGCCCACCGGACGGGTGACGCTGTATGTGCTTAGTTCACTCTTTTTTGCGCCGCTGGCCTATGAGCGAGAGATGGGTTTGGCTGTGTTGGGATTTGTTGGCGCTTCATTACTTGGGCTGCTGATTGTGCCGAACAAGGTGCAGATTTTACCCTATGTTCTGTTTTTTGGCCATTATGGATTGGGTAAATATTTGCTGGAGCGCATTCGCAGCAAGCCGCTGAGCATTTTTCTGAAGCTGGTCTATTTTAATGTTTGTATGCTGTTGATCTATTTGCTGGCGCGGGAGGTTTTGTTTGCGGAAATTACGTTGCCGCTGTCGCCCTGGCTGATTGTCGTGCTTGCACAGCCGGCTTTTATTTTGCTGGATTTTGCTTATTCTTTAGCGCTGGATATCTACTTCAAGACTATACATAAGCGACTGATACGCTGAAAACCTGGACAAGCCGGGCAACTTGCCCGGCTTGTTTTTTATGAAAAGGGTTTTTTAGCTAGTTGGGCTAGATTGGCTTGCGCTGGAGTGCGACATGATAGAACGATTGCTTTGGCGCCGGGGCTGTTAGGTTGCGGAAGGATCGGTGACTGCGCCGGTGAACAGGATGCTGCCGTCTGCCGAGTTGTAGAGATAGAACAGGAAGGGGCGGTTGGCAGTGAAGCTTTTATTCGGCCCTTCTAGCGGTGCGCTGGTGGCTTCCATGGTGATGCCGGTGGCGCTGTGGGCTTCGGCTCCGGATTCGTCTACCCGGATGGTGGATTTTTGCAGGATGCCGTTGACGAAAAGGGCGAGGGGTGTGTCGTCTTCTGCAGCGATTTTGCTCAGGTTGGCCCGGGACGGTTCGAACAGGTCGGTTACGCCCATGGAGTGTAAGAGGGGCTTGCAGTCTACTGTGCTGTTCATTTCAAAGGGCGGCAGGAGGATATCCACCCTTTCAGCTTTGCCGGAGCTAAGGGCTTGCTGCCACGTTTGCTCGGTAAGGGATGGGAGGGTTTCCTCGATGGTCTGTTCTTGTGCAGGCAGGAGGAAGGCCATTTCGATGGTGCTGTTTGCGTAGGGCAGGGAGATGAGCTGGTAGCCGTCGGTTTCGTAGTAATAGCAGGACAGGCTTTTTTTCATCATGCTGACGGAGGATTCGCCCTCTGGAGTATGGAAGGGCTGGCTTTTTAAGGTGGCGTCGGGATCGAATGGATGCAGCCAATCATCTTTGAAATTCAGGGTGTTGACTAAAAGCAGCACCGTGTCCGAGCTGAGGGAATCCAAAAGCTTGGGGATGGCGTTGTCGGTTTGGGCGGCGACTTCTTTGTTGATGGCCTCTATTGTTTGAGGATCGGAAAAATCTGCGACTCCGATGCCGGTGTTGTAATGTTGCAGCGCAGTTTGGCGAAAATCGTCTTGCAGCGTATAGCCTTCACTGAGCCACAGGGAGTTGTAGGAGGAGGCGCCGGAGGAAAAGATTGAGGAGAGTAAGGAATTGGCCAGCATGCCTAAGTGGGCTTGCTGGTGATCGTTCAGGCCCAGTGCGGCGGCCAGCTGGGCGGCGGTTTCTCCGTCGGCACCGGAATAGGTGAGCAGCAGGGGAAGTTGCAGGCTGAGGGGAGAGACCAGGGTGTTTTCGCCGTCGTAAGCGGCTTTGAGCATATCCAGAGCAAACGCTGTGCCAAAGGGAGCTTGGGTGTCTGTTAAAAGGCCGGCGCTTCCATCTTGGCTTCCATCTTGTGGAGAGACGTTGTCTTGTGCGTATTCTGGGAAGGCGCTATCATTCTCGGAGGAAGCAAATAAATCTTCCAGTGAGGCGGGTTGGTGGTAGGCGAGAGCTTTATGGTCTGTGTTGGGGGACAGCAGGATAAAACAGAGGAAGACAGCCGCTAAGACGCCGGCAGCCGCGGCTAGAGGGCGCCAGAGGGGTTTTCGCTTTGCGGCAGTTGTAGGGCTTTGCTTTTGTTGGTGGATTTTTTGCCAGACGGCACGGAGAATTTTTTGTTCTTTTTCTGTGTGTTTCATTTTTACGACCTTTCGATTTGTTTGCGCAGAGCGTTTCGGGCACGAAACAGCAGGGATTTTATCTGACTTTCGCTTTTGCCCATGACCCGGGCCGCTTCTCTGTAGCTGAGGGAGTCGAAATCGACTAGGGTGATGACGAGCCGGTGGTCGCGCTTTAAACAGGACACTTGGCTGCGTATTTCCTGAGCGGTTTCCCGTTGCAGAAAGCTTTCTTCCAATCGTTCGTCGCTGCACAGGCGGGAGAAATCGTTTTCTGGCCGGGGCTTGTTTTTGCGCAGGTAGCTAAGACACCGGTTTTTGACGATGGTGTACAGCCATGTTTTGAAGGAATAGCACGGATTGTATTCGGGCAGATGGATGTAGGCTGCGGCGAAGCTGTCTTGAAGGATGTCCTCGGCTGCGTGGTAGTCGTGCAGGATACGCAGGCTAAAGAGCAAAGCACGGTCCCAATGCCGCAGCACAAGGGAGTCGAACGCTTCGCTGTTGCCTTCCAGAGTTTGCAGGATTAAGCCTTTGTCATCCATAAGCCTTCTGTGCCTTTCATTTGTTATACGCGGACAGGCGGGGAAAGGTTTTGTGTTTTTTAGATTTGGAATGTATTTAATTATAGCAGGAACCGGGAAAGATGAGAAGGAGCTTGCAGGCAAGCGGGGGAGGAAGCGGAATAAAAAGAAAAAATGGACAGGGGGCGGCCTGTCTTGTATAATCAAATACAGGAAAAACAGGAGAGAAGACATGTTTATTGATGAAGTAAAAATTCGAATTAAGGCGGGAGATGGCGGCAATGGCTGTGTTTCTTTCCGCCGGGAGAAATATGTGCCTGCGGGCGGCCCGGACGGCGGCGATGGCGGGCATGGGGGGAACTTGATTTTTCAGGTGGCTTTGGGCATGAGCACGCTGATGGATTTCCGTTATAGGCGAAAATTTTTTGCGCAAAATGGCGAGGATGGGCGATCGTCTAACCGGCAAGGCAAAACCGGCGAGGATTTGGTTGTTGTTGTGCCGCCGGGTACTGTGGTTAAGGATGGGGACGGCCGTATTATATTGGATATGGCGGACGATGAGACGCCGCGTATTTTGCTGCGGGGCGGCCGGGGCGGCTATGGGAACACTCGGTTTGCCAACAGCGTACGCCAGGCGCCGAAGTTTGCCCAAAATGGCAGCAAGACGCTGGAAATGGAAGTAACCTTAGAGCTGCGCTGTATTGCCGACGTGGGTTTGGTCGGGTTTCCTAATGTTGGTAAATCTACCCTTTTGTCTGTGGTGTCCAGTGCGCGGCCTAAGATTGCGAACTATCATTTTACGACCTTGAGGCCTAATTTGGGGCTGGTGGATATGGAAGGTGCGCGCTTTGTGGTGGCGGATATTCCCGGTATCATTGAGGGAGCGCATGAGGGCGTGGGGCTGGGGCATAAGTTTTTGCGGCATGTGGAGCGTACGCGGGTTTTGATCCATGTTTTGGATATGTCCGGCTGTGAGGGAAGGGATCCGTTGGAGGATTATGAGATTATGTGCCGCGAGCTTGCGGCGTACAGCCAGACATTGGCGGCCCGGCCGTTTGTGGTGGCGGCCAACAAGATGGATATTACCGGCGCTCAGGAAAACCTGGACCGGTTTTTGGCGGCGTATCCGGATTTGGAAGTTTTTCCGATTTCCGCGGCGGTCAACCAGGGTATTTTGAAGCTGATGCAGCGAGCGGGAGCGATCTTGGCGACGTTGCCGCCGCCCGAGCGCTTCTACGAGCAGGCGGTGGTGGAGCCAGTGCGGCAGGAAGGCTATGAGATAGCTGTGGAGGAGGGCGCGTTTGTTGTGAGCGGGCCTACGATAGACAGCTTGCTGGATTCGACTTATCGAGCCGATGTGGATTCTATGCGCCGTTTCCAGAAGGTGTTAGTCAGGGAGGGCATAATTGATGCTTTGCGCAAGAAGGGCGCTCAGCATGGCGATACGGTATACTTAGCGGATTTCGCCTTTGATTTTGTGGATTGATGGGAGAGATTTTTATGATAAGCAGTAAGCAGCGTGCGGCGTTGCGGGCTATGGCCAATGAGCTTGAACCTATTTTCCAGCTGGGCAAGGATGGGCTGGGGGATGCATTTGTGCGTCAGGTAGATGAGGCGCTGGAGGCGCGGGAATTGGTGAAAATTTCTATTTTGCGCACCAGCGAATATGAACCGAGGCAGGCTTGTGATATATTAGCGGACAAGCTGGGGGCGCAGGGCGTGCAGTGTATCGGCAGGAAGTTTACATTATATCGTCCGTCCACAAAAAACCCGCGCATCGGTATTTAACTATTTTTTTGCGCCAGGTGGGCGCTTGTGAAGGAGAGGGCGGCGAGGGTGACGCAAATGGCCGCTACAATTTGATAGTAGATGCGGTAGCCGGTTAGGAAGGAAACCAGAATCAGCAGGACGCCGATGAGGAGATAGCGCTTGGCTTTGCTGGTGGACAGCGCTTTTTTGCGTAGATCCGACAGCTTGAGCGGCTGTTTTTGCAGATCTTCTTGCAGCCTTTCCCGGATTTCCTCGTCGTGGGGGGCATAGGAGGTTTGCCGGGAATAGGCAACCAGTTCGTCCAGCCCTGCGATATGGATATCTAGGCCGGGAATGCGACGGGCGATGGATAAGGCTTCTTCATCGAAGCGGGTTGTGCAGAGGAGTACCGCCTGCTTCGCGCCGCATTTTTGAGCGCTTTGGTAGAGGTCGAGGATGGCTTGCACGCCGGTTTTTTGGTTGCCATACAACTGGCGGGCTGTTATGATGGTATTGGGAGAATGAAGGGAGCCGTCCGGCTCGATGGCGGCCTCTATGCCGTAGGTTTCCCGGATAAAGGCTGCACAGAGCTTGAGGAAATCTGCGCTGGGCAGAAGGACGAGGCTTTCTTCCAGATATTTTTTGCGCAATAGTTTTATATGTTTTTCTTTGAAACGTTCGAGCCGGATATTGTTTACCATTTGTGCGGCGACGCTGAACAGCAGCACGGCTAAGAGGGCTAGCAGCAATGCGGCGGCTTGATGGCGCAGGGTTTGGTAGAGTACGAGGTAGGCGGCGAGGAGAATGGCTGCGCGCAGTATGATAAAATCCAGCGCCCGAGCGAGGATGCTTCGGTCTCGGGACATTTTTTTTC
>JBMNTQ010000138.1:0-5459 GCA_050945815.1 Christensenellales bacterium
GTCTTCCCTCGAAAGCCTTTCCCCAGCTTGGAAAAAGCAGCTTTATTTGAGTCGATTACAGTAATGCTATGCCCTGCTTTGCTCAATGCCAAGGCAAGCCCTGCACCATTGCGTCCACAGCCTACAATAATAACCTTCATGTTATAGCACCGTCCTTTCAGCAACTATTTTATTCGTCTCTTTTCGGCCCCATCTTCGAACAACCCATTTTCGGGCTTCATCTGCAAGCAGCATAGCAGGAGGAATGATAATCAGAAAGACCCACTCCCGCCAGCCTAACGGTGCTGTATGAAACAAGTCATTCAGGAACGGAACCGGAAGATACACAAGCACTGCCAACAAGGCAAGCTCCACGGCAATCCCGATTAAAATCAGTTTGTTCGTAAACAGCCCAACTCTGGAAACAGAAATCCGTTCTGTGCGACAGCCAAATACAGCACCAACCTGTGCCATTACAATAGCCGCAAAGGTCATGGTGGTTGCCATCTTATAGACCATTCCCGAAGAAGCCAGCGGATGTTGTGGCCAGCCATAAAGGACGTTTAAAAGGAAATATGCCGCCGTGCCAAAGGCTGCTTCCAAAAGCCCGTACCAGCAGAATGCTTTGAGAATAAGCGGACGGCTGAGCAAGGGTTCCTTCTGGGAACGGGGCGGAATATCCATAATTCCCATTTCAGGTTTCTCCACCCCCAACCCCATCGCAGGAACCATGTCCGTCCCAAGGTCGATGGCAAGCACCTGCATGATCGTGAGAGGCAGCGGAATCGTACCCCGGGAAAACAGATACAGCACCATGGGGACAGCGGCAGCCATATTGCTGTTAAAAATATAAAGAACAAACTTTCGGATATTGTTGTATACTGCACGCCCTTCTTCAATGGCATTGACAATGGATGCAAAGTTGTCGTCTGTCAGAATCATATCAGCCGCTTCCTTGGCAACATCTGTCCCGGATATACCCATGGCAACGCCAATATCAGCCTTCCTCAAAGCAGGCGAATCATTCACGCCATCGCCAGTCACCGCAACGATGTGCTTCATTTCCTGAAGTGCGCTGACAACCTGCAATTTTTGTTCAGGCGCAACACGGGCAAAGATAACTTCCTGCGTCAATGCCTGTTTCAGTTCCTGGGAGCTCATTTTTTCCAGCTCAATGCCTGTAACAATTCGAGGATGCCCTCCCTTAATGATGCCAATCCGACGAGCAATGCTTTCTGCGGTCAACCCATAGTCGCCGGTAATCATAATAATTCGAATGCCCGCATTTCGGCATTTTATTACAGCTTTTGCCACCTCGACCCGAGGCGGATCGACCATAGCAATCAGCCCTAAAAATATAAGGTTTTGTTCAATCAACTCGGGGGTATATTCCCCAAGGCTTGATGGAACCTTGTCATCAGGCGTGATATTGCGCATAGCAATAGCCAAAACACGCAGCCCGTTTCTGGCATATTCATCATTAACGGCCATAATGTTCGCGCGGTCCTGATCCGTCATATCGACAACGCTCCCGTTTCTTTTCTGCTGGGTGCAAAGCTCCATCACTTCCTTAGGTGCGCCTTTTACATAGGCAATCCGCGTCCGTCCGCTTCCCTGATGAATCGTACTCATCCGTTTGCGGCCTGAATCAAAAGGAAGCTCACGCAGGCGGGGCGTGTTGGCGCGCAACGCATCCAAATCAAGCCCATGCTTTCCGGCAAGAACAATCAACGCCGCTTCTGTCGGATCCCCCAGAACTGTAAATTTGCAAGAATCCCCATTCGGCGGCAGCAGCCGGGCATTACAGCACAAACCAGCAGCCATAAGAAGCTCCGACAGGTCAGAATTCTCTTGCGAAACCCGTACTGCGTCCAGCAAAATCTCGCCGTCTTTCGCGTCATACCCCACACCAGAGACATCCATATAAACGCCGTTCATCCAAAGGTTGCTAACCGTCATTTCATTCTGGGTTAACGTCCCCGTCTTATCGGTACAGATAACAGTGGTACAACCCAGTGTTTCCACAGCAGAAAGACGCTTAATGAGTGCGTTGCGTTTTGCCATCCGCTGTACGCCCATAGCCAGTGATAATGTGACTGTAGGCAAAAGCCCCTCAGGAATAAACGCAACAATCATACCTAGAGCAAAGATAAATGCGGCAACAGGCTGCGTATCTGCCAAGAAAACAGCAAGAAAAAAGAAGACAACTCCTATGCTAACGGCAATAACAGACACTTTTTTTGTCAGCCTGCCCATTTCCTTCTGAAGGGGGCTGCTCTCTTCTTTTAAGCTTTGCGTCAGGTTTGCAATTTTCCCAAACTCTGTAGACATTCCGGTAGCATACACAACCGCTCTCCCTGTTCCGGCTGCCACCGCTGTTCCGGCAAAAACCAGGTTCGGCTGTTCAGCCCGGCTCAAGTCATCACGCAACACACTGTCATGGCTTTTATGGACAGAATGAGATTCACCAGTCAAAGTAGACTGGTCTACCCGAATATCGTTGTCGTCTACCAGGCGCGCGTCGGCTGATATTCTATCGCCTTCAGAAAGAAAAATCACATCGCCCAAAACCAGGTTCTCCGCCAGAAGTTGCTGTTCCTGCCCATCGCGAAGAACACGAACATGATCAGGCAGCATCTTTTTAAGCGCCTCGGTAGCTTTCCCTGCCCGAAATTCCTGCCAAAAGCTAAAGGTACCATTGATCACGTTTACCATCCAAATAGCAATGGCAAGCTCGGGAATTTGCGCAATCAGAGCAACAATGCCTGCTCCCCACAAAAGGATTGCCATCAAATGTGTGAAGTTGGAAAAAAACTTAACCAGTAAAGGGGTGCCCTTCTTCTCTGCCAATCCATTCTTTCCGTATTGCTTAAGCCTTATTTCCGCCTCAGAGCTTGACAATCCATTTATATTGCTGCCTAAAGCCTTATAAACCTCTTCAGGAGGCAGCTTTTGGATCGTCGTACTAACCTCTTCTTGAAGAGGCCGTATGCTTTTACCATTCATCACAATAATCGTTCCACTTTCTTTGTTTTGTACAGCCTCTCATCCGGCCGTTCAATCTTCCGAAATAAATTCCATATCCAGTGTAGTGTTCTCTTACCTTTTAAAACTATGCGCACGCTCTGCGCGCCCCATCGCGATGTTGTCGTAACAGGTTTTGCATTATAAGGGCTTGTCTTTTTTAAGGCAATCCTGCTCGTCAAAGGCACAAGGCCCACCGTTTAAAAAGCTTCCATATCGGCTAAGGTTGACACGACATGGCAAATAGGTTGGGTCTAAAGCCCATGCCGCTCTAAAATGTTTCATCGCTGCCAAACGATTCTCTTGCTTCTCCAATACAATGCCCATTAAATTATGCGGATCTGGGGCGTGCGGATAGTCGCGCATCGCTTCCCGAATCAAACGAGTACATTCTTCATAATTTCTGTCTTTAACAAGCGCTCGAACCTTCCCGCACAGCTGCGACAACTCAAAATAACCGTCAAGCTTTTCATCCTCCATATCCTCCACCTCCCTCTAGCCAAGAATTTTATAGAACAATTCTATACAAAAGGCCGTGAGAACCGTGTGAGAGATGCCCTGTCCGCGTGAGGATGGTGTGAGAAAAGCCATCCGCAAAACTGCGCGGATAGCTTTTCTTCAATTCCCTAATAACGCATTGTATCTTCTCAGATTCAGAAGTATAATAGCTTAACATAACTTGAGAATAGAGGCAGCTGCTACAGGCAGGAAAAGGCTGGCAACGGCTGCTAAACCAACCGTATCCCAGGACTGTTAATGGCAGCGCAAAGTTACTTTCTAAAGAAGCTGCACCATTAAAAGGCCGGGAACGGCCCAACAGAAAGAAAATCAATCTCCAAGAGGAAAGCAACATGATACAATCTCCTAAAATCAAAGAAACCCTTATTCGCATGGCTATTGTGCTTGGAATATTATGCGCTGCGTCTGCCATTGGTTTTTTACTGCGCAGCTTCAATCTTCCCGAAACCAATGTTGCAATTGTTTATATGCTGGCCGTTCTACTCACAACTCTGCTTGTGCCCGGATACATTTTTGGTTTTATAACTTCGGTCGCATCGGCGTTTGCATTTAATTATCTGTTCACCGAACCATATTTTACCTTCACCGCCAATGCTTCCAGCTACATTATTACATTCATTATTATGACCATCACGGCTTTTACCTCAAGTTCTTTAGCATCCCATGCAAAGATCAGTGCGCGACAAGCGCGCGAACGTGAAATGGAAACAAAAGCCCTCTATACCCTAACAAGTCATCTGACCGATCCAGCAGATATGCATGGTCTTGCCGCCATTGCCGTAGCAACCATCAGCGACATAATCTGCGATAACGTTGCATGCCTGTGCTTCGATGAGAATGGCGCACCGGAAAAAACGTTCATCCAGCAACTCTCAAAAAACAACCAAATAAAACGTGAAACAGACAACCCGGAAGCGATCCTGCACCGTCTTGAGCATTCAAAAACAGAAAGCGTACTCGGTCCTGAATTCCAGGATTGGCCTATCTACGGACAAGACTCTACATTAGGCCTCCTTAGAATTCCCATCGGTCAAGCGCAATCATTAGGCAAATCCCAAACGCATTTATTACGCTCCATGATAGAAAGCGTAGCCCTGGCCATGGACCGCTTTCGTTCTGTACAAGAACGAATACGAGCCAGGGAAGAAATCCAGCAGGAGCGCTACAGGAGCAATCTGCTCCGTTCCATCTCCCACGATCTGCGCACCCCTCTTTCAGGAATACTGGGTGCAACCGAACGTCTTACAAATATGACAAACAAAGAAGACCGGCAGTATGAGATTGTAAAGGGCATTGAAAATGATGCACAATGGCTCTACTCGCTGGTAGAGAATGTGTTGAGCCTTACCCGCCTGCAAGATGGAAAGCTTCTACTCAACAAACAGCTTGAAGCAGCCGAAGAAATACTTGGGGGCGCTGTAGGCTATCTGTCCCGCCGATATCCGGAATATGATATCGAAGCAAAAGCCCCCGACGAGCTGCTTCTGGTCCCCATGGACGCCAAGCTGATTAATCAAGTGCTTATAAACATGATTGAAAACGCTGTAAAGTACACGCCTTCCCCAGGAGAAATCAGCCTTTCCGTCCGGCGTGATGAGGAATTGAATCAAGCTGTTTTTACCATCCGCGATACCGGGCATGGCATGTCCCCTTCCGATCTCCCTCATATCTTTCAAATATTCTATACCGCACATTCCGGTCATACCGACGCGCGGCTTGGTATAGGGTTGGGCTTGGCAATTTGCGAGTCTATTATTAAAGCCCATGGCGGAACCATTATGGCCCAAAATAGAATGGATAGGTCGGGTGCAGAATTTATTTTTACATTACCATTGGAGGAGAACAAAAGATGAGTTATAACGAACGTATCCTGGTTGTTGAAGACGATAAGCAAATACGCAGCTTTATTGGCTATTCCTTAGAGACAGCAGGTTTTC
>JBMNTQ010000139.1:0-5456 GCA_050945815.1 Christensenellales bacterium
TTTGGAGGTTGTGATGGAGGTGACCATCCCCTTTTTGATGGCTAGGCTGATTGACTTGGGCATCAATGCAGGAGACATGGACATGGTGCTTTTAATTGGCGGTATTTTGCTGGCGCTGATCGGCATTTCTGTTTTTTTTGGGATTTTGTCTGGGCGACAGTCGGCGAAGGCTGCCGCAGGCTTGGCAAAAAACCTGCGACGCACCATATTTGGGCGGGTGCAGGATTTTTCATTCCATAACATCGATAAATTTTCTACTGCCAGTTTGGTGACTAGGCTGACGACCGACGTGACCAATGTGGAGCTGGCTTTTCAGATGGTCATTCGGACTGCTGTGCGTGCGCCGTTGATGCTGATTTTTGCGCTGGTGATGGCAGTGGGCATCAACCCGGAGTTTTCTTTGATTTATTTGGCTATGATCCCCTTTCTAGGCGGCGGGCTTGTTTTGATCGCTATTCGGGTTCACCCTATTTTTAGGCGGGTGTTTCGGACTTATGACAAGCTTAACAACGTGGTGCAGGAGAACCTTGCCGGGATACGGGTTGTGAAATCTTATGTGCGTGAGAACCATGAAAAAGAAAAGTTCGGCAGGATTTCGCAAGAAATTTATCAGGATTTTTCTTTGGCGGAGAAGATTCTTGTGCTCAATGCGCCGTTGATGCAGTTTGCTATGTATGCCTGCATTTTATTGGTCTCTTGGTTTGGGGCTAATGCCATTGTAAGTGCGACTATGACCACTGGCGAATTGATGAGTTTAATTTCTTATTCTATGCAGATACTCATGAGCCTGATGCTGCTGTCGTTGGTTTTTGTGATTATTATTATATCCCGGGCGTCTGCCCAGCGAATTTCTGAGGTTTTGAAAGAAGAAAGCGATATTCAGAATGGGGAGCATCCGGTGATGCAGGTAAAAGACGGCAGCATTCGCTTTGATAAAGTGGATTTCTCCTATGCGAAGGAGCAGGATACGTTTTGTCTCAGCGGCGTGGATTTGACGATAGGACCCGGAGAGACGGTGGGGATTGTCGGCGCAACAGGATCGTCTAAGAGTACACTGGTGCAGCTGATTCCGCGGTTGTATGACAGCAGCAGGGGAAGCGTGTCGGTGGGAGGCGTGGATGTGAGGCAATATGACCTGGATACGCTGCGCGGCCAGGTGGCTATGGTTTTGCAGAAGAATGTGTTGTTTTCCGGTACCATTAAGGAGAACCTTCGCTGGGGGAAGGAGGACGCTACAGACGAGGAGATGGTGCGTGTTTGTAAACTGGCTCAGGCTGATGAGTTTATCCGCTCGTTTCCTGAGGGGTATGATACGTATATTGAGCAGGGCGGCACCAACGTTTCCGGCGGGCAGAAGCAGCGATTGTGTATTGCCAGGGCCTTGCTGAAAAACCCCAAGATCCTTATTTTGGACGACTCTACCAGCGCGGTGGACACCAAGACCGATGCTTTGCTTCGAAAGGCCATGCGGGAGCAATTGCCGGATACGACCAAGCTGATTATCACCCAGAGGATTTCCTCGGTGCAGGATGCCGACCAGATTATAGTGATGGAGGACGGGCGTATCGATGCCGTGGGCACCCATGGGCAGCTTTTGAGGAGTAATGAGATTTACCGGGAGGTATATACTTCGCAGCAGAAAGGGGGCGGAGCGGATGAAGCAATCGATGGGCCGTAAAAAAAAGACGCCGAGAAGAGGCGTAACGATTCGCCGGCTGTTTTCCTATGTTGCGGGCAGGCATCGGTTTTGGTTTATATTGGCTCTGTTCTGCATTGTGGTCAGCGCGCTGGTGGGAATTGTGGGATCGCTCTTTTTGCGGGTTTTGATTGATGACTTTATTCTACCCATGCTGGCTATGCCCAGTCCTTCCTTTTTGCCGCTGCTGCAGGCCGTGATTACGATGGCGGGGATTTATTTTGTGGGCGTCTTAGCTACGCTCTTTTACAATCGTTTTATGGTGGTGGTGGCCCAGGGGATTTTGAAGAATATCCGGGATGATATGTTTACCCATATGCAGACGCTTCCCTTGCGGTATTTTGACCAATACAGCCATGGGGATATTATGAGCCATTTTACCAACGATACGGATACCCTGCGCCAGATGATTACCCAGAGCTTGCCGCAGCTTTTCTCGACGGTGGTGACGGTGGTTGCGGCTTTTATCGCTATGCTTGCGCTGAGCCTTCACTTGACCTTGCTGGTGGTGGTTTTGGTTTCTATGATATTCCTGATTATGCGGCGAATTGGTGGTAAATCCGCTGCCGGCTTTATGCGTATGCAGCAGGCTTTGGGCGCGGAGAATGGTTATATTGAGGAAATCCTCAATGGGCAGAAGGTTGTGAAGGTGTTTTCTCGTGAGCGGCAGGCAAAGGAGGACTTTGACAAATATAACGACGCTTTGTGTGAGCATACGACCCACGCAAACAGCTATGCGAATATTCTGATGCCGATTATGGGAAACTTTGGCCATTTTCAGTATGTGATGGTGGCGATAACCGGCGGTGTGTTGGCTGTGGGGGGGATAGGCGGCTTGACTTTAGGCGTGATCGCATCCTTTTTGCAGCTTTCACGAAGCTTTACCACGCCTATCGGGCAGGCTTCTCAGCAGATTAACGCTGTGGTGATGGCTTTAGCCGGTGCTCAGCGTATTTTTGAGCTGCTGGACGAGCAGCCGGAGCAAGATTCGGGTAAGGTTACCTTAGTTAATGCTGTGGAGGAGGATGGACAGATAAAAGAGTCGCTCCACTATACCGGCATGTGGGCATGGAAGCAGCCTGGAGAGGATGGGGCAGCGGAGTATACCCAGCTGAAAGGCGACGTGCGCTTTGCTGATGTGGACTTTGGCTATGAGGAGGGGCAGTTGGTGTTGAAGGACATATCCCTTTTCGCCAAGCCGGGGCAGATGATCGCCCTTGTGGGCGCTACGGGAGCGGGCAAGACCACGATTGCCAACCTGATTAACCGATTTTATGACATTGACAGCGGCACAATCCGCTACGACGGCATTACCATCGATAGAATTTGTAAAAGCGACTTGAGGCGTTCGTTGGGCATTGTTTTGCAGGATACCAACTTGTTTACCGGTACGGTTCTGGACAATATTCGTTATGGGAGGCTGGATGCTACGGACGAGGAAGTGGTGGAGGCGGCGCGGCTGGCCTATGCGGACAGCTTCATCAGGAGGCTGCCTGACGGCTATCAGACTATGCTCACCTCCAACGGCGCGAACCTGTCTCAGGGACAGCGGCAGCTTTTGTCTATCGCCCGGGCGGCTGTGGCCAACCCGCCGGTGATGATTCTAGATGAAGCGACTTCCAGCATCGATACCCGTACTGAATCGCTGGTGCAAAAAGGTATGAACCGGCTGATGAAGGGGCGCACGGTGTTTGTGATAGCCCACCGGCTGTCTACCGTGCGTGATGCCAATGCGATTTTGGTGATGGAGGATGGACGCATTATAGAGCGGGGTGATCATGAGACATTGATCGCTCAGAAGGGGCGTTATTACCAGCTGTATACCGGCGTGTTTGAGTTGGAATAAGCTATGAAAAATTGTAGGGAAGCTTTGAAAAAAGGCGGTAGGAATTTTGCGGCTGTTATGGTAACATGAAATGGCGTGACAAAGACCGGGCCTTTTTTATGGAATGAGAAGGCGCAGTGCCCGGGGGAGTTTTCGGGTGCTGCGCTTTTGTGGGTAGAATGATGAAGCTGAGGGACGGAGGATGGATCGGATGATGCCAAATGACATTGAGATTGCTCAATCTGTTGTGATGCGGCCGATATCGGAGGTGGCGCAGGCATTGGGCGTGTTGGACGAGGAACTGGAGCATTATGGGACATACAAAGCGAAGGTTAGCGGGCGTGTGTTGCAGCGGCTGGCGGACCGAAAGGACGGTAAGCTGATTCTGGTGACGGCGATTACGCCGACCCCTGCAGGGGAGGGTAAGACCACGACGACTGTGGGCCTGGGCGATGCTTTGAACCTGTTGGGGAAAAAGACCGTGATTGCGCTGCGAGAGCCGTCGTTGGGGCCGGTGTTTGGTATTAAGGGCGGTGCGGCCGGCGGCGGTTATGCGCAGGTTGTGCCTATGGAGGATATCAACCTGCATTTTACCGGAGATATTCACGCGGTGGGCGCTGCGAACAATTTGCTGGCGGCCATGCTGGATAACCATATATTCCAGGGCAATCGACTGGGAATCGACAACCGCCGCATTACCTGGAAGCGGTGTATGGACATGAACGATCGGCAACTGCGCGGGGTTGTTACCGGATTGGGCGGGCGGGTTTCAGGCGTGCCCCGGGAGGATGGCTTTGACATCACCGTTGCGTCGGAGATTATGGCTGTGTTGTGTTTGGCCTCGGATATTGTGGACCTGAAAGAGAAGCTGGGGCGTATTGTTGTCGGGTATACCCGGGAGGATGTACCTGTGACCGTGCATATGCTGAAGGCGGAAGGGGCGCTGACAGCTCTTTTAAAGGATGCGCTCAAGCCTAATCTGGTGCAGACACTGGCGCATACGCCGGCTTTTGTCCACGGCGGCCCTTTTGCCAACATCGCCCATGGCTGCAACAGCCTGATGGCTACCCAGATGGCTTTGAAGCTGGGGGATTATGTGGTGACGGAGGCGGGCTTTGGTGCGGATTTGGGTGCGGAGAAGTTTTTTGATATTAAATGCCGGATGGGAGGGCTGTCTCCGGCGGCTGTGGTGATTGTGGCTACGGTGAGGGCGCTTAAATATCATGGGGGTGCGGACAAGGGGGCGCTGGGACAGGAGGATCTTGAGGCGCTGGAGAAAGGGATTCCCAATCTGCTGGGGCATATCCAGACGATTACTCAAACCTTTAAGCTGCCTGCTGTGGTGGCGCTTAACCGGTTTCCCACGGACACGGACGAAGAGATTGCGCTGGTGCAGGAGATATGCGAGCGATCGGACGTATGTGTTGCGCTGTCGGAGGTTTGGGGCAACGGCGGGGCGGGAGCTTTGGACTTGGCTCGGGAAGTGGTTGCGCTATCTTCTGGAGAAACGCCGGTATTTACGCCTCTCTATCCTGAGGGGATGAGCATAAAAGGGAAGATTCAGGCTGTTGTGCAGCGGGTTTATGGCGGCGCTTCGGCTGTGTATACGGCAAATGCGGAAAAGGAAATTGCGCGGTTGGAAGCCTTGGGCTTTGGAGGGTTGTCTGTGTGTATGGCGAAAACGCAGTACTCTTTTTCCGATGATCCGGCAAAGCGTGGCCGGCCGACGGGCTTTGAGGTGGCGGTGCGGGAGGTGCGCGTTTGTGCGGGCGCTGGGTTTATTGTGGTTTTGACCGGCGCGATCATGACCATGCCGGGGTTGCCTAAGCAGCCGGCTGCTGAGAAGATTGATGTGGATGCGGCAGGGAAGATAACCGGCTTGTTTTAAGGGAGATTGATTGGGGGGGAGGGGCAGCCGCCGGGCACGGGAGGGGG
>JBMNTQ010000140.1:0-5400 GCA_050945815.1 Christensenellales bacterium
TTTTACATTTATGTATAGAATCGGAATCGATGTGGGCGGCACATTCACTGATGTGACGCTGCTCAATGCGAACACAGGGAAGTATTACAACTACAAGCTTTCCTCCACACCCGGCGATCAATCACTCGCCATCATGAACGGCGCAAAAGAGATCCTCGAGTTGTATCAGGTAGAGCCTGGCGAGATCAAATATTTTGGGCACGGCACCACCGTTGCCACAAATATGATTATCGAGCGCAAGGGTGCAAAGACCGCTCTGATTACGACAAAGGGGTTTGGCGATATCCTGGAGATTGGCCGCCAAACCCGCCCCAGCCTGTACGACTTGCAGGAGGATAAACCGGAAACGCTAATCCCGCGTTTGTTCCGCCGGGAAGCGGATGAACGGATTTCCGCCGACGGTGGCATCTATAAAGCGATTGACGCCGAGGAAATAAAAGAAATCCTCAGGCAGTTAAAGGCGCGGAAGGTGGAAGCTTTGGCAGTCTGCTTCCTTTTTTCCTACCTGAACAGTTCCCATGAAAAGGTCGTAGAGCAGTGCATTAAAGAAGAATGGCCGGATGTTTATTATTCCATTTCCTCCGCCCTTATCCCCGAATTTCGGGAGTTTGAACGGTTGAGCACCACGGTTATCAACTCCTATCTTGGCCCCAAGATGAAGCAGTATATAGACAACCTGCGCAACCGCGTAAAGCAGGTGGGAATCAATGTGGAACCGTACATCACTCAATCAAACGGCGGTATTATGTCAATTTCGTCCACAATTGAAACCCCTGTGCAGACAGCTCTGTCCGGCCCCAGCGCAGGTGTGGTGGGTGCGATATATGTGGCTCAGGCCGCGGGATTCAATAATATCATCACCTATGATATGGGCGGCACCAGCACCGATGTTTCCGTTGTAATCGGGGGTATTGCCGAATACACCACAAAGCGCAAAGTATGCGGCCTGCCCTCCGGTGTGCCAATGATCGACGTAAACGCGGTAGGCGCTGGTGGCGGAAGTATTGCCTATATCGACAATGCGGGCGCGCTGAAGGTAGGACCTGAAAGCGCCGGTGCCAATCCCGGCCCCGCTTGCTACGGTCGGGGCGGTGAAAATCCTGTTGTCACCGACGCGAATCTGGTGTTGGGCCGCATCAATCCCGCTCATTTCCTGGGTGGCCGCATGAAAATCCATGCCGAATTGGCGCACAACGTTGTAAAGGAGAAAATCGCCGACAAGCTCGATATCCCATTGCAGAAAGCGGCCAGCGGCATCATTAGAGTTGTCAACTCCAATATGGCCAGGGCGATCCGTGTCATCACTGTCGAGCGGGGGCATAATCCTTCCGATTTCACGTTGGTTTCTTATGGCGGCGCAGGACCGCTGCATGCAGTTGATTTGGCACGGGAAATGGGTATCAGCAAAGTGCTGATACCACCCAACCCCGGCACAATGTGTGCGCTGGGCCTGCTCACCGCCGACATACGAAAAAGCTACGTCCGCACCGCTATGACGGACTATACCGACGCGACGCCCGAGCTGATCAACGATATCATCAGGCCGTTGATGGATGAAGGTCGCCAGTGGCTGGCCTCGGAAAACGTAAGCCCGGAACACCAGAGTTTCCGTAACATCATTGAGATGCGTTATATTGGCCAGAACTACGAACTGCAGATTGATGTTCCCGCTCGTGATTTGGAGGAACCTGACATGGCGGCGCTCAAAGATCAGTTTTTCCGCGAACATGAAAAGAACTACGGTTATTACAATCCCAATGCTCCCATGCAACTGATCAATTTCCGCAGCGAAGCGATTGGCAATGTGGCAAAGCCGACGCTCTCCAGGCTGGAATACGCTACTACCGATCTGGCCGAATGCAAGGTGGGCGAACGACAGGTCTACTTCAGTGAAACGGGCATGGTCACCTGTGCCGTATACGACCGGGCAAAACTTGGGACAATCAGCCGCGTTGATGGCCCTTGCATCATCGAGCAGATGGATTCCACAACGGTCATATCGCCCAACGCCCATTTTGAGGTGGACAGCTATGGCAATCTTATTATCACCGTTTAAGAAATGAGGGGGCAATATTCGTGAGCGTGAAAATCGACGGCATTCTTCTGGAAGTGATTAACAACACCTTTATGTCCATTGCTGAGGAGATGGGGGCGGTGCTGATTAAATCCGCCTATTCCACCAATATCAAGGAACGGAAAGATTGCTCCTGTGGGATATTTGACGCGCAGGGAAATACCATTGCACAGGCGGAACACATCCCCATGCACCTGGGGTCGATGTTGGAAATGGTATCGGAGATTAATAAGCACTATTCGCCAGAAGAAATCCTCGAAGGTGACATGTTTATTGCCAACGATCCCTACAACGGTGGCGGCACCCATCTGCCGGACATCACTATCGCCACCCCCGTTTTCTGGGAGGAGGAAGTGGTCGCCTATGTCATCAACATTGCCCATCATAGCGACGTTGGCGGACGTGTTCCCGGCAGCAACGCCGCCGATTCGGCCAGCATTTATGAGGAGGGCATCCGGATTCCCCCGGTAAAAATATTTCACCAGGGCAAGCTGGACGATGACGTTCTCCGCCTGATTTTGCTCAATTGCCGGGTAACTGATATTCGCCGCGGGGATTTAAGTGCCCAATTCGCCTGTAACCGTAAAGGGCAACAGCGGGTACAGGAGATTTTCGCCAGATACGGCAAAGAGGTTATGCTACATAGTATGGCGGAAATGCTGAACTATTCAGAGAGGAAAATGCGCCTCGCTATCAAGGAAATCCCTGACGGTATCTTTTCATTTACCGATTATCTGGATTCAGACGGTCGCGGCAGCGATCCGGTACCGATCAACGTTACCTTGGAGATCGGAGGCGACGAGATATTGGCTGATTTTACCGACAATGTACCACAGGTCAGGGGCGCCCTAAACCTCACGAGAACAGCGACCCTGTCCTGTATTTACTACAGTCTGAAAAGCATTATCGACCCGTCCTTACCGTCCAATGGTGGCTACTACCGTCCAATCAAATACAAAATGACGCCGGGAACACTGGTCTGCTGCAGCGATATGGCGGCGGTTGCCGGCCGCACCGACACCGCCCAGCGGGTGGTTAGCATTATCTATGGAGCGATGGCGCAGGTCATGCCTCAAAAGGTGGTGGCGGGCAGCCATGATGCTATCACGGGCGTATATTTTGGCGGAACCAACCCCAAAACAGGTAAATACTACGTGTATGTAGAAACCATTGCCGGCGGTTCGGGGGCTAGATTCAACAAAGATGGACTGGACGCAGTTCAGGTACATATGACCAACACATCCAACCTGCCCATTGAGAGTCTGGAGACCGAATATCCGCTTATGGTGGGACGCTACCAGTTGGTGACTGATTCTGGTGGGGCAGGCCGATACCGCGGCGGCCTTGCCATCCGCAAAGATTTGTACGTCTTAGACCACGAATGCACTTTCTCCATCAAAGCGGACCGGCAAAAGCTCCCCCCGTGGGGACTCGCGGGTGGAAAGGAAGGTACAATGGGCCAGGTGATCCTGAATCCGGGGACGGAAAGTGAGACGGTGCTGGACTCTAAAAAATCCAACACGATCTTGCCTGCGGGGAGCGTGCTTTGTTGTATGTCGCCGGGGGCGGGAGGTTATGGGGATCCGTTGAAACGGGATAAAGCCCTGATATTTCGCGATTTGGAGCAGGGTATGATTTCCAAGGAAAGCGCCATGCAAGATTATGGACTCTCAGAAAAGGATCTGAACGGCAGAGAGATATATCAGGCTTGAAGCAAATTGGAAAGTTTGGGTTTTAAATAATTTTTGTGAGGTGCAAAATGAGTGCGATTCAAACCGTTGTCTATGATTTCGGCACACTGAGTCTTTTGATCTTGCTGGGCTATTTTATCCGAAAAAGGGTGAGGCTGTTCCAGGACCTTTACCTTCCGGCATCGTTGGTAGCCGGTTTTCTCGGCCTGCTGGCGGGGCCCCAAGTGTTGGGGTCGTTTTCCCCTATTTATTTTCCCATTGCCCCTACCATCGGCTCCTGGGCCGGCGTGCTGACGGCGGTCGTGTTTTCGGTCTCCTTTTTAGGCGCGAAGCAGAAGGATTTCGGTGAGGCCGCGTTATCCACCTCGGTACACGCGGGCATTTCACACCAGCTTCAGGTCATAGTAGGCCTCATCTGCGCTTTTATTTTCATGTCGTTCTATGATATTCCACTGGGCTTCGGCCTGACGCCCGTTTACGGCTGGTATGGCGGTCACGGCACCGCGCTCGCGGCCGGAACTCTATTTAAGGAGCTTGGTTGGGAAGGCGGACTTGACGTGGCGAACACTATGGCGACCGCCGGCCTTGTTTGCGGCGTCATCTTCGGCGTTGTCATGATTAACATCGGCGCCCGTAAGGGAAAAACCAAATATGTCCGGGAGCCCAGCCAAATCCCAAGGGAAATTAAAGTGGGCTATATTGAGCCGGAGAGCCGTCAGCCGATCGGAAAGGGAGTTACCCACAACGACGTGGTCGATCCATTCGGCTTTGCCCTTTGCTGGTGCGGCCTCATCTGCACGATGGGACACCTTGTCCGCAGCGGGCTGATCGCCATTCACCCGCTCCTCAGCAACATTCCGTGGTTCGCGTGCTGCCTGATCCTCAGCATGGTTGTCGGCACGATCATGAAAAAGACGAAGATGGACAGGTACATAGACCGCCCGTCCATGCAGCGCATTTCCGGCACCACGATGGACTATCTGGTCTGTGCCGCCATCTGCACGCTCAACCTCAACACTGTCGCGACATATTTGGTTCCCCTCCTTGTGACCAACGCGGCAATCCTGCTCACCAACTGGATAGCGTACCCTTATTTTGGCAGGAAGCTGTATAAGCGCGACGCCTTTGAGCGTACGGTGGGCGCCTTCGGTCAGGGCTGCGGCGTTCTCGCAACTGGCCTGATGCTCGTCCGCATTATTGATCCCAAAGGGGAGTCCACGGCTGCGGACGCCATTGCCGCATCCAGTACCATCGGGTATATATTGTTTTCCTAGTTTTAGGACGTCGATTCTTCTGGCAGAAGGCTCCCTCGTGGAAAACGCAAAAATTTATTAACGACGAGGTTACCCTTTAATCGGGATATCGTTATGGCCGGAGACAAAACCCTGTCTCCGGCCTCATGGTGATAAAGGGGAGCATTGTATAAATTATTGAAGCCTGCAAATAAAAAGTCAATCAGGTAGAAATTGAGCAACAGAAACAGGCCACCGCCGGAGCGCTGACCTGAATGATGCAAAAAGGGGCTTATCGAGAGAGTCCGGTGGAATCCATATCCACAGGCTCATCAAGAGTGTTCATGAACTCCTTCACCCTGCCGTAGTAAATGCGTAGGAATTTATTGCAGCCAGCGGTCAT
>JBMNTQ010000141.1:0-5395 GCA_050945815.1 Christensenellales bacterium
TCGACAAAATACTTATCGCGCTGGGTATCCTGTTTGTGGCTTATTTGGTGGTGAAAGGGATTAAAAAGAGGAAATCACGTAAAGAATAATCCCTTCGTTTCGCGGAAGCTGAACCGGGTTATTAAAGGATTGCAGGTAATAAAAACAAAAGGCCGAGAACTCCGATGGAACCGATTATTACTCCGGGACCTATCCTGTGATTCTCAACCTTGACTATATTCTCCATCGGAACGGTAAGACGGTCATTTTCAACCGTTACTGATGTGAGTGGTTCGGCATAAATCCTTACCCTGGGGTTTTTACTGATATCTTCGGCTTTATAAATAATCCCTGCATAATGGTTTCCGGCTTCGGTTACAGGCCTGATGATCCAGGTGCTGTCACCCGAATGGAAATAGTACAGGTCCTTCCGTTCACGGATGGAGGAAGGTTCTCCCGGCAGGCTTGTCCTGGAAGAGGAGCATCCTGAAATAGCTGTGGCAATGGCTGCCAGGATTGTTATAACAATAGTCGGATATCTGATAATGTTTGGCATAAAACTAATATTTGGTTTATTTGTCTGGAAACCCCTTCAGGAGTATTTTTGTTCGCTTATGGTACTCAGAACAGGATGCCGTTGACAGGCTTCCCTGAAAATTTCCTTTCATGATCTATTAGCCATTTCTTCTTGTCGAGACCGCCTCCATATCCCACCATCTCGCCGTCGGAACCGATTACCCTGTGACATGGAATCACAATGGCGATCCGGTTTGATCCGTTTGCACCCGCGACAGCTCTGAATGCCCCGGGGTTGTTCATCATTTTCGCCTGTTCCAGGTACGAGATTGTCTCTCCGTAAGGGATCTTCTTTAGTGTTTCCCATACCTCACGCTGAAAGTCGGTACCCGGGGTTACCACTTTAAGAGTGAATTCCTTGCGTTTCCCCCTGAAATACTCCTTAAGTTGTCTCCTGAGGGCCCTGAGATGCCTGTTGCTGCCGGGTTTGATTGTCGTGTTGAAAGTTAGGGCAAGCTTGTTGATTTCTGATTCCAGGCCAGGCCTGCTTGTGAATTCAAGAAAACATATGCCCTCTTTAATGGCAGCAGCTGCCATATCTCCAAGGGGCGTCTCTATGGTGATGGTCCTGATCATAATGCAGACCTTTCAATGACTTATTTCTTCTTCGGATACCTTGAGGATTTTGACTTGATATATTTGATGTTCCTGAACCGGAGAGCCGACCACTCATCATTCACTGAAATAACTCTCGTTCCATAAAAATCCATGTCATTAAGCGACTGCCAGCCATTTTCCCGGTTCAGTTCCGAACTGCACTTCCCGGAACTCTTCTGATAACAGAACCATAAAACTCCGTTATCAACAAGGTTATGCAATACAAGCGGGGCAAATGCTTTCACCTCGGTAATCTTCCTTACAAAAATAAGCATGAACTCGTAGGGAAATCTCTGGTCTATTTCACTGTCGATCTGAACATCCCTGAGCTCATCATCTGAACCCAGGATAAAATCCCTGCCGGCATTCATGACTACTATCCTTTTCTGTCCCTTGTAATTAAGTTTTTCAAGAAGAGTACTCATACGGATACCCGCTTTTAAATGGCAATTTAACAAAAAATGTAATTGATTGTTATCTTTCCCTTAAAAGATGTAACTTTACATCGTCATTTACGGGGTGCCTTATTATTACGGGCTGAGATCATACCCTTGCACCTGATCCGGGTAATGCCGGCGGAGGGAACAAATGCACCCGGTATATAGTTTTAACTGATACGGAGATGAAGAAAAAACTGTTTTTTCTGTCGTCGCTTATCCTGCTGGGTTCATTTTCCTATCATATGACAGGCCAGAGCCTCAGCGGAAAAGTTACCGACGTTGGTGGCGAACCACTCGCGGGCGCCGGAGTGCTTATTGAGGGAACTTTTACCGGTGTTCATACCGATGCCGCCGGAAACTACATTCTCACAGGACTTAAAGCCGGGTATTACACTCTGAGATATTCCTTCATGGGATATGAAACACAGATAAGGGAGATACATGTGACAGGAGATATGATAGAGGATGTGAGTTTGCGACTGAAAACCATTGTAACGAACGATGTCATAATAAGCGCAACAAGGGCCGGGAAGGAAACTCCGCTTGCTTATTCAAATGTGGCAGGAGAAACACTGGAAAAAAACAACTCCGGTCAGGGAATACCTTTTCTCTTGAATCTTACACCTTCATTTGTCGGGACATCGGAGTCGGGAAACGGAATCGGATATACCAGTCTGAGGATCAGGGGAACTGATGCTTCAAGAATAAATGTCACCATTGACGGAATTCCCCTTAATGATCCCGAATCGCAGCAGGTATTCTGGGTCGACCTGCCCGACCTGGCTTCCTCTGTCGATAATATTCAGGTACAGAGAGGAGTGGGAACTTCATCAAACGGAGCCGGCGCCTTCGGGGCTTCAATAAACATCCAGACCAAAGGCATTGAGAACGAGCCATTTGCCACGATCAGCTCAGCTGCAGGCTCATACGGAACTTTTAGAAATAGCATTACCGCCGGAACTGGATTGCTGAAAGAGAGATTTGCATTCCAGATGCGCTGGTCCGATCTTAGAAGTAATGGCTATATTGCCAGAACAGGATCGGAACATAATTCAGCCTTGTTAAGCGCTCTATTCCGAACAGGGAAATCGCTTATAAAAGCTAATGTCATACTTGGAAAGGAAAAAACAGGGATAGGTTGGTGGGGTGTGCCGAAAGAGATGCTTCACATCGACAGACGTTATAATCCGGCCGGAGAATACACCGATGATCTCGGGAATGTGCATTATTATGACAACGAAAGCGATAACTACACTCAGAATCACTACCATCTGATATTTGGCAGGAAAATAAATGAATACTTTTCCTTCAATTCCGCCCTTCACTATACTTACGGCAAAGGCTATTACGAAGAGTTCAGGGAGGATGAAAAGTACAGCAAATACGGTCTTCCGGAAGTGACTATCGGAGACCTTGCCATGAATGAGACCGACCTGATCCGTAGAAAATGGATGTCAAACGACTTTTACGGCCTGGTCTGGTCGCTGAATTACCGGAAAGATAAGATTGACTCAAAGCTCGGAGGCGGAATGAATCTCTATTCAGGCGACCATTATGGAAGGATTATCTGGATGAGATACCCTGGTTTAGCGGAGAGCAGTTATCAGTGGTATTTCAACAATGGAGAAAAAAAGGAAGCAAGCCTTTACGGAAAGATAAACTATTCATTAACGGATAAACTGTCGGCTTTTGGCGACCTTCAGTACAGGCATGTCAACTATTCGCTCAGGGGCGAAGACGACGATCTTAAGAATATCGGGCAGACTCATTCATTCCATTTTTTCAATCCTAAGGCAGGACTGTTCCTCAGGCTCTTTCCAGGACAGGAGGCTTTCCTTTCGCTGTCGGTGGCTAACAGGGAACCGACACGAACCGATTTCAAGGAGGCTTCGGGCGACAGTGAAGCAACACCAAAACCTGAACGCCTTTACGATATTGAGGCCGGTTATGTTGTAAGATCGGCAAAGAGCTCGTCAGGCATCAACCTGTACGGAATGCTGTATCGCAATCAGCTGGTGCCGACGGGCGAACTAAGCAATGTGGGTTATTCAATAATGACCAATGTCGAAAAAAGCTACCGGATAGGCGCCGAACTGACAGCAGGCTTCAAACCGGCAGATTTCATCGGTCTCGATTTGAACCTGACCCTGAGCAGCAACAAGATAGTTGATTTTGTAGAGCATTATATTGATTACAATACATCCGACTGGTCGGAGGAACACAGGAGCCTTCAGCTCGGTAAGGTTGATATAGCCTACTCGCCTTCAATTACAGGAAGCAGCGATCTGTATGCAAATATCCTGCCTCCCCTGAAACTGCATTTCATTACTAAATATGTCGGGAAGCAGTATTTCGACAACACCATGAACAGTGAAAGGATGCTGGAGCCATACATGGTCAGCGACATTATGATCGATTTTGAACCGGTGATTAAAAACCTCAGGAGCGCCGGTATTCAACTTCTTGTAAACAATGTCTTCAATGCAAGGTATGTGAGCAATGCATATGGAGGCAACTGGTTTGAAGACGGAAAGGAACTTAGCTGGGCATATTATTTTCCTCAGGCAGGAACTAATTTTATGCTGAGGCTGGGACTGGAATTCTGATGATATGAACGTTAGCGACTGGATAGCAACAAACTGGATAGAAATATTCGGAGCTTTAAGCGGCATAATCTACGTGTTTCTCGAGATAAGACAGAATATATGGTTATGGCCGGTTGGCATAGTAACCAGCGCCGTATATATTGTTGTCTTTTTTGCAAGCAAGTTCTATGCTGACATGAGCCTTCAGGAATACTACCTGATTATGAGCTGCATAGGATGGTATTGGTGGGTGAAGGGCTCAGGGCACGGGTCTCAGAGCTCAGGGCACGGGGCACAGGGCGCAGGGCACAGGGCGCAGGGCGAAGAGCACGGGGCACAGGGTGCAGGGTCCGGGGGACTTCAGGTGACGAGGTTAAGACCGTTAACAGGTTTAGTGCTTGCAGCAGTGTTCATTTTGTCGTATACCGGTATCTGGTTCATCCTGTCGAGGTTTACAGATTCACCTGTGCCGGGATGGGATTCCTTCATAACATCACTGTCGGCAATAGCCACCTGGATGCTTGCAAGAAAGATATATGAACACTGGTACCTCTGGATTGCTGCAAATGCCGCATCCGTGATGATCTTCGTTGTGCGGGGACTTTATCCCACGGTTATTCTCTATGCAGTGTACCTTGTAATGTCGTTCGCCGGACTTAAAGTATGGAAGAGATCCATTTCAGCATAAAATCACAGGCAAGCTTCTTTTGCTGAAGCTTCAGGGAGCAAAGCTGTCCACATTACTTAAGCAATGAATAATAAATTGTTACAGAATCTTCCTGTCCGTCGCTTCTGCAACTTTTCTCAGGCTTGTCATAAGCTGCCGGAAGTCGTCGGGATCAAGTGACTGGTAGCCGTCGCAGAGAGCCTCACCGGGCTTGTAATGCACTTCCATGATAAGACCGTCGGCACCGGCTGCAACAGCTGCCCGTGCCATGGTCGGAACCATCCAGCTGTGACCTGTTCCGTGACTGGGGTCTACTATCACCGGGAGATGCGACATGTGCTTGAGCATAGGAACTGCATTGAGATCGAGGGTGTTCCTGGTGGTGGGTTCAAAAGTGCGGATTCCGCGCTCGCAGAGTATCACCTGGTCGTTGCCCTGGCTGAGGATATATTCCGCGGCAAGCAGGAATTCCTCTATGGTGGCCATCATGCCCCTCTTCAGGAGGATAGGCTTGCGCGACATTCCTGCTTCCTTAAGAAGGGGATAGTTCT
>JBMNTQ010000142.1:0-5370 GCA_050945815.1 Christensenellales bacterium
CCAACCGCGACAACCGCTGTTCTTTTGCCTTCATCACCTTCAAAAGCTGAATCGCAGTCAAAATTCCGTCTCCAGTCGTGTTGAAATCCAGGAAAATCACATGCCCCGACTGTTCCCCCCCCAAATTGTAGCCGCCCTCCAGCATCTTCTCTAAAACATATCGGTCGCCCACATTGGTTCTCAAGCAGTGACACTGTCTTTCCTGCAAAAAGTTGTCCAGGCCGATGTTGCTCATGACGGTGGTCACCAGCGTATCCTTCTTCAGCCTGCCCTTTTCCTTCATATAAGCAGCACAAATCCCCATAATCCGGTCGCCGTCCACAATATTGCCTAGTTCATCCACAGCAATTAGGCGATCGGCGTCGCCGTCAAACGCCAGCCCGACGTCCGCACCCTGCTCCACCACCAGCTTCTGCAAGGTCTGCGGGTGGGTCGAACCGCAGTTCTCGTTGATGTTCGCCCCGTCCGGCATATTATAATAGCTGCAAACGGTCGCGCCCAAGCTCTTGAATACCTGGGGCGCAATCTCCGAGGCCGCCCCGTTGGCACAATCCAGCACGATCTTCATACCGTCCAACCGCCCGCCGGACGACAGCAAAAAATCCAAATACTCCCGCGCCGCATTGGCCAGCCGGATGCGGGTGCCCACTTTCAGTCCGGTAGGCAATTCAATCTGTTCGCTGTTATCCAATATGATAGCTTCGATGCGTTCCTCCAAAGCGTCGCTCAGCTTATAGCCCGTATTCGAAAAAAACTTAATCCCATTGTATTCCAAAGTATTATGGGAAGCAGAGATAACCACTCCCGCATCCACACCATACTGCCGCGTCAAAAACGCCATAGCAGGCGTAGGCAAAACCCCCGCCACAATCGCCTGCGCCCCCACAGAGCAAATCCCCGCCACCATAGCTGATTCCAGCATCGAGCCGGAAACACGAGTGTCCCGCCCAATCATAATCCTCGCTTTATGAACTTCATTGGTCAAAACATAGGCGCCGGCCTGTCCCAGGCGAAAAGCCAAGTCACAGGTCAATGATTGGTTGGCAATCCCCCGTACGCCGTCGGTTCCAAATAATCGTCCCATATGCCGATCCTCTCTCTGTATTATCGCCGCCAAAGCTTTTCTCACCCAAGAAACATAAAAATCACAACGCCCATCCTACGCCAAACAGGTTCAAGCCGCCCGCGGCTCCCCCGGCTTTCACCCGCGCTGTCCTCTAATGTCTAGCCAACCGGACACTGGTTCAGTACATACTCCGCTGCCCGAGAAGCGGCAATCGCGCCATCCGCCATAGCAGTCACCACCTGACGCAGGTATTTCTCCCGCACATCTCCGGCAGCAAACACACCGGGAATAGCGGTGCGCATATCCTGATCCGTTAAAATATAGCGTTCGTCGTTCAATATCTCATCGTCATGGATGCCCATCGTATCCGGCAATCGGCCCACTGCCACAAACAGCACGGATGTAGGCACCACAGTCTTTTCCCCAGTCTTTACGTTGGTCAGCTCCACGCTCTCCATCGCCGTATCCCCATTAAGCGCGCTAATCACACAATCATAATAGGGCGTGATCTTCTCGTCCGCCAACAGCCTCTTCTGCAAAGCTGCCTGCCCGCGAAACGTATCCCGCCGATGTACAATCGAAACCTTGGATGCCAGATTAGACAGGTAGATCGATTCCTCCAGCGCCGTATCGCCGCCGCCTACCACCACCATATCCTTGCCCCGATACAGCGCACCGTCACAGGTAGCACAATAGGACAAGCCCCGCCCCGCCATCTGCTGCTCTCGCTGCACGCCCAAAGTCCGGGATTTTGCGCCCATCGCCAAAATAATCGATTTGGCTTCATACGTCGCAGCGCTGCCCACAGCCCTCTTAACATCGCCTTTCAGCTCATACGATGTAATATCATCATATTCCACCTTCACGCCCAAAGATTCCGAATGCTCCAATAATTTCATAGCAAAATCAGCGCCGTTTGTAGGCCCTAGCGCCGGATAGTTCTCCAATACCGTCGCCGTAGCAATCTGCCCGCCCGCAAACAAACGTTCCAGCACGAGGGCGTTCATTCCCGCCCTTGCCGCATATATTCCCGCCGCCAAGCCCGCCGGCCCGGCGCCCGCAATCAAAATATCATACACTCGGAGGTCCTCCCCGCTCCTATTCTTTACCATATTGTATCATATTATCATAATACCGACTACACCCATTTATTCATAGCCAAGCCTGTCTGCACGCTCCGCTCAAAAATGAAAAAGCCCGGCGCATCCTGTGCGCAGGGCTCTTATCCATGCAGGTATATCCATCGTTTTTTGCAGTGCAGCGAGCAGCTTACCGCTTGGAGAACTGCGGCGCACGACGGGCGGCTTTAAGGCCATACTTCTTGCGCTCTTTCATTCTCGAATCGCGAGTCAGATAGCCCGCCCGCTTCAAAGCAGGCCTAAGCTCCTCATCATTACGTACCAGCGCCCGGGAAATACCATGCCGAATTGCACCGGCCTGTCCGGATACACCGCCGCCATACACGTTGACCAAAACATCAAATTTGCCCAAAGTCGATGTCAACACCAAGGGTGCGCGCACCAACATTTTCAAAGTCTCCAGCCCGAAATAGTCCTCAATGTCACGGCTGTTAATCGTTATGTTGCCGGAGCCCGCGCTCAAATAAACACGTGCCACCGCTTCTTTTCTTCTGCCCGTACCTAAAAATTGTTCTTTCGCCATCCTCTTTTGCCTCCCCTTAATTCAGTTCCAGTTGCTGGGGATTCTGTGCCTGATGATTGTGGGTTGCGCCTTTATAAACCCGCAACTTCTTCATCATCTGGCGGCCCAGACTATTATGAGGTATCATACCGCGCACAGCCTCATACACAACAAACTCAGGCTTTTTCTCCATCATCTGGCGGTATTTTGTCTCCTTCACGCCACCAACATAACCGGAATGGCGACGATACACCTTCTGATCCAGCTTGTTGCCGGTCAAAACGACTTTATCACAATTGACGACGATAACATGATCGCCCGTGTCAACATGCGGTGTATAGATAGGTTTATTCTTGCCGCGTAAAATCACGGCAATCTGGGTAGCAAGCCGTCCCAAAACCTGTCCTTCCGCATCAATTACATACCATTTTCTTTCTATTTCCCCCTTGGGCATATAGGTTTTCATTGGGGTTCCTCCTCAAATCACCGCAACCAATCTGGGCACAAAAAGCGCCTGTGCGGCAAAGCGTATTCGTAATAATATAAAACTGCACGATCACATAACGGGGCAGGAATGAAATCGCGCACATATTATTTTACAGAATAGCTGCATGCATGTCAAGCTAAATTTTGCACAGAAACTGCTTCTATTCGCAAATCAGGGTTTTCGGCATCCATCTAAATCGCGACCGACAAACCGGCGCAAAGGGGCTGCAATTGACGCAGGCTGCCCTTTAAAATGGAAAAGGCCCGGTCCCCAGTGCAATGGCCTGTGTAAATCCGCTCAATATTGAACGTCTTGAGCTTCATACCGATTTTTTCGATATACTCCTCCTCACAGTCCCCCAAATGGAAGCCCCCAAACAAAACCTGAACCCGCTTGTCCAAGGCGCGGATAGCCGTATCCACCATATTGGTCACACCGCTGTGGCTGCAACCGGTAAACAGCGCAATGCCGTCCTGTAAATCCAGCGCCATCATCATCTCATGGTCAAACAAATCCCGGCGCAACAAAATACCCCGGCGCTGCAACATTCCCTTGTTGGGGGTTCGATACTGCCGCTGTACACATACCTTCGGCAGCAACACACACCCCGCCATCGGCTGGGTTTCTTGCTCAACAAACAGGAAACGGTGTCCCCATTTTTTTAAAAGCGAGCGTTCCATGCCGATATAGCGGAAGAGGCCGCTGCGGTAGTCTCCGCCGGCCTGAGACTTGATGTAAACCTTTGCAATCTCATTAGCCTGCAAAAATGCCGGCAGCCCCCCTGTATGGTCATAGTGTCCGTGGGAAATAACACAGAAATCCACAGCCGACAAATCTATACCCAATTTATCCGCATTTCGCATAAAAGCACTGGAAGCCCCGGTATCAAACAATATATTCTTACCGTTATAACTGATGTGCAAGGAAAGTCCATGTTCCTGTTCCAAGCCCCGCCCACACGTATTTTCCATCAATACAGTTACGTCCATTCTCTCAAACCGCCCTCAATCACAAGAAAATATCATATCCATAGTCCACCCACAAAAGCGCAAGCCCCTGGGGCGGCGCCGTAAATCCCGCTTCCCTGCGAGCTTTACCAGCCAAAACCGCAGCAACTTCTGACGGGCCGGTCTTGTGCAGCCCCGCCCGGATCAAGGTCCCCGCCATAATCCGCACCATATTATATAAAAATCCATTGGCGCAAACCTCAAAAAAAACGTCCTCCCCCGCCCGCCAAACCCGGCTCGCGTAAACCTCCCGCACCGTGCTGGATACCGGCGAACCCTGCGCCATAAACGCGGCAAAGTCCTGCTTGCCCAGATAAAGCGCCGCCGTCTCCTGCATGGCGCCCTCATCCAGTTTAGCAGGCACATGAAAAAAGTACTGTCTGCCTATCGCCTTTCCTTGGAGCGAGTTGCAGATAGCATAGCGATATGTCTTACGTTTAGCAGAAAACCGCGCATGAAATTCCGGGCCCACCTGCCCAGAGCGCACTATTTTAATATCCTGCGGCAAACGGCTGTTCATCGCATAGGCAAAACGCTCCGGCGGAATGCTGCTTTGGTCATCA
This sequence comes from Christensenellales bacterium, assembly GCA_050945815.1. Taxonomy (GTDB): domain Bacteria; phylum Bacillota; class Clostridia; order Christensenellales; family JBMNTQ01; genus JBMNTQ01. Next base: position 4,765 of record JBMNTQ010000142.1, read on the forward strand.
AAATGCGCCACTTGCCCAAACCCATGCACACCGGCATCCGTACGTCCAGACCCAACCACCCCCACCGTTCGCCCGGTCAACCCCTCTACGCATTCCTCTAAAACCTGCTGGATGCTCAAAGCATTTTTCTGTCTCTGCCAGCCGGCGTAAGCTGTCCCGTCGTATTCAACCAGCAAACCAATCCGCAACGCTCAAAATCCTCCGACGATGATCAGGGCATACAGAGCCGCCACGGCCAGCACAGCAAACAAATCCCGCCGCCCCGCTTTCAAAACCTTCATCCGTGTCCGATTCTCACCGCCCCGATAGCAGCGCGCCTCCATTGCCAGCGCCAGCTCGTCCGCCCGGCGAAACGCGCTCAGGAAAAGGGGTACCAACAGCGGCACCAAGCTCTGTGCCTTCTTAATCAGCCCGCCGGTATCGAAATCCGCCCCCCGCGCCTTCTGGGCGTTCATAATTTTATTGGTCTCCTCCATAAGCGTAGGAATAAAGCGCAGCGCAATCGACATCATCATCGCCAGCTCATGGGCCGGAAAACGGATCACCTTCAGCGGCGATAGCAGCCGCTCCATGCCGTCGGTCAATTGCAGGGTCGATGTCGTCAAT
>JBMNTQ010000143.1:0-5364 GCA_050945815.1 Christensenellales bacterium
TTATGGGTATCACGCAAACGGGAGACAGCACCCTTACCTTGCGGCTAATCTGCCGGGTGCGCAGCATGATGCATTTTGAAGCAGAGCGCCTGCTTCGGGAGGAAATACTGAGCTGTTTCGCGCAAGAGGGTATTGAACACCCGTATCCCCGCTTTATCACATTAAAAGGCGGTCAGGCTGCCGAGTAACCATAGGAATGGAGGCTTTCCAGGTGGATTTTTCTTTAAACGATCTTGTCCAGATGAAAAAACCCCATCCATGCGGCAGCGATCGCTGGCGTATTATCCGCGTGGGTGCCGATATAAAGATAAAATGTTTGGGCTGTGCGCGGATTGTCATGTTGGATCGCAGGGATTTTTCCAAGCGGGTTAAAAAAATAATTCCGGAAAAACCTTAAAATAGGGTTTCTTTTTTCTACTAAGCGATAGTCTAGGAGGGCTTGTTTTATTATGCAGGATCACCATACATCTTCAGCCGACCAGGGGCGGCCCGGTAAAGGCGGGGGCAAAAGCGAACTCTGGTCGTTCCTACGTACCCTCTTGCTGGCGGTGGTTGTCGCCCTTCTGTTGAATAATTTTGTGATAACTGTGGTTACGGTTGAGGGCGCGTCTATGGAGCCTACGGTGTATACCAACGACCGCGTGCTGATGCAGCGGGTTAGCCGCTGGTTTAAGCTGCCCGAGCGGGGCGATATTGTGATATGCCATATTCCGCAGCTTGATGAAAAGGATGTCATCAAGCGGGTGGTCGGCTTGCCTGGCGAAACGGTGGAGATACACCAGGGTATCGTCTACATCAATGGCCAAGTGCTGGACGAACCCTACCTGGACAGCAACCCGGATCGGCGGGATATGCTACCTGTTACAGTGGACGAAGAGCATGTTTTTGTGCTGGGAGACAACCGCATCATCAGTATGGACAGCAGCAGTCCGCAGGTTGGGCAGATTCCCGCTGAACAAATACTGGGCATTTCCATGCTGCGAATCTGGCCTTTGAGCGAAATCGGCGAACTATAAACGAAGGAGGCTTGTTTCTTATGTTGAACTTCGAACATTATCTCCCTACCCGAGTTTTTTTCGGAAAGGACGAGATATCCAATTTGGGCAGCGAGGCTGCAAAATATGCAAAAAAGATCCTGCTAGTTTACGGCGGCGGCAGCATTAAGAAAAACGGTATTTACGACCAGGTTTTACAGCAGCTGCAAGGCTTTACTATATTCGAGCTGGCCGGCGTCCAGCCGAACCCCCGGGTTTCTCTGTGCCGCAAAGGCATTGAGCTTTGCAAACGCGAAGGGATCGGCCTTGTATTGGGCGTGGGCGGCGGCAGCGTGATCGATAGCTGTAAGTGTATTGCTGCGGGAGCAAAATACGACGGGGATGTGTGGGATTTTTATATAAAGAAGGCTGTACCTCAAGATGCACTGCCCATCGGCTGTGTGCTGACTTTGGCAGCTACCAGCTCAGAAAATAACCACATCAGTGTGATCAGCAATGAGGAAACCCGGCAAAAGCTGGCCTTGTCCAACACCCTTACCAACCCGATGTTCGCCATACTGGATCCGACCTATACCTATACGGTACCGGCAGAGCATACAGCCTACAGCATAGCGGACATTATGGTACATGTTCTGGACACCTATTTTAGCAAAACACCGGACACGCCTCTGCAAGACCGATTTGCGGAAGGTATTTTGACTACCGTCATCGAGAACGCGCCTATTGTTTTAGAGAAAAGCGACGATTATGCCGCTCGGGCCAATCTGATGTGGTGTGATGTGTGGGCCATGTCCCACCTTTGCCATCGGGGACGGATAGGCGACTCTACCACCCATGGCCTAGAGCACCAGCTCAGCGCCTATTACGACATCATCCACGGCCTAGGCATCGCCATCATGTGGCCAAACTGGGCGCGCTTTGTATATAAGTCCAACTTGCCCAAGTTTGTGCGCTATGCCACGAGCGTTTGGTCGGTCGACCCGTCGGGGAAATCTGACGAGGACATCGCTCTTCTAGGTATCCAAAAAACGGACGATTTTTTCCGTTTTCTGGGCATCCCCAAAACGCTGTCTGAAATCGGTATCGACGACCGGCATTTCCAGCAGATGGCAGAAGAGGCGGTGGAGATACGTGGGCCTATGGGCTGGGATGGGCAAATCGGCATAAAAGAAGCAGTTGAAATCTTCCGCATGGCACTGTAGGAGTGGCTATCGGCTGCCCTTAGGCGGCTTGGAGAAGCCGTCTTTTGTTGTGCCGCTAAAAGCTTCGATAGGAAAACGGAAGACCGACATAAAATTGACAGGTCCTTTTGCTTTCTGTATAATAGAATCAATTTTCTAATAATCTGGAAAGGCCGCGTCGGCGTTTTGCCGGGCGCCGGGGAAAACTGGAATGAAAGAGAAATTCAAAGCCCATCTGACAACGCTGCACAGCTATCGTGGGCTAGCTAAAGAGCTCGTTTCAAGGGACTTGAAAACCAAATATCGTCGTTCTTTTTTAGGCTATCTGTGGAGCCTTCTCAACCCTTTGCTGATGATGCTGGTTATCGCCACCGTCTTCTCCAGGGTGTTGGATATCCGCATCGAAAATTTTACCATCTACTTGCTGACCGGACAGGTTATCTTCAACTTTTTCTCGGAATCTACGACTTTTGCTATGGGCTCGATCATCAACAACGGGCCTTTGATTCGCAAAGTGTATGTCCCGAAATATCTGTTTCCTGCGTCGAAGGTCCTATCCTCTTTTGTGGGGCTGGTTTTCTCCCTGCTGGCTGTGGTGATCATGCTAATCATCACCCAAACGCCCATTACCTGGGCGATACTGCTCTTTCCGCTGCCCTTGCTCTATATCTTGGTTTTCTCTATGGGCGTGGGGCTTTTGCTGTCGGCGATCACTGTGTTTTTCCGAGATATTATGCATCTTTACAGCGTCGTTCTGCAAGCCTGGATGTATGCGACGCCGATTATATACCCCGTTGAAATGCTTGGTTCTCTGGCGCCGCTGATGAAGTACAACCCCATGTTCCATTATGTGGAGTGTTTCCGCAGCATCGTCATGTATGGGACGCTGCCTTCCTTGGAGCGCAACCTGTTTTGCATCGGCTTTTCTCTGTTGATGCTGGTTATCGGCATCGTTGTGTTCTACCGCAAACAAGATCGCTTCATTCTTTTCACATAGGAGGTGTTTTGAATATGAGAGACATGATTGTGCTTAAAGACATTTCCATGTGTTATAAAATGACCAAGGAAAAAGTGGATAGCCTCAAGGAGTATTTTTTGCGCAAAATAAAGCGCAACCTGGAATACGAACAATTCTGGGCCCTAAAGGACATTAGTTTTGAAGTAAAGCAAGGCGAGTTGATGGGGTTGGTGGGCTTGAATGGCTCGGGCAAATCTACGCTGTTAAAGCTTATTGCCGGGGTAATGAAGCCTACTACAGGGCAAGTCAGCGTATTCGGCAGCATCGCCCCGCTAATCGAGTTGGGCGCCGGATTTGATATGGATTTGACTGCACGGGAGAATATCTTCTTAAACGGGGCGATTTTAGGCCACAGCCATAAAGTAATGCAGAGTAAATTCGACGAAATTATGGATTTCTCTGAATTACACGGCTTTGTAGATGTTGCGCTGAAAAACTATTCCTCCGGTATGGTGGCGCGCCTGGCCTTTGCCATCGCCACAGCTATACAGCCGGAGCTTCTGCTGGTGGATGAGATTCTGTCCGTGGGCGACTTCAAATTCCAGGAAAAATGCCACCAGCGTATCGCTGATATGGTAAATCAGGGCGTTACGGTGGTTCTTGTATCCCACACCATCGAGCAGATCCGTGAACTCTGCACGCGGGTAGTGTGGATCGACCATGGGCAAATGCGCATGATCGGCGAAACCCAAGAGGTCTGCGATGCCTATCTGTCTATGTAAATGAAAAACCTCTGGATATTTAAGCAAAAGAAGAAGCGGACAATTCCGCTTCTTCTTCTTTGCCTCATTTTTGGCTAGCCGGCTGCTTTTATTCTTCCCCGTCCTCCAAGCTGATACGCTGGTAGACGACTTCAGAGAGCTGGTCCAGCAAAGCTTCTTCCTCGATAGGAAGAAACTGCTCCTCTTCCCCTTCGCCATACACTTGCATGATATATAATTCACGGTCTTCCTCGATCTCTACGTCCTCGGCTTCCCCGTCCCCATCTAAAAGGTCGGAAAGATCCATTAAAACGGCATAGTTTTTACCCTCATGCACAAATTCATCTATGATATCCAGTTCAAACTCGTTTCCAGATTCGTCTTCAAATAAGACATACCCTCGTTCTTCCATCATACATACACCTACCTTGTAAAAATATTAGGAGCAAGCACAATCCTACCTAAAAAACACAGTAAATTCAATAGGCTGCTTAAAATTAACCATCCTACATTTGCTGTGGTGCCGCAATGTTTAAAAGTGACAGGCCGGTTTCAAGCACCTGCCGTACACCGTCGGTCAGCATCAGCCGCGCGCAGGTCTCCTTCTCCTGATCCTCCTGCAAAATACGATGTTCGAAGTAAAAGCGGTTGAACGCTTGAGCCAAGTCCACGATATGGCGGGTAATAATGGAGGGTTCGTTGCGGCGGCAGGCCTCCCGTACAGCGTCGGGAAATGCGTGCAGCAACGTAAGCACGGAAAAGGCTTCTTCGTTTTCCAGCGTAGCAAAATCTGCCTCACAGACGCCGCCCGTTGCCCTGCGCAGCACGCTGCAACAACGGGCATGGGTATATTGAACGTAGGGCCCGGTTTCGCCGTCGAAATTTAGCACCCGCTCGAAAGAGAAGGTGATATCCTTGATGCGGTTGTTCAACAGGACATCAAACACCACAGCCCCATAGCCCACTTGCTTGGCCGTTTCTTCTTTATTTTCGAGATCTGGACTCTTTTCCTGAATAATATCCAAGCAGCGTTGGCGCACCTGTTCCAGCACATCGCGCAGCAACACCACTTTGCCTTTGCGGGTAGACAGCGTCCCGTCCTCCATAGACACCATACCGAAGGCAACGTGTTCCAAATCGCTGGCCCAGTCCTGCTCCATAAGCTCGACCACCTTAAACCATTGTTTAAAGTGTAGGTTTTGCTGGTATGCTACTACATATAAGGATTTATGGAAATCGTAGGTCTCTTTGCGGTAGAAAGCCGCCGCAATATCCCGGGTGGCATAGAGGCTGGTTCCGTCCGATTTGACGATCAGGCAAGGGGGCATATCGTATTGATCCAACTCCACTACCTTGGCGCCGTTACTATCCTTCAATAAGCCTTTCTCTTCCAGCTGCTCGATGATAGGCTGCATTTTATCGTTGTAGAAACTCTCGCCAGCGTAACTGTCGAACCGAATATTCAGCGC
>JBMNTQ010000144.1:0-5358 GCA_050945815.1 Christensenellales bacterium
CTATTCGCCAGGATTTTGCGTTTATGAGCTATGCGCCGATTTTGTTTGTGTCGGCTATGACCGGACAGCGGATTTTCAAGGCGCTGGAACTGGCACAGCATGCTTATGCGCAGACTCAAAAGCACATTGGAACCGGTATTTTGAACGAGATGATACAGGAGGCTCAGATTTCTACGCCGCCTCCTACAGACAAAGGGCGGCGGCTGAAAATCTATTATGTGACCCAGGCGAGCGTTGCGCCGCCTACTTTTGTGTTTTTCGTGAATGACGTGGAACTGATGCATTTTTCCTACAAGCGCTATCTGGAAAACTATATTCGGAAGACTTTTGAGCTGGACAGCACGCCTATTCGCTTGGTGGTGCGCAGCAGGGAAAAGGAGTAGGTGAGGCTTTATGGAATGGTGGCAATATGTGGCCAGCGGTGTGGTCGGCTATCTTTTGGGCTGCTTTTCAACGGCATATATCGTAGGGATGGTGATTAAAAAGCGGGACATCCGGAAATTTGGAAGCGGCAATGCGGGGACGACCAATATTTTACGCACCTTTGGCAAGAAGATGGGCGTGCTGACTTTCTTGGGGGATGTGGCTAAGGGAGTTTTGGCGGTTTACTTGGGCAGCTTGATTGCCGGAGAGATTGGCTCGTATATTGCTGCGGTGTTGGCTGTGGTTGGGCATAACTGGCCGGCGACACTGGGCTTTCGTGGCGGCAAGGGCATTGCTACGATTATTGGGATATTGGTTAGCATTTATCCTTTGGAAGGCTTTCTGTTGTTTGCGTTTTGTATCGTGATTGTAGTGATTACCAAATATTTTTCCGTGGCTTCCATGATCGGCTGCTTGCTGTTTCCTGTTATGAGCTTGTTGATTTCTCCGGGGAATACCCCGCGGCTTGTTATGTTTATTCTGCTGGCTGTGTTGGGGATTTTTTCTCATCGGGAGAATATTAAACGGATTCTCAATGGGACGGAAAACAAAGTTGATTTTTCTAAGCTCAAGCCTTAGGGAAAAGAAAAAGGCTACATCGCGGCAGTTTTGCGATGGAGCCTTTTTTTGTTGGTTCGATTTAGGAGCCGAACATGGAAAGAAGGATTCCGGCGACGACTGCCGAACCGATCACGCCGGCGACATTAGGGCCGATGGCATGCATCAGCAGGAAGTTGCCGGGATTGGCTTTTTGGCCTTGAACCTGAGAGACACGGGCTGCCATCGGTACGGCGGAAACCCCGGCGGAGCCGATTAGCGGGTTGACTTTTCCTTTGGTGACGGCGCACATGAGCTTTGCGATGAGCAGGCCGCCGATGGTGCTGAACATGAAGGCGACCAGCCCGAGGGCGATGATACCTAGAGTTTGGAGTTCTAAAAACTTTGTGCCGACAGCCGTTGCGCCTACGGTAATGCCCAGGAAAATGGTGACGATATTGATCAGGGCGTTTTGCGCCGTGTTGGACAGGCGCTCGACTACACCGGATTCTCTAAACAGGTTGCCCAGCATCAGCATGCCGATTAAGGGGGCGATGGAGGGCAGGAGCAGGATGCATAAAGTGGACACTACGATTGGGAAGCAGATTTTTTCCAACTTGGATACTTCGCGCATTTGAGCCATCTTGATTGCCCGCTCTTTTTTTGTGGTGAGCAGCCCCATGATAGGGGGCTGGATTAGGGGGACCAGCGCCATGTAGGAATAGGCGGCAACGGAGATGGGAGCCAGCAGATTTGGAGCAAGCTTCGTGGTTAGAAAAATAGCCGTCGGGCCGTCCGCGCCGCCAATGATGCTGATGGAGGAGGCTTCTTGAGGTGTGAAGCCTAGGGCGATGGCAAAGACGAAAGCGGCAGCGATGCCAAACTGGGCCCCGGCACCAATGAGCATATTGCCGGGTCGGGCGATTAGAGGGCCAAAGTCGGTCATGGCGCCGATGCCCAGAAAGATGAGAGACGGGTAGATGCCCAGTTTTACGCCTTGGTAAAGGTAGTAGAGCAGGCCGCCGGCATTCTCGCCGGTAGGCTCGCCCATCAGGCCGGTTAGCGGCAGGTTGGCCAGCAGCATGCCAAACGCGATAGGCAGCAGGATAAGCGGCTCGAATTTTTTTGCTATGGCGAGATAGATGAGGATAGCAGAAATCACGATCATGACTGCAGATTGCCAGGTAAGCGCTGCAAAGCCAGAGTTGTTTAACAGCCCGGCCAGAGAATCTAGAAGCATGGAAGTCTCCTTTCGTTTTTATGTTTTTCGCGACGGAGTGATATGTTTCTCCAGAGAGCGGATCAATGCGGAGAATAGGCGCATCAAGGCCCACAGAAGGATCAACACCATAAATACGGCTATCATGCAGAAAAGGGCGGCTGAAAGTGCTTGTGGGATGGTCAGGGTTATCACCTCGTTTCGTTTGGAAACAGTCCGAAAAAAAAGGGTGGAGAAACTTGCTTTATGAAAAAGCTCTTCACTCTTATACGCTCAAAACTTGAAACAGCCGAATTGCAACTTGCAACTGGAAAGGGGATTTTAATGTTACATAGTTTATCACGCATGGAGACATTCGTCAATTCGGGAGTTGACATTGCAGAAAGGGCGATGGTTGGGGCAGCTATGATGTGCGGCGGCAAGGCTGGATTGGGGTATGCAGAATAAAAAAAGACGAAGGAATTTCCTTTGTCTTTTTCTATGGGCTGGCGGTGCAGGTTCAATCTGATGGGCGAGGTCCGCCACGAGAGAAGATTGGATCAGATTACTTTTGCGATATCGTACATGGAACTGAGCACCAACCAGTTTTGCGTGAAAAAGCGGTTGATGGTCCAATAGCTGACGCCGCCCAGATTGTATTGATCCACTAGGCGTAGTCGGGCTTGGATGCTGCGGGCGTCGTCGAACCAGACCTCATGGCGGCTTCTTGTCTCTGGATCGTAGTAGTTGAAAAAGGGAGCTTGGGAGGTGCTGTCGTATTGGATGGTGGCGCCAAATCGTCGGGCAAGCTCGACTGCTTGGGCGTTGGACAGGGAGCGGGCGGCAGAACCCTGGACAAAGGGGAGCGTCCAGTCGTAGCCGTAGTTGGGCATGCCCATGAGAATCTTCTCGCTGGGGATGGCGGTGACTGCGTAGTCCAGCACCCGGCGGACCTGGTTGATCGGGGCTACCGCCATTGCGGGGCCATAGGTATAACCCCATTCGTATGTCATGAGGACGACGTGGTCGACCAGTTCGCCATGGGCGGCGTAGTCGTGGGCTTCATAGAGCAGGCCTGGTTGATCCGCGCTTATTTTGGGCGCTAAGGCAGTGGATAGGATATACCCCATGGGTTGCAGCTTTTGGGCTGCTTTTGCTAGAAAATTGTTGTAATTTTCCCGGTCTTCACTATAGACGTATTCAAAATCAATGCTTAGCCCTGCGTAGTTTTTGCTTTCCAGAAGCAGCAGGATGTTGTCTAGCAGGGTATCTTGTACAGTTGGGTTGCTGAGTATGTCGTGGGCTAGTTCGCTGGAGAAACTGGCACCTTCCTCGATGTTGGTAATAACCAGCATGGGCGCGACATTTTGCGCCCGGGCGGCCTGGATGAGCGGTGTGTCGTTGATGTCGGTCAGGGTGCCGTCGCTGCGCACTTGGTAGCTGAAGATGCTAAGATAAGTAAGGTAGGGGAGGGTTCTGTTTAAGGTATCCATGCTGATGTTGGGGAAGGCGTAGCCGTTTACTTCGATGGTGCCCAGCTTGGCGGGCCGAATGGGCACCAGAAGAATTTGGCCGATGCTGATTCGCGCCGGGTCGGTGATTTGGGGATTGGCGGCTATGAGGGCATCTAAGGGGACGCCGTAGCCCCGGGCGATGGAATAGAGGGACTGGCCTCTAGTTACAGTGTGGGGGATATCGTTTACCTGGATGACCAGGGATTGGCCGATGATGAGTTGGTTTGGGTCTTCGAGTTCGTTGTCGAGGATGATGGTTTGCGGATCGGCGCCGTAGCGGCGGGCGATGCTGTAGACACTTTCCCCGGGCCTTACAGTATGCAGAATCAAAAATGACACATCCTTTCTTGGCATTTATGTTGTCCACGATAAAATGGTTAGAATAAGGGCTTTCTGTTAGTTTATGCACACTTTGGACGGATTGTGCAGAGGAGGCTGGACGGAAGGGTGGGTGAGCATAGGAGGGGAAACGTGCGGAGGGTTTTTCGCAGCGGATGGGGAATTGGGGAAGCGCCAGGCATCACCTGGGGAGGGCGTGCATAGACTGATGGTAGGAGGCTGTTGCGGCGCACCTGGAGGTGGGCGGTACGGTGAGACTAAACGAGGAGAAACAGAAACCATGGACTTGTTGAATTATGTTGTAGATCAGGCCCTGGTATTGATACCGGTTTTGCTGGTAATTGGACAGATAATAAAGGCGATTCCTGCTATTCCCAATTGGCTGATTCCTGTTATTTTGCTGGTTCCCGGTGTTGTAGGCGCGGGCTTTTTGTGCGGATGGACGGCGCAGGGGATTGTACAGGGGATTCTGGTGACCGGCGCTGCTGTTTATGGAAACCAGCTCTACAAGCAGATACAAAAGGGAGATTAGAAGAGACCGATTTAAAAAAGTGGTTCCGCTTCGTGCGGAGCCTTTTTTTAGGTAGTAAAGCATGATTGTTTCATAGTGAAAGCAGTATTGTCATATATTCTGACGAGGGATTGTGCTATAATAAAATCAAGAATATTTGGGGATTGTGAGGTAGGTTGAGCGTGGATAAAATTCAAATCGATGGGAACGAGCTTTGTAAAAAGGAGCTGCGCATGGCTCGGGCGGGGCAAGCCAAAGAAGGGGAGAAGTATAAGCTGGAATTTTTGCGGCAGTTGAAGGAGAGCGGTATGGACCACTGCCCCTGCCAGGAGGCGTGCCGGCATCATGGCAACTGCTATGAATGCGTACAAGTGCATCGGGGACACCGGGACCATCTGCCCCTCTGTATGTGGGACATGATTAACGAAAAGCTGCACGGACTGGCGCTTCTCACTGAGGGGAGCTACCTTGACTATGCGAAGAAAGCCGAGGATGGCGGCGGGTGTGCGGGCTGTTCTGGGTGTGCGGGAGAGGAATAAGAATAAGAAAAAGGCCTATTTGGAAGCTATTATAAGGACTGCTAATGATAAGCCGAGGGTTTGGGCAAAGCCTCTGACAAAATGGATTAAAGGGTATAAAAAAAGGCGCTAATTAAGCGCCTTTTTGCGTTTTAATTTTAAAAGTTCAAACGTTTTTGGATATAGGCACTGACTTCTTCCTGGGGCAGGCGGATTTGCTGCATAGAATCTCGGTCTCGCAGCGTTACGGTGCCATCCTCCAGTGTATCGAAATCCACCGTGATGCAGAAAGGGGTGCCGATTTCGTCCTGGCGGCGG
>JBMNTQ010000145.1:0-5353 GCA_050945815.1 Christensenellales bacterium
GGCATGATCGGCGCATTTTTAGCCCGCGGGCTTGGCCTGTATGATGCTGCGCGTTTGGGCTGCTTTGTAGGGGGGCTGGCCGGAGACGCCGCCCGGGAAAGCTGGGGGCAGCACAGCATGACTGCCTCGGATATGATTGATGCCCTGGGCAGGGTTTTATAGGGGACCGGCACAGGGAGGATTGGCTTTTGTCTATCTTATCCGCTGGAGGAGCCAAGCAAGACCTATTGCAAATACGGCTTGGGAAAATTGGTTATTATAGAATAACTAAATTTATAATAAGACGCCGAGATTTCGCGAGAAAGGCCCCGAAAATTTGCTTTTCTTGATCATTGCATTTGACAAGAGGGCTTTTTTTTTGTATGCTAACCTATAAAGAATGCGAACGATATTGCTGGGAAGATGATTGGATAGGCGAGTACGGATATTTCCATATGGGTATGTATGGGGAGAAGGCGTGAGATGGGATCATTCTTTAGAACATGGTGTGGATTAATTTCTGCGTGTTTTCAATGTTTGCACCTGGGGTGCAGAGGATGCGTTTGGTTCTGTTTGTGTGGAACGACAAGGCTGTATAAGGCGTTGCCTATGGATCATCCATATTGGAGCGCGAATACGGCCTTTTTTACTAGACAAATACCGGTTTGTTAACAAGATTGATGAATTTTCATAGAAGCGGTGTTTTCTCTACAATAAGGAGGACTGGTTTTGATTCAATTTGAACATGTGGTAAAGAAGTATGGGGATGCAGTTATTTTGGATGACCTGAGTTTTGAAATTCAGGAAGGGGAATTTGCGGTATTGATCGGGCCGAGCGGCTGCGGAAAGACTACGACCCTGAAATCCATCAACAGGCTGATCCAACCGGACAGCGGCAAAATTTTTGTTGAAGGAAAGGACATTTCCCAAGAAGACCCTGTCATGCTGCGCCGGAAAATCGGCTACGTGATTCAGCAGATCGGATTGTTCCCTAATATGACGGTGGCGCAGAACATCGCGGTTGTGCCCAAGAGGCTGAAATACAGCAAAGAGAAAATCGACGAGATTACCCGCGAGCTATTGGAACTGGTTGGAATGGAATATGAGGAATATGCCGGTAAATATCCGTCGGAGTTGTCCGGCGGCCAACAGCAGCGTATCGGGGTTTTGCGGGCGCTGGCTGCGTCGCCGCCCATTGTGCTGATGGATGAGCCCTTCGGTGCTTTGGATCCGATGACTCGCAGTTCCTTGCAGGAAGAGATAAGCAAGCTGCACAAAAAGCTGAACAAGACTATCGTTTTTGTGACCCATGACATGGATGAGGCGCTGAAACTGGCGGATAAGATTGTTTTCATGGATGAAGGGCGCATCGTACAGATGGCCACGCCCGGAGAAATGTTGGAAAACCCGTCCAATGACCTGATACGCAGCTTTATGGGGAAGCGGTCTGCTGAGGCTCAAGCTCCTGATTTAGTGGCGGGGGATGTGATGCGTCCCAACCCTATCAGCGTCTATAAGCACCGGGGGATTCGGGAGTGTATGGAGATTATGGCGCGCCGCCATATCGATTCGCTGTTGATCAAGAATGACGACGATACCTATGCCGGAGTGGTGACTGTGGGCAACATTAAGACGTCGGGTATCAAGGTGGGGAAAATCGGGGAAGTTCCGATTGCTGAAAATGCGGTTTGCAAGCTAACGGATGATGCTGCCCAGTGTTTTGACAAGCTGTTGAATTCCACTAATGATTATGTAGTGGTGCTGGATAACGATAATGTTATTGCTGGGCTTATAACCAAAACCAGCATGGCCCGGGCAATGGCCGATGCGTTGTGGGGGGATGGGCAATGAGTTTCTTCGAGTTATATGGCGAAAAGCTGGTAACAGCTATCGGTGTCCATTTTTTGTATGTTCTCGTGTCCGTGACGATCGGATTTATTGTGGCACTGATTTTAGGGATTTTGCTGTCTAGGGTACCGGGGATTGCGAAAGTGGCCTTGCCGCTGGTATCTATTTTCCAGACTATTCCCGGTGTGGTATTTGTGGGAATATTATTCTTATATCTGGGAATGGTGCCTGTGACGGTTATCGTTGCTCTGGCGATTTATGCGGTGTTCCCGATTTTAAAGAATACCTATATCGGCCTTTTGGAGGTAGACGCCAGCTTGATTGAGGCGGCCAAGGGCTGTGGCATGTCTAAGGCGCAGAGCCTGTTTGAGGTGGAACTGCCTTTGGCTATGCCTTCCATTATCGGCGGGCTTCGGATGTCTACGGTTTATACGGTAAGCTGGGCGGTGTTGGCTTCTATGATCGGCCTGGGCGGTTTGGGCGAGTTTATCTATATTGGCATTGCGACCAACAACAATGCGTTGATTATAGCAGGAGCCATTCCTGCTGCTTTGATGGCAATTGTGTTGAGCGTGTTGATTGATTTAGGCAAAAAGCGCGTGACCCCCAGAGGTTTGAGGAGTGTGAGCATGAAATGAACATAGAGATAGTATGGGAGCATTTATATATTGTGCTGATGGCCGTAATTTTTTCTGTAATGGTGGGATTGCCTCTGGGAATCCTTGCATATTTTGTCCAGCCTGTTCGCAAAGTGGTACTGTGGGCAACGGAGTTGTTGCAGACGGTGCCGGCGCTGGCCTTGCTGGGCATGGTGATGTTGCTGTTGGGCGCGGGAAAGGCAACGGTTATTGTGGGGTTGGTGTTGTATTCTCTGTTGCCCATCGTACACAATACATTCCTGGGCCTGGAGAATATTAACCCAGGCATAAAAGAAGCGGCCCAGGGGATGGGGATGTCTCGTTGGGACAGGTTGATCAGCGTAGAGCTGCCCTTGGCGTTCCCACTGATTTTTACGGGTATACGTATCGCTACGGTAACCTCTGTGGGCGTTGCTGTGTTTGCGACTTCGGTGGGCGGCGGAGGCTTGGGCACCATCATCAACCAGGGTATTCGTACGCAAAACATGCAACTGATTCTATATGGTACGCTGACGCTGATGGCTATGGCGGTCATTTTCGATGTGGGAATGGCACAGATAGAAAAGCGTTTGAACAAGAAAGCGGCACCATTGCAGAAATAGAATGAATAAGAAGTGGAAGGAGGAGGATGTTGGGCGGTAAACGTATAGGGAAGAAAAAACGACCGCCGGAAAGGTATAGCAGAGCGACGAAGGAGGAAATTTTAATAATGAAAAAAGTAGCAGCAGTGATTCTTGGGATGTTATTGATGATGGGTTTGGTTGCAGGCTGCGGCGGGCAGGAGAATGAAAGCCAGCCTATTGTGATTTACGACGGACAGTTTTCAGAGATGAAGATTATTCACCAGATGGTTAAGATGCTGGTGGAAGAGCATACACAGGCAACAGTAGAGATTCGAGATGAAATGTCGCCGGTAAATAATTATCGGGATTTGATTAAAGGTGGCGGCAGCGATTTAATGAACAGCTATGATGGTACGCTGTTGACCACGTACCTAAAGACGGATGTTTCTGAGGTTCCCGAGGGGAAAACTCTGTATGAATATGCCAATGAATTGGCCAATGAGCAAGATGATGTGCAATTGCTGGATATGTTGGGCCATGAGAACACGTATGCTATAGGCGTACCTCAGGATTTAGCAGAGGAATATGGGCTGGACACCATCAGTGATTTGGCTGAGGTCGCTCCGGAGTTGATATTTGGAGCGGAACATGAATTTTTCAGCGAAGAGGGCAGCATGAAGTTTGGCCCTTTGTCAAAATTCTATGGCTTGGATTTTAAAGAGAGCAAGGCTATTGAAATGGCTCTGAAATATTCCGCAGTGGAGAGCGGGAATGTGGATGTTACCATTGTATATTCCACTGACGGTATGAATAAGAAGGTTGGCCTGAAGGTTCTGGAGGATGATCGAAAGTTTTTCCCCGAATATAACGGTGCGCTTTTGGTGCGGAATGATTTGTTCGAGCGCTATAAGGAAACCGCGCCTAACTTGAAAGAAGTATTGAATAGGCTGGGCGGGCAGTATACCAACGAAATTATGACAGACCTGACCTATGCGGTGGATGTTGATGGCAAGACGCCGGAAGAAGTTGCTAAGGCCTTTCTAATCGAAAAGGGCTTACTTGATTCGTGAAAACAGGGACAGGAACAAGAGGGCGGCTTTTGTGTAAAGCCGCTCTCTTTATTTTGGGAAATAGGTACAGGCGGGAGATACTGCCGGTTTGTGCGCTGATGGGTTTATGTTAAATATTTCCCGGCTGGAAAAATTGAAAATGGAGGGAATCTATATTATAATATTCTCGTATCCGTTTGGTTGCGAAGCGGTGGCTGGAGCCATGAAAAAATCAGAATGGTTTTTGAAATGTGAGGCCATATGATAAGAAGATATCATATGGCCTGTTGAGACCGCAGCTTTCGAGGAAAAGAATGTAGAGGGGGGCATATTGTTGTTTCAGTTGGTGTCGGCCTACAGCCCTTCCGGCGACCAGCCTAAAGCTATTGAGCAGTTGGTAGAAGGCTTGTCGGATGGGGAGAAGAGCCAGATTTTGCTGGGGGTAACCGGCAGCGGCAAGACCTATACCATTGCTAATGTGGTGGAGAAGGTTCAGCGGCCGACGCTGGTTTTGGCGCATAATAAAACATTGGCCGCACAGCTTTGCAGTGAATTCAAGGAATATTTTCCCAGCAGCGCTGTGGAATACTTTGTTTCTTATTACGACTATTATCAGCCGGAGGCGTATATCCCATCCAGTGATATTTATATTGAAAAGACCGCTACCATCAACGATGAAATCGATAAGCTGCGCCATAGCGCCACATCCGCCCTGCAGGAGCGCCGGGATGTGATTATTGTGGCTAGCGTAAGCTGCATTTACGCCTTGGGAGATCCGGTGGAATACCTGAATATGAGTATTTCCCTGCGGCCGGGAATGCAGTATGACCGCGATGATGTTATTCGCAAGCTGGTGGACATTCAGTTTAACCGCAACGACATCGATTTCCATCGGGGAACGTTTCGAGCCCGGGGCGATACGTTGGAGATTTTCCCAGCCAGCGCTACCGAAAAAGCGGTGCGTATTGAATTTTTTGGTGATGAGATCGAGCGTATTAGCGAGATTGATGTTCTAACCGGAGCGGTTTTGGGACTGCGCAACCATGTGGCAGTTTTCCCGGCTTCCCACTATGCCACGTCCCGGGAGAAATTGGAGCAGGGATTGGTGGAAATTGAGCGGGATATGCGCTGCGGTGTGCGGAAGTTTGAGGAGGAAGGCAAACTGCTGGAGGCGCAGCGATTAGAGCAGCGTACAAATTTCGACATGGAAATGATGCGGGAGATTGGTTATTGTTCAGGCATCGAAAACTATTCCCGCTATTTTGATGGGAGGAAG
>JBMNTQ010000146.1:0-5296 GCA_050945815.1 Christensenellales bacterium
ACTTGAAAGCCTATGGGCTTGCACAATACATCAGCATTGATTTCGGCATGCTGAAAAGAATCGACTACTACACCGGCATTATTTTCCGCGGAATTACCGATGATTTGGGCTGTCCGATTCTGGCGGGCGGCCGCTACGATACGTTGATAGAATCCTTCGGAAGAGACGCTTGCGCTACAGGCTTTGCTATTGGCCTTAAACGCGTTCTGATCGCACTGGAGCGCCAGGGTAAGCTGCGTGAAATCCCCCGGCTGGATGCTGTGATCGGCGGGTTTGACCGTGGCGCCGTGTTTAAAGTTGCGGAGGCGTTACGCAGTGAGGGGAAGATGGTGGAGCAGGTGATTTGCCCGGATACGGAGGATATGGATGAACAGGGGCTGATCGATTATGCACGGGGCAAGGCAAAATCTGCTATATTCGTGTATGGCGAACAGGACTATGAGCGTTTTGATGTGGAGGTGGGGCAATGATGAGGGAGACCACCATTGCACTGGCGAAAGGAAGGCTGGGTGAGCTTTCCATCGATTTGCTGGAGCGTTGCGGCGTAGATTGCAGCGAGCTGCGAGAAGAAGGCCGTAAGCTGATTTTTTACGATAAGAAAAACGGCTATCGTTTCTTGCTGGCCAAGCCCAGTGATGTTCCGACCTATGTTGAGCATGGCGCTGCCGACATCGGTATTGTAGGGAAAGATACTCTGATGGAAGCGGACGCGCCGGTATACGAGATGTTGGACTTGGGCTTTGCAAAATGTTCCCTGTGTATCGCCGGGTATCCAGACCAGCGCAATAGCAGGGTGACTGTTGCAAACAAGGTGGTGGCTACGAAATATCCCCATATTGCCCGGCGCTACTACCAAGCGATGGGGGAGAGCATCGACATCATTAAATTGAACGGTTCGATTGAAATCGCACCCTTGCTGGGCATTTCCCATGTGATTTTAGACATTGTGGAAAGCGGACGTACCCTCCAAGAGAACGGGCTGGTGGTTTTGGAAAAAATATGCGATATTAGCGCACGGCTGATTGTCAATCGTGTCAGCCTGAAAACCAAGCACGACAGCATCAGTGTCCTGTTGCAGCGGATGCGGGAGGTGGTGGACAGCCATGATTAAAACCTATGACGCTCAAGAAGATTTAGAGAGTTTGCGCGTCCTGCTTGCATCGAGGTCGCAATTGGATGCGGAGGAGGTTCAGCGCAGCGTACGCAGCATTTTGGCGGATGTGCGGCAGAAGGGCGATGAGGCCCTGTTTTCCTATATCGAAGCCCTAGACGGGGCAAAGCTGGCACCGGAGAGTTTGCGTTTGTCGCAATTGGAGATGCAAGCTGCGTTGGAGCGGATTGATCCGGCTTTGCGTGCAGCATTGGAGCGAGCGGCGGAGAATATTCGCACATTTCACGAAAAGCAAGTACAAACGGGGTTCTTTGACGACAGTAAGCCGGGCATCCTGCTGGGACAGATCGTGCGGCCTGTTGGCAGCGTTGGGCTTTATGTACCCGGCGGTACGGCTACCTATCCGTCGTCTGTGCTGATGAACGTCATTCCGGCCAAGGTTGCCGGAGTTTCCCGTATTGCTATGGCGACGCCGCCCAAAAAGAGCGGCATCAGCGACGTTATTGTCGCGGCGGCAAAGATCGGCGGGGTGGACGAGATATACCAGATGGGCGGGGCGCAGGCTATTGCCGCTTTTGCCTTTGGTACTGCAAGCGTGCCTCGGGTGGACAAAATTACCGGGCCGGGCAATATTTACGTTACCATGGCGAAACGGGAGGTTTACGGCTATGTTGGCATCGACATGCTGGCCGGCCCGTCGGAAATATTGGTGATTGCAGACGACAGCGCCAACCCTGCTTTTGTAGCTGCGGATATGCTTTCCCAGGCTGAGCATGACGTTCAGGCGGCGTCCGTTTTGGTGACCGACAGCAAAACCCTTGCCCAAACAGTAGAGAAAGAACTGGAGAGCCAGCTTTCAAGACTGCCGCGCAAAGAGATTGCTTGTCGTTCACTGGAACAATATGGTATGATCATTTTAGTTGAAAATTTGCAGGAAGCTATGGAGTTGTCTAACCTGATTGCTCCAGAACATCTGGAGCTGGCTGTAGAGGACCCTCAATCACTTTTACCGTTGGTGGAACATGCCGGCTCGATTTTTTTGGGGCACTATTCCCCGGAGCCATTGGGGGACTATTATGCCGGGCCGAACCATGTTTTGCCCACCAGCTCGACGGCGCGGTTTTTCTCGCCCCTAGGTGTATATGATTTTATCAAGCGTTCCAGCGTGATCGGCTATGACAAAGAGAGCCTGCAAAAAGCTGCCGATGATATTATGCTGTTGGCAAAGCATGAGGGCTTGCATGCCCATAGCCGCAGCATTGGCATACGAAAGGAGTAATGAGCCTATGCAAACCAAGCGTCTTGCCCGCTGTGTGCGCAAAACTCTGGAAACCGACGTGTGTGTGGAGCTTGTATTGGACGGGAAGGGCCTCTACACTGTGAGCACAGGGATTGGATTTTTCGACCATATGCTGGAGCTTTTTCTCAAGCATTCTATGATTGACGGCACCATTCAAGTAAATGGCGACATACTGGTGGATTCCCATCATACCATCGAGGATACCGGTATTGCCCTTGGGAAAGCCATAGGTGAGGCTTTAGGCGACAAGGCGGGAATCACCCGCTACGGCACTTCATTTGTCCCGATGGATGAAGCTTTGTGCCGTGCCTGCGTAGACATCAGCGGCCGCCCTTATGTCGTATTTGACGCAGAATTTCCCAGCGAGATGGCAGGGCAGATGCAGACGGATATGGTAGAGGAATTCTTCAGGGCTGTGGCCCACGGTGCTATGATTACCTTGCACATCTCACTTTTGTACGGGAGAAACAGCCACCATATGATCGAAGCGGCGTTCAAGGCGGTGGGCCGTTGTTTGCGACAGGCAATGCAGATTGATCCGAGGCAGACCGGTGTTCCCTCTACAAAGGGTGTTTTATAAGAAGAAGGAGCAGACAGACATATGATAATCTTTCCGGCGGTTGACATCAAAAACGGAAAATGTGTCCGCCTGATACAAGGGCGCGCGCAGGACGAGACCATCTATGGAGACCCGGTGGCTATGGCCCAAAAATGGCAGGCTGCCGGCGCGCGCTATTTGCACGTTGTGGACCTAGATGGTGCCTTTTGCGGAAAGGGCGAGAACATACAAACCATTCGCGCTATGATTGGGGCACTGTATATTCCCATGCAATTGGGCGGCGGCATCCGCACAGTAGATGATATCGCCCAGAGGCTGGAAATGGGTGTAGACCGCGTTATTCTGGGTACAGTGGCTGTAGAGGACCCGGAACTGGTGGCAAAGGCTGCAGCGATGTATCCTGGCCGTATTGCCGTAGGCATCGATGCGAAACATGGGAAGGTTGCCATTCGAGGATGGGTGGAGGACAGCGGTATGGATGCGGTGGACTTAGCCAAGGGCATACAGGATGCGGGGGTGGACACGGTCATCTACACCGATATCTCCCGGGACGGCATGTTGGGCGGCCCCAACTACGAGGCAACCCAAGCCATTGTGGAAACCGGCTTGCGGGTGATAGGCTCTGGCGGCGTTGGTAAGGGAGAACACCTGCGCATCTTATCCGATATTGGCTGTTATGGCGCGATTGTGGGTAAGGCGTTGTATGACGGGCGTATGGATATTTCAGAAGCTTTAGCATTTCAAAAGGATGGCGATAGTTGAGGGGGCGTTTGCAGCATGGATAGGATTTCACAGATCAAGTTTGATGAGAAGGGGCTTGTACCGGCTGTTGTGCAGGATGTGCGCACAAAGGCGGTGCTGATGCAGGCCTATATGAATCGGGAAGCGCTGGTGCAGACCATTCAGACAAAAAAGGCGACGTATTTCAGCCGCAGCCGCCAGCAGCTTTGGATTAAAGGCGAGACCAGCGGCAACACACAGGCTGTGAAGCGCATCTCCTATGATTGTGATGGGGATTGTATTTTGCTGGAAGTGGAACAGATGGGGATTGCCTGCCATACCGGCAAATACAGTTGTTTTCATAATTTGATCGAGCAGGCGGCGGATTTCGAGCTGGAGGAGGATGGCAATATCTTGCGCGAGCTCTACGGCGTGATAGTCGATCGCCAGGCAAACCCTAAGGAAGGGTCGTATACCAACTATCTGTTGGAAAAGGGCGTCGACAAGATCGCGAAGAAGGTGGGCGAGGAAGCCTGTGAAGTGATCATTGGCGCTAAGAATGCCGATAAGGAAGAGACAGTCTACGAGATTGGCGACCTGCTGTATCACGTCCTGGTATTGATGGTAGACCAGAAAATTGCCTTGGAGGATGTTTTTGAGGAGTTGAAAGAGCGCAGATAGCAGGCAGGCTTTTAACTGATTGCAGCGGCGCTGGGCGCGGTGGGAGTTGATGGAAAGCGAGGGATGAGCCCCTCGTTTTTTTATTCATGTTTTGGCAATCAGTATGCTGTCGAAGCTATCGCATAAAACGTACCATCCTATCGAAGTGATAAAAAATATCGCATACCATCAAAAGATGATATGCGATACAGCGGCAAATTGCCGTTGGTGGGAGCAACAGGGCTCGAACCTGTGACCCCCTGCTTGTAAGGCAGGTGCTCTCCCAGCTGAGCTATGCTCCCCCGTTGCATAAAAGCGCAACAATAGGAGTATACAATATTGTTGCTGGGCTTGTCAAGATGTTTTATAGTTAGAATATATAGTTTGCATAGAAAAGGCCCTATCCTGAAGGTAACCAGAACCGCTTTTTTAAGAACGGGCACTAAATCGCTGTTTTTATTGTAGATGCTGAAAATAGGTCTGTTCTGAAAATCGGAAATATGATAGGTTTATAAGGAAGCCATGAAACAGAGGGGGAAAGTGGATATGTTCCTTGCAAGTATGCTTGTTATGATTATTATGGGGTTTGCTTCTTGTCTTTTTGGGCACAAGCTGTTTAAAATCTATTTGGTTGCCTTAGGGGCGTTGGTGGGTGCGGGCGTATCGATGGCATTCACTAGCAGCCTGTGGCTTATCCTGCTTGCGGCTGTTGCAGGCGCATTGCTGTTTCACTTTATCTTTCTGCTGGGGGTTGCAGTCTTGGGCTTTTTGTTGGGCTATTCCTTGAGCCTGGGGCTATTTCAGCTTGTTCAGCTTGCGGTTTTCCCGGAGTTGTTTTTTGTTGTAGGCCTTATTTGCGCTGTGCTGGCCTGTGTGTTCAACCATGTGTTTATCGTGTTAGGTACAAGCTTTGGCGGGGCTTCCCAGGTGGTGCAGGGGATCTTTG
>JBMNTQ010000147.1:0-5293 GCA_050945815.1 Christensenellales bacterium
GGTAACCAAGACGACCAATGAACAGGGTATCATCGAACTGCAACTGGAGGCCGGTGCTTACCAGGCACGAGAGATTAGCGCACCGGACGGTTATCTGTTCGATGCAGACGAAGTATTTGACATTACGATTGAGCAGGGCGAAACAACGACGATAACCAAGACCAATGCTCCTCATTGTGAACTGATACTTAAAAAGGTGAACGCAGATGACCCAACGCAGACGCTAGCCGGCGCATCCTTTAAGCTGGAGCGGTATGTAGGCGAGAGTGTTGTGGAGACTCAGTATATTACCATCGATGAAACTGGCATTTTCACAGCTGATTTAACGCCAGGGACTTGGCTGGTAACGGAGACCGCAGCGCCTGTCGGTTATATACTGGATGAGACGCCACAGGAAGTAACACTGGAACTGAATGACAGCAAAGAACTGACGTTTACCAACCAGCCTACGGAAGTGATTATCCTGAAGTTGGATGCGGAAACGGAAGAACCGCTGGCGAATGCAACCTTTAAAATTGTAGACGCAGAGCAGAATATCGTGATTGAAGCCGTGACGACCGACGAATTCGGACAGATTTCCATTAAGGCGCTGCCGGCCGGCGACTACTTCGCAATCGAGACCAGCGCACCGGAAGACTATCAGCTACTGACGGAGCCGATTGCCTTTACGGTAGGCGATGAAGTGGAATATGTCGTGATCGGCAACGAGAAGATGCCGGGAGACTTGAAGATTATCAAGCTGGATTCTCTGACCAATGGGCCTTTGGCCGGTGCTATATTCAATGTCTACGCCGATGAGGATTTGCAAGAGTTGGTGTATGAAGGATTGGTAACCGGAAAAGATGGCACGGTGTTGACAGAGAATATACACCCAGGATTCTACTGGATTGTGGAAATTGAGCCGCCTCCCGGATATGTTGGAATGAGCAACAGCGTGATGGTTGAAATTCTGTCGGCAGAATTGACGGAAGTTGAGTTCCTGAACGACTACGAGCTTGGCTATGAAGCCCTGGGCGCTATTAAGATTATCAAACTGGATTCCGAAAATGATCAGGCCTTGGCTGGCGCCGTGTTCGAGATTTACTCGGATGAGGAGCTGACTCAGCTGGTGGCGGGGAATCTGGTAACTGGGGCAGACGGGATTATCCTGGTGGAGGACCTGGAGCCAGGCGATTACTGGATCGTTGAGGCGGTGCCGCCTGCGGGATATGATAAGGACTTTGATGACCTGCTGGTGGAGGTAATTGGCGACGAGACGACAGAAGTGATTATTACCAACGATTACAGCGGTGGCTATCAGACCGCGACGGATAACTACAACCTGTTGGTGATGGGTGGCGGACTGTTGGCATTGGGCGTGGTGATGCTGGTGGTATCTCGCCGCAAGAGAAAAGCCCAATAAGCAGAAGAAATCCAAATTGAGTAAAAAGTGATACAGAAATGGCCTGTTTGCAACAGCAAATAGGCCATTTCTAAATTTATTTGTAATATTTTGTTAAAAGTTCTTTACAAATAGAGGGGGCTTGTGTATGATAATAGTGTAATTTAATAGTGTTACCTATTGAAAATGGCAAAGCCGATGAAAATCGGCGACGCAAAGCCAATGGGCCTAAGACAGCAATGTTATGGCAGCCAGGTTACCAATAGGGAACTCGTTTGTATGAATACAATGGCTATGATACATACCGTGTTCCCTAATCATTTAGGGGAGGGAGCATTTTGAAAAAACGGTTTGTATCTTTTTTGTTGTTCGCAGCTTTTGTGTTTGTGGGGATTGTAGCCGCCAGGCCGGTTGAGGCTGCATCTGCTGTGCATGTCGACCATCTGATGGGACAACCAATATCTGAAGTGGAGAAACATTTTGGAAAACAGACAAGAACGGATACTGTGGAGTATTCCTTCAAAATGAGAGTCTACAATAAGAATTATCGTAATTTTGCGCTGGCGGGCTATATTGGAGGAAAGACTGTGGCGGTATATACCAATACGCCTAGCCTCGTATTGGGAGATAATATTCGGGTTGGCTCGAGCCGCAATGCTGTCCGTGAACAATACGGGAAACCTTTAAGCGCTATTCGTGTGGGGAATAAGTATTATGTGCTGAACCACACCAATGAAAAGGATACTTTCTTGTGGAACGGCTATTATATCACGGTGTTTTACGATACCCATAAGGGTACGACTGTAGCGTCGGTGATGATTGTGAAGCAGGAATACGAAGAAAGAGCAATGGCGAAGGTTAATATCACTTCTGTTGTGGCAAAGTCGATTGAGAGGCAGACCAAGGATATAATCAATGCCAAGCGTGCGGTTGCCGGCCTCAAGCCGCTGGAGTTTACCCCTGCCGGTGCGAATTTCGCGGCAAGTAGGTCTGCGGATATGAGAAAGCGGCAATACTTCAGCCACTATACGCCGGAAGGGCTGAGCCCTGCAACACAGGCAAGTCGCAGAGGCTTTACCTACAAGAGTATGGGTGAGAACATTGGGCTGGGGCATAGAAATGCGATTATTCTAAATGAGCGCCTGATGAACTCTTCGGGACATCGTTCCAACATCTTAAAGTCCAGTTACACACATTTGGGTGTGGGCGCAAAAACGATCTCCAATAAATATGCTTATGTGACGGAAACCTTTATCAGGAGATGATCGATCCGTCGTGGGACAGAGCGTGATCTTGTCAGTGGGACTTCTTTTCTTCAGCATAAACGGGATAGGATTTAAAACCTATCCCGTTTATGCTTCTAAGCCAGGCTGGAGTGGAGACTGGCTCGCTTATGGGGCTGCGTAGGCCGTTGTGCTGGGCGCTTGTGACGGGCGCTTGGATTTGGCAGATTTCGGGACGAGGATAATGGGGAGGGTGCCGGGTATAAGTGTAGGGCCGGCAGGCAGGAAGTTTTTGATTAAATTTTACAAATAGTATTGCATAAGGCTGGCAGTATATAGTAAAATAAAGTGAGCGTGCGCGGGAACGCAAAGATCTTGAACCCTGAATAGACGCACGTATAAGGCTGGTTTTAGCCCGGGATGGGCTAGGGGGTTGAACTCGTGGACGATTTTCTATGTTGCTTTGATTTTCTTCCCATCTAAAAATTATACGTGAGGTGTTTTGTGCAATGAAGCTTTGTTTTAATCAGGCCACTACTATGAAGTATTCTAACCTAGAGAAGGATTTGGAACTCTGCGAGAAGCATGGCTACGATCTGATTGAGATTCGGCTGGACAAGTTGAAGGATTATTTGAAAACTCATGAGATGCAGGATTTGGTGGATTTTTTTAAGAACAGCAGAATACGCCCCTTTGCATTCAATGCTTTGGAATTTATTTCTTTCCGTGATTCGGAAGGCTATCGGCAAATTAAGGAAGACCTTGTATTTCTTTGCGAGACAGGGAAACTGATTGGCTGTAAGAAGATTGTGGTGGTTCCGACTTTTGATATCGGCGAATATACCAAAGAGGAGATCGCCGAGGAGACGGCGCGGGTGTTGAATGATTTGGCGGATACCGCTGAGGGTTATGATGTTAAACTGGCTTTTGAACTGGTTGGGTATCCCAACTGTTCGGTAAACACCTTTGGGCAGGCCTATGATATTATTAAAAGGGTGGACCGGGACAGTGTAGGGTTGGTTTTGGATTGTTTCCATTTCCACGCGATGGGCTCGAGGCTGGAGGACTTGCGGATGGCGGATCCGAAGAAGATATTCATTTTCCATATTGACGATTCGGAAGATTTGCCTGTGGGGGCGCTGCGGGATCATAACCGCCTGTGGCCGGGAGAGGGTGCTGTCGATTTGGATGGGATATTGAGCATACTAAAACAACTGGGGTATGACGAGATGGTGTCCATTGAGATGTTTCGCCCGGAATATTGGGAGTGGGAGACTGAGAAAATCATTGCTACGGGTAAGCAGACCACCGAAGCGGAGGTGGGGAAATATTTTGAAATGGAATAGCGCTTGTTTGTGGACTATAAGAAAAAAGACGCGGCTGTACGTGCCGCGTCTTTTACGTTTGCAAACGCATTATAGAAGAATCATATTGGTTTCGTCGGCGACTTCATTTGTTTCCAGTGATTCGTCTATGCCTTCTACTCCGAAGCCGAAGAGCGACAGGAATTCCGCGTTGTAGGCTGATAGGTCGGCTAAAGAGGCGATGTTGTCGGAATTGACAAGCTGCCAGCGGCGCATCACTTCGTCTTGGATGTCGGCACGCATTTCCCAGTCGTCCATTCGGATATAGCCCTCGCTGTCTGTGGGGGAGGGTTGGGTTAGACGCTGAGCAAGGCGGCAGATTTGTTGGATGCAACCCTCGTGACAGCCCTTCTCCTGCATGACTTTAAAGAGGATGGAAATATACAGCGGCACCACCGGGATGGCGGAGCTGGATTGGGTGACCACCGCTTTGTTGACAGAGACATAGGCGCTAACGCCATTTTTGCCATGCAGGCTGTCGGCCGTCTGCTTGAGATGCTGCTTGGCGCGGCCGATGGTGCCGTCCTTGTAGATGGGGTGGGTGATTGACGGGCCAATGTAGGAATAGGCGATGGTGGTGGCATCATCTGCCAGCAGGGAGCGTTCCTTCAAGGCGGAAACCCAGCGCTGCCAGTCGTCGCCGCCCATGACGGTGATCGTGTTGTCGATCTCTTCTTGGGTGGCGGGGGGCAGACGGACTTCCGAGACCTGGCCTGACTGTATATCGACATTCTTGCTGACATAGTCTTGGCCTATAGGCTTGAGTGTCGAGCTTATTCGGGCTCCGGTTTCGGGCAGAGTGCGCACGGGAGCGGCCAAGCTATAGATGAGCAGATCGACGGCTCCCATCTGATCGGCAAGGATGTCCAGGGCCTTTTGCTTGGTTTGATCCGCGAAAGCGTCTCCCATCAGCATGCGGGCAAACAGGCCGTCTTTTGCTGTTTCGTGCAGGAAGGCGGCGCTGTTGTAGAAGCCGGCGGTGGCGGTGCGTCCTTTGTGTGCGTTGCGTTCGAAGGCTACTCCGAGGACGTTTGCACCACAGGAGTAGGCTGCCGCAATGGCGGAGGAAAGACCGTAGCCGGTGGAGGCGCCGATGATCAGCGCATTTTGAAAGCGGCGGACACCGTTTTTCTGCTGTTTTGCATAGGCGATTTGGGAGCGGACATTTTGGGCACAGCCGTCCGGGTGGGCGGTGGTGCAGATAAAGCCGCGGGTTTTAGGTTTGATAAGCATATGGATAAGACCTCCCTTGGAATAATTATGCAGCTTTTTTTATTGTAGTGCGCGCCGCCACGAAAGTAAAGGAATTATTCTGCTGGCGTAAT
>JBMNTQ010000148.1:0-5215 GCA_050945815.1 Christensenellales bacterium
AGCCCAGCGGGTATTTCGATTACGTTGTGCCGCCGCTGGAAGGACTTTGGAGCGTAGACGACGGCGGGGCGTTCAACGGCGGGAGCGAAGCCATCCGGGACAAAAGCAAATTCCTGTGGACGTCGATGATCCGCCAGCCAGAATTTGTTACGGCGGACGTATTTGAAACCGCCAAGGCGACGCTCGCCAGGGAAAAACCACAACTCGACCTGTCGGCTGTGCGGCTGGAAAGGTTCATGGAGGGCCTGTGCGCGCAGGTCATGCACCTCGGCGCGTACGACGACGAGCCGAAGACCGTCGCCGTCCTGAGCCGCTTCATAAAAGAGAACGGCTACGTGGAAGACATGGGCGGCACGCGGCGGCACCATGAAATCTATCTCAGCGACCCGCGCAGGACCGCCCCGGAAAAGCTCAAAACCGTGATTCGCCACCCGATCAGGAGGGCTTTGTCTGATGTTTAAGAATCTGCGCGTCCGCCATTAGAACCGAATTCAAATAGTGACGCTAATACACCAAGAGATGCCTCTTTCCCAAGTCCGGAACAAATAAATGCGATAAACATTTGCCAACGCAAGCCAAAGAACATTGTAACGGGTTCAATAAATACTCCCGCTTTATAAATAAAGCTATTCGCAATATTTCCGTCAGGAGTGTAGGATAAAAACCAAAACACGACTGCGACGATAAGAATGATTTTGACTGCCCGTCGGAAAACATCCCCCATACGCTGACCTACAAAGCGAAAAAGATTTCCCCATTTGGGTTTGTGATAGGGCGGCAATTCCATAATCATGCCGCAGCGGTCATTTTCCTGTAAAAGCTGCTTTCCGAAAATCTTTGAGGTAATAACCATGTGCAGGATTGCCACCACGAACAGAGAAAGGATAACAAGGACAGCGCCTGAGCCAAAAAACGTGCCGCCCATTAGACCGATTACGCCCCATGTTGCGGAGCAAGGTACAACCCATGATGTTGCAATGGCCGTAACGCGCTGCCCCCAGGAATCCAGTACCCTTGTTCCGGCAGAGCCGCCAATATTACAACCAAAGCTAACAAGGAACGGCATAACCGCTTTTCCTTGTAACCCCAATTTTGACATTGCGCCATCAAACACATATGATATTCGCGCCATATAACCAACTTCTTCAATTAGTCCAAATACAAAACTTACTCCAAATACGAAGCAGAGCATTTGCATGGCAAACTTTAATGAACTAAGAACAGCATCCGTTACAAACGCGACCCAAAACGCAGGTACGCCGATAGTACTTAAACCATGTGCAGCACCACCTTGAATTAGAGAAATAAGTACATCAATCACCTCGATAAGAGGAAGGGCAATTACCATTGATGCAATCAGCCCCCACTAATATCACGCCGAGGGCAATCCATTTTCCCCATCGGCGGCTTGTTGCAGCACGGTCAAACTTAGACATTACAAATGCCTTTTGTTTTTCCTGTTTCACCGCGCCATCTAAAACGCTTTCGATCCATTTGAATTTACATTCACCTGTCAGGAGGTTCCCTTTGGGGATTGCCGACAGTAGTTTCTCTATTTGAACAGTAGTTTCTGCGTCTACTATACTTTCCACAAGTGCTTTTATTACAGCATCATTTTCAATCAGTTTTACCGCAAGCCACGCTTGCGAGTAGCCCTCAATACCAGCCTTCGGCAGCAATCGGCAAAGTGCGGTAAAAGGTTCGCCTATCTTTTCTTCATATAGGCGTGTCAAATCTTCTGTGTTCAAAACATGAGGATTGATAACGGAAGTGTTAAGGGTATCTAAAAAATCATCATACTCTTTCAAATTGGCAGCAGACATTGCAACCACCGGGATACCAAGACGCTCTGATAATAATTTACTATCAATCGTCTTCCCTTGCTCTTTCGCAACGTCAATCATATTCAAAACCAAAATAACGGGCGCTGTAATTCCTGCGTAATCTGCCAGCATAAACAAACTGCGCTCAAGCTGGGATGCGTCAGCAAGAATACAAACTAAATCCGCATTTCGGCTGGCTATGTAATCGCGTGTCACAATTTCCTCATTCGAGTTTGCCGAAAGACAATACGAACCGGGCAAATCAATAATGGAATAGCTTTTTCCCTTGTGCTGAAATGTTCCCTCTTTTTTCTCAACCGTTTTGCCCGGCCAATTGCCCACATGCTGCTTTGCTCCGGTCAATCCGTTAAAAAGAGTTGACTTCCCGGCATTAGGTTGACTGAGCAGGGCAACAGTAGCGTTTGTACTCATTTACTGTTCCTCCCTAACTAATATTTTCGCGCTTTCTTCACGATTTACAGCAATCAGGGAATCCCGGCTGTACACCAATAATGGAAGTCGTTTTTCATTGCTTACCACAGACAGATTTCCACTCACAGTCAAGCCGATAGATGTAATGCGGGTCAAAAAACGGGTGTCCCTGTCTATCGAACATATCTGCACCTTTTTTGATGCTGGCACATCACAGAGTTTAATCATAATGCCGCCCCTTTCTCTTTTACGCATATATATATTATGTTAGTATCGTATAACTATCTTTTGCAACTCCGTGACGGCATATTTTCACTCCCATAAGTCAAGTGTTTGTTTTTTCTAAAATAAGATATTACAAACTACATTGAGTGCTTTGTGTAATCGTTTAGCTTTTGTTGTGCGAATTGTAAAATGACCTGCTGTGGCTTTGGCACCTGATACTTTTTCCACACGAAATCGCTGTGACCATTAAAACTGCTGGATTTGTTTTTCTGAATATGGATTTTGTACCAGATACCCTGTGTAAGATTTTAGGCAGTGAAGCAGGAGAGTCGTCCCCGTGCTTCATTAGCCCAACTGCCACTCACTGCTTTGCTGTTGCAATTCCACCATGTGATGGAAGGAGTTCCCTTTTTCCATCAGTTCACCCGGTGTTCCCTGTTCAGCTACTCGGCCTTCCTCCAGCACCACAATTTTGTCCGCCCCGGCCACGGTGCGCATACGGTGGGCGATAATCAGAATCGTCTTATCCCGTAGCAGGTGAGAAAAGGCTTCCTGCACAACGCTTTCATTCTCCACATCCAGGCTGGCGGTGGCTTCGTCTAACAGCACAATAGGTGCATCTTTCAAGAGTGCGCGGGCAATGGAAATACGCTGCCGCTCCCCCCCGGAAAGGGTCTGGCCGTTTTCGCCAATCATTGTCCCGTGTTTTTCGGGCAACCCCTGTACAAACTCGTCGCTACGGGCGGCCTTTGCAGCGGACAATACATCTTCATCGCTGGCTCCCCGGCGGCCAAGGCGGATATTCTCCATAATGGTGTCGCGGAACAGCACCACATCCTGTAAAACGATGGCGTAGTATTGCAGAAGGGTTTCCGGGTCAACGGTTGATACGCCCACTCCGCCAAGGGTGATCTTCCCACTTCCCACATCCCAAAAGCGGGCTGCCAGTTTTGTAGCGGTCGTTTTACCGCCACCTGAGGGGCCTACCAGCGCAGTCACTCGCCCTGCTTCGCAACAAAAGATACATTCTCCAAAACACCTTCATCGTTACTCTGGTAAGAAAAATCCACATGGTCAAACACAATATCAAAGCCGTTTGGCTCAAAGTCCTCCGCTGCATCAAATAGAAAGTGTCAGGAGTGAGTGAAAATGAAAGTCAGTCATATCATGTACCGGGTTTTGGATTTGGATCAAGGCTTCTATTATACGGAAGTTTCTGATTGATGTGCTTGGCATAAAGTATGAAATTGCGGATACCGATGCCTGTGCAATAGAGTATGTCATTAGTGTTGAAACGCTCTGCTCTTTATGCTGCTTCACCAACAAGAAATGTCCGGGAGGTTGCTACATGAAAACACCAGATATTTTCTCGGATTTGCTAAAATAGGAGGCTTGCCGCATGGCGCATTCGATTAGCAAAAACTCTTTTGAGTTGTTGAAGGAGACTAATGAGAGACAGATAGGGATGGGCAGAACGAGCAAGGAGCGTAAAATTCATATCATCTATAATTTCATTGGTGTATTTGATTTTGAGGCGGCAATCAGCTAAACAAAACTGGCAAGCAGGGCAAGGTGGTACACACCTTGCCTTTTTGCTTCAATTTCCCTCCGGTTAATTTAGCAAAATGCTTGTTCGGGAAGGTCCCCAATCCCCACTGAACGCCCCCCTAAAATGGGGGCGGCTGCGCGTCCTTACGGACGCTTCCATTTAGGTCGGTCATATTACAGATTGCACAGTCCATGACTTATAGCTACTTCCATAATGAAGTGCGGTGGAATGATATAATCATGAAGCAGCATTTAGCTTGAGTACAATAGCTTGTGCTAAACTGAAATATTTTACACTTTATTCACCATACATAATCGCAACGTCTTGCGATTATTGTTTCTAAAAATGTTGAGTTTCTATATTTGTTAATATATGCTGATATTAAGAGTAAAAGTGTCGGAGGTATTGCTCCATGAAAATAAGTTATAAAAAACTTTGGCTCATGCTTATTGAAAAAGAAATCTCAAAACAGACACTTCGGGAACAGTGCAATATTGCCGCAAATACAATGACCAGATTAAACAAAGGTGAAAAAGTTTCCCTTGATGTTTTAATGAAAATTTGTGCTTATCTTAACTGTAATATTGGCGATATCTGTGATGTGATTCTTAATGAAGCGACAATAAAAGAGGGCACATAAGTATCTCCGGTTTATACCCTCGCAGAAAAGCTTAAGGCATAAAGCAGGGCACTAAACGACATTCATCAGGGGGAAGGGCATGAGTAGCAAATGAACGAAAGCCGAGCCAAAATCTATTGATACTAGCGCATCACCTTCTGCATATGGTTGGTGTTTTCAGGTTGGGGCTGGCATTACTCTTATGCTTGATAACGTAAAGGAGTTTACTTCTCTAAAAATGGAAGGTGCTTCTGATGATATAGAGATTACGCTTAAATCAGGCAAGATCTATGCTTAAGCAAAGTCAGTAACCCGGATAGGTGACTAAAGTAGTGCCTCGACGAATTTGACTAACGCTTTGCGCCTGCTCATGCAAGATTCCATTAACGGTGATGCCGTCAGCTTGATTTATACCACAAATATTGCGAATCCACTATCAAGCAAAACTACATCGGTGTTTCAATACGATAGAAGCTATGAGTTTTCAGTCTTGCCAGACGATGCACAGAAAAAGATTCTTAATAAAGTCATGACGGATTTCCCTACCGATAAGTTCAAGCTGCATAT
>JBMNTQ010000149.1:0-5170 GCA_050945815.1 Christensenellales bacterium
CTCAGGCAGAAGAGCTTCTTTATGGGCTGATACAGTGTATGAAAATGTTACGTTTCCCTAACGTCAATCCGGCAATCTGATGTGTTGATCCGCGATAGTAAGGGGTGAACCGGCGATAATCCGGTAGAATAACGCGGGTGTTGATACGAAGCATTTTCTTTTAAGCAAAGAAAAATGTGAACACGGTTATCCTGAAGTTTTACCTCAACCCATTTGTATATAGGGGAAGGGCTTAAACTTCGGGATAACTGTTTTTCACATAATCATGGTCATCGGATATCGGAATGACGGTGACATTTCCATTGCAGGACGCATGGTAGATCTTAAAAGAAAGAGAAGCGAACTGTTTTATAGCATACAGAAATGCCCGTGAAAATAGCAATATTCACTGTTTCCATGGGCATCATTTTATTTAAAATCCTATATCTCCACCGTAACCTCGCTGCCGTCCTTAAAAGTGACCGCCATTTCGCTTTCCGAGTAGACAGTCACCGAATCGACGGTGGCAAGCCAGAGTTTTTCATCAAACTCGTCAAGCAGCTTATCGTGGCATTTCATATTATCAAGGAAGCGTGTTATCTTCTCCCGCTTGGCAGTGCGCTCCAGCATTTTATCGTTGATTTCAGCAATACCATTCTGAGTGGCCTCGTAGCGTTCCATCAAAACGACGTATCTCTGGTTGTACTCATTCTGGTCGAGAACAGTGCGGACGTTTTCTTCCACGCATTTTCTCATCAGTTCCATGACAATATCGTACTCGCTTTTTAACTCCGCTTGCCTCTTTTCATTATGACACGATTCCCCAACTATGACACGAAAGGCAGGGTGCAAAAAACCCTCTGTGCATCATGACACGAGAGGGCGCAAACAAGGCATAGAGAATGCCTCTCAAAACGGCGCAGTATTTCCTCCAAAATGCGAAAAGGCCCAGCAATGCTGGGTTTTTTCACTTCTCGTCCTTGTATCAATAACGAGGTTTAGATTTGTAATGCTTTGACTATTCAGATGATGCCTATTTCGGGCAAAGAAAATTCGTAAACCACCAAAAGCAGCTTGCGAATGTGGGCCCAGCGTCACGCTGGTGGCAAAGGACACGAGTTTGATACAAAATGCACCCGACAGCCCTGTTCCCGCTTGTTGGGTGAACACCCTTGCTTGTTTGCGTTTGTTCCGTGTGCAGAGTGAACACCCCCGATTTAATCTCAGTTTTTCGGGGCCGGAGCCTTCACGACAATTAGCTCCAAAGTTTCATCGTGCAGGTTTTTTACATTCATTTTGGTTTGAAACGGAATCTTTAAAAGAGTGCCGGATTCATATTCGTGAATATCCTGTTCATTCAGGCCGATGGATAGAATTCCGCGAACAATAGTCATATACACGTTTGAATTGGATAAATGCTCAGGCAAACCCTCGCTTTTGTTAAACACCATATGAAGATAGTGTACATTCTCATCAAAAATGACCTTTTCTACAGCCTTGCCATTACCTTTTGATAGT
This sequence comes from Christensenellales bacterium, assembly GCA_050945815.1. GTDB lineage: Bacteria > Bacillota > Clostridia > Christensenellales > JBMNTQ01 > JBMNTQ01. Next base: position 1,498 of record JBMNTQ010000149.1, read on the forward strand.
TTAAAGATTTGTTCAACCATTACGGTGTGCCTCCTTTTTTTATTTGTGTTTTCTATTGTATCATAACAAATTGTACAGGGTCTGTTGCACTTGCAATAAATCATATCTTGTCATACGTTTTTACCGTAGCGAATGGCATTTTGGGGGCAAACCTGCCGGCAATTCGTGCATTGAAGGCACAGTGCGGTGTTTATATGGGCTTTTTTATCCTCCGGAGAAACAACAATGGCATGAGAGGGACAGTCCTTTTCACATAACTTACAACCTATGCAGGCATCCTTACCCACTTTTTCAGAGAGTCTCGCAAAACGGCCAAAGATCTTTTGCAAAGCACCAAACGGGCAGATAAGGTTATGGAATACCTCGGGTTTATATCTCAGTGTGACAAGTACCGATCCAACCAGCCAAAAAGGCAGAATCGGAAAATTGATATGCAGCAGCCTTTTTGATAAAAGCATAACCGCTATGCTGACACCGAAGGTTATCCATGTAAAATACCCGTTTTTCAACCACTTGGGAGTTTTCGTTGTCTGGAGGTTTAGTTTCTTTGACAACCATGTTGTGGGAAGCATCATGGTGTTCATCGGACAAATATACCCGCAGTAAACCCTACCAAAAATGAGAGCGGCAACCAAGCTCACTCCGAATAATGCAAGCCACAGCATTACGTTCCCTTTTGCCAGCAGAAATAAAAAAAGTGCAAGAAAAGCGATTCGAATGATATTTATTATGTATTTCATGATACACGCCTCCTTGATATATTCTTATTATAACGATAGAATATACAAAAAGGTGTTACCAATGTAACACATAGGGAGTTTGTTATGAAAAAATATTGGGGGTTAATGGAACAAACTGACCTCATAAAATCAATAAGCCCACAAGAAATCGAGTCGTACTTAGCTGAAGGGAGCTGCAAAATTGCCCAGTACGGAAAAAACAATATTGTTCATTTTGTTGGAGAGGTCTGTTCCAATCTTGAGATTATTCTCTCCGGTAAAGTGGTTATTGAACGCATTGACGAATCCGGCAACCTTATGACAATAGCAGAGTTTTTCAGCGGCGATGTTCTTGGAGGCAATCTGATGTTTTCAAAAAAACCGCATTACCCAATGACCGTCACAGCTAAAGAAGCTACACTGACTTTAGCAATAAACAAGGATCTGCTTTTCCTTTTGTTTTCAAATAACCACGATTTTTTAAGGAGTTATCTTGAGTATGTATCGGATCATACAATCATTCTTGGGGACAGGATCAAGCACTATGTGAACAGAACAATCCGTGAAAGCATAATAAGTTATCTCAATTATGAGCATAAAAAGCAAAACTCGAATGTAATCAAACTTACTATGACGAAAAAGGCACTGGCTGAAAGAATTGGCGTTCAAAGAACATCTTTATCCAGAGAACTCGCCAAAATGAGAGAGGACGGCTTGATAGAATTTGACCCTATTTCTATTACACTGTTGTACAAGTTTTTCGGGTAATTTATTCTTGCTGTTTGCGGTATCCCTATAAAATTATTTGGCTCTGCTTTCGTTTTTACTGAAAATTCATTTCCATACGACATGCGATCTTCCGCTTACCGGGTGAACCCCCTTGCTTTGTTGTGATATAGCTTATATCCATATCATTTAGTGGGTAAAATCCAAGTATTTTATATGTTCTGGTAAATCCTTTTGTATGAGTTCCTTCATCTTTTTGGCAAAAGGACATGGATAACCGATGGGATTACCACGTTGTATGCAGGATGCAAATACAATTGTGTCGGCTCCTCTTTTCACAAGTTCACGCGCCCTTAATACGGCTTTTTTGCCAGGACACCCTCCGCAATTGATGAACCCTACTATTTCGATATTTTCCTCAATTCCCTCAAAGGCGCCTTTTTTTTCACGTATCATTTTAAAGTCCGTTGTCCCGGGACAGTAATCCTCGGTTTGCAGGCATCTGATAATTCCTGCTTTCATTAATAGTCCTCCCTCTATATATCTATGGTAGTAAAATAGTGCTTACACTAATTATACAGCGCATGCACCATTTCACAACTCAATTTTGTTATTTTATTCGCCACATTCATCAAGATGTTGATGTTCATGGCAAACGGAGCCGGTAGATTTTAGAGAACCTTGCAGGTACGCTTCTACAGCAGTTTTCGCATTGCCGGAAGCTCCCACAACAACCTCAACATTTCTTTCATTAAAAATCTCAACCGCGCCTCCGCCCATGCCTCCGCTGATGATGACCTTTACACCGCGATCGGCGAGAAAATTGGGTAAAAAACCAGGCTTATGCCCAGGGTTGGCAATGGTTTCACTTTTAACGATTTGATTATTATCCGTATCAAAAAGCATAAACCCTTCGCAGTGTCCAAAATGCTCGGTTACCATTCCGTTTTCGCTTGCTACAGCAATTTTCATCATTTTAGTTTTCCTCCATTTTTTCTAATATTTCTGCAACCGGCTCAAGCCAATTGCCATCAAAAAGCTCTATCATACCCTTGTCACACGCAGCTGAAATCTTCGGATCAATAGGCAGTTTCGCAAGAACTCTTACATTATGTTTGTCAGCAATTTCTTCAATATGGCTTTCACCGAATATCTGATAGTCCTTGCCGTTATCGGGGCATGTAAAATAAGACATATTTTCCACCAGGCCGATAATGGGGACGTTCATCATCTCGGCCATCTTGACCGCTTTTGAAACAATCATGGATACCAGTTCCTGCGGAGATGTCACAACGATAATCCCATCAACAGCAATGGATTGAAAGACCGTAAGGGGAACATCGCCGGTGCCTGGTGGCATATCGATGAACATAAAATCCACATCGTTCCAGATTACATCTGTCCAAAACTGTTTGACTGTACCGGCAATAACCGGCCCTCTCCATACGACCGGATCGGTATCATTTTCTAAAAGCAAATTGACAGACATAATATCAATACCGGTCTTGGTTTTAACGGGGAATAAGCCAAATTCACTTCCTGTGGCTTTTTCCTTGATACCGAAGGCTTTCGGGATAGAAGGGCCTGTAATGTCCGCATCAAGAATAGCGGTATGATAACCCATCCTGTTCATGGTAACCGCAAGCATAGAGGTAACAAGCGACTTGCCGACACCGCCTTTACCGCTCACAACACCTATTACCTTTTTAATACTGCTCATTTCATGTGGTTTCTCGGAGAAATCTGTTTGTTCTTTTCTTTCTGCGCAGTCCTCCGAGCAACTGCTGCAGCTTTGATTGCAATTTTCGCTCATACTCTTACTCCTTTATTTTAGATTGTTATGACGCTGCCTGCTGATAGATAATCAATGTTATCGCCCATAGCAGATTTCAGTCTTTCATAGGCTTCTATGCCTGTACAATGACCGGTATAAAACTTTGCTTTTGTACCCAGAAGGTGTTTAGCAATCCTATCTATCGTGTCAGAGTCCTCATTTCCGCCGGAACGGCTGGAAAGATGGAATCCACCTATCACATAGTCGGGCATCCGTCCTTTGAGTGCGTGAAAATGTTCAAGTATATTTATGATGCCATTATGAGCGCAGCCTGTCACCAATAGAGTCTTTCCGTCTTCCTCTATCACGATATTTTGTTCATGAGCAAAGGTGTCCTCTACTGTTTGCCCCTTATGCTCCGTGAGTAATCCACTATTTGATTTTGGGCATGGCT
>JBMNTQ010000150.1:0-5167 GCA_050945815.1 Christensenellales bacterium
CTATTTTTATACCTGCTACTGCTAGTACAGAGGCTGAATTCTCGTCATTGGTAAATATCAAACAGGTTGGTCGTATACCTAATGCGGTTTATTTTGGTCACAATGAAATAGCTAACGTTGGTACTGGATCCCAGTATTTTGAGGTTCATGGTTCTTATTTTAATTATTCAACTGATTTTAATTTCCCCGACGGGACAAGCGTCTTTAGCACTCGTCAGCGTAATTATGCACGTGATTATTTTACTGCCGCTACTATTTCTCCTCAGCAGGGCAATGCAAGTCGTCTTGTGTTTGATGTTGATGTTGATAGTGAAGATGGTGCCTTTACTATCGGAGCGCTTAGGGCTGCTAATTCTCTCCAAAAATTTTTGGAAACTAACAATCTGAGTCAGGATTATGCTGATATGATGCGTAATCGTTGGGGTACTCGTCCTAAGGATGCCGATTTTGAAGAGCCTTACTACCTCGGTCGTGTTGTACTCCCTGTATATCAAAAGGGTATCTATCAGAATCAATCTACCGATACTCCTCAAGTTGGCGGTAATCCTTTTGCCGCTCAAGGTGCATTGGGTGCTAAGGGTGGCAGTGCTGCGTTTGCTGGTCAAGGTAGCATTTGTGATAAATATCATTCTACTACGTGGTCTTATGTTATGTGTCTTTTCTCCCTCGTTCCGCATGCTATGTACGGTACAGGTATTAATAGAGAGTTAACTATTCGCAAAATTGGTGATTTCCCCGCTCCTGAGATGCAAACAGTTGGACATGAGGCTATCTATTCCTATGAGTTAAACTCTGGTCCTAATACTGGTGATAAAACTTTTGGTTATATTCCACGTTATTCGCGCTTTAAATACATGGATGACGAAGTCCATGGTGAACTTCGTCCTGGAAAGTCTTTGCATAGTTTTGTGTTGCAAAGGCGTTTGGGCGCTGACGATATATCTCTTACTACTGGTTTCCTCGAGATTCCTCAGGATGCTTTGGATGACATTTTTGCTGTGTCAACTAAAGCCATGAAACTCTCCTGCTGGTACGAAATATTTTTCGAATTTAAGGTATCTATGCCACTCGCTGATTTTTGCATACCCACTTTGGGTGAGCTGGAGGATACTCACACTATTAAGTCTCCACATGGGGGCAGTCGTTTATAATTACTAAATACTATGGCTACTAAAAAAACTAATGTAACTGAAGTTGAAGCAACTGAGGTTAAAAAAAGATTTGCTTTTAATCCACTTCGAGATATTGCTGAGGTTGAAGATGGATTGGCGGTAGATATTACCGATATGCTTGAAACAGGTGTCGTTAAAGATAGTTCGGCAACTCTTGAGAATAATAAAATTGATAATCCTCATAATATTGTCGGTATTGTCAGAGATGAGTTTGCTGCTATCGATGCTGCTCGTCTACTCCGGTCCTATGGTAAGATTCGTTCGGAGAAGAAAAAACGACAGGAAGCTGATGCGATTAAACAGGCCACTGAGGTCTCGGCCCCAGCTCCGTCCTCCCCAGTTCCGTCTGCGTCAGCTGGCTCTACTACTCAGTCTTAATTTGATATGCTATGAAAAAGTTTATTAATTGGGTTAACAACCTTAAGCCTATTGTACTATATTGCATTGTGTTTGGGTTATGTGTGCTGTCCTTTTGTAGTATACGTAATTTACGTATACTGCAGAGGGATTTGCTGGACCTTAGTACTCGTTACGAATACACTGTTAACCGTATTGATAACAGTCTTAACCGTATTGATAGTAATATTGGACTTATAAAGGACTTTGTTGTCATGCGAGAGCAAGGTGTTAACTATGGCGATATTATAGTTAATCGTCAGGAAGATAAAACTAAAACTAAAATAAGATGATACATGTTACATGTACCAAGTTTCCACGAAACCATATTCCAAAGTTTTGGAATATGCCTGCAATAACTTGATTATGTAATGCAGGTTGGCAAGTGATTGTAAAACAATAACTTGTTGACCTGCTTTAACTTTAAAATTATTAAAATTATGGAATTTTTAACTCTAATACTTTCCGCTCTCGGTTTTAAGCAACAACAGTCTGATAGATTTGTTTCTAGACTCAAAGATATTTATACATCTATTTTTGGCTATTTGCCCGGTGAAAAGAAGAAAATAAATTATCTCGATGATATTGCCGATGAAAATGCTAAGGTCGCCTATGAACGACAGAGACAGATGCAAGAAGACTATCTCGGTCCTGAGGCCCAAATTAAAAGTGCTGCTGCTGGATATGATGCTGTAGGTCTCAATCGTATGGGTATGGTTGGTTATCATCCTGGTGCTAGTGCCTCTACTGTTGGTCAGTCTGCTTCGCCTCAAGATACATCGGGTAATCCTAATCCCGCTGAATCTCTTGGTACCATGTTGTCAGCTCTTTTGGATAGTAAGCGTGTTAAAAATGAGACAGATATATCTAAGGCTGAAGCTGAATATACTCGTTCGCGTACTGCTAATCAGGACATACTCAATAAGTGGCAAGACCGCATGTTGGAAGCTGAGTATCTAAATACTTTGGCTAACACTAAATGGCTTGGCGAAAATGTTCGAAATATTGCCGCCGATACGCAGTATAAGGAAATACTCGCTACTTATGCACCTGAAATGCTCCGGAGCGGAATAGGTCTTAATGATGCAAAAGCTGCTGAAGCTAATGCCGAAGCCGGACTCTCTGATTATAAAAAACGGGAAATAATGTCCCGTGTACAGGCTAATAAAGCCCAGTGTAAACATATTGATGCTCTTATAGGTAAAATTAATGAGGAAATTCTTAATCTTGCAAGTGATAGAGAAGTCAATGATGCTGTGATTGCTAAAAGTAAGGCTGAAATAGAAAAATATCAAGCCGAAATCAATAAGATTGCTGCTGAAATTGGTCTTACTGAAAAGGAAATTAAGTTCTATGCGTGGAATTCTGTTTCTTCGGGTGTATCTAATCTTCTTAAGGGTGCTGGTGCTGTGCTTGGTGGTGCCGGCTCTTTATTCAAATATTAATCTATATCCATAAATGTCTAATATGGTAGTTAGTTTCGTTATGCAATGCTATTCTTAAAAGGGCACGAAGTGCAGGCCACAAATGTGCGCTGGAAGCCCATAGCGGCGCCGGCCTTGTGTGATTTATTATTTTTTTTGTGATTTGATTTGTTTTATCAATTTTTTTACTATCTTTGTCTCGTTATTACTTTTAAATTTTGTTAGTTATGTCAAAAAAATTACAATCTGGTTTGCAGTTTTACATCGTGGAGTGTTCTGTTTCCACTCCGAAAAAAACGTTATTTGTACATTGCGTTACTTATATAGACAGTAATCGAACTGCTAAGATGTACAAAGAAGGCCGTTTGGTTGTTGTGCCTTATGCTGAGCGTCTTGAGCGCTCTCTTAATAGTGCTTTAGATGCTTATTTTTGTAGATGTGATTCTTGCGTCGCTACGGTAAAAGTGCGTCCTATAGACGTTATCGATACTGGTATTACTTGTGATTGTGCTTATCTGCGTCCGTCTGCTAAAATTATATCTACGCATTTAATATCTGAGTTTATTAATATCTGTGTTTTTGACAGTAAAATGTTAAATTAACTAATAATAATAATATCTAATTAATATGTCTGAAATAAATAAATATCGTAATTATGATGATTTGATGCAATCCGCTCAAATCTGTGCCGCTACTGCTACTATTCTGCGTGTTGCACTTGGTCAAATGTGCGCTGTCAATGCTTTATGCGAAACTGACGTGTTTAATGATAAGCGAGCAAAGAAAGTCATACCTAACGTACATGCTGTACTTAAAGATTTGGAAACTGCCTTTTATGGCTTCGAGAAAAAAGCTTCATCTCTTAAGCCTACTGAATAATGTATACTATATGTAACTTACATAATTTTCTGCAGTATATGACCCCGTCGTATCGGGACGAAACTATCTCTTTGATTGATGATTTGGGTCTGGAATCTAAGAAAATTGAATACGACTCTGTCGGCTTTGAGCATATCAATAACGATTATTTTTGTGGCTTTGAAGTTACTCGTTTAGAAGATAAGCGTCGTTGGACTAATCCTAATTATTGGTACTGGTCTGCTCATAAGACTCAACTCTCATTATTTGATGATGAAATGTATTAATCTACGTTCTCGAGAGGTTTACAACCCTGTTACGCATACCATGAGGGTAGTCCATTATCCTTGTGGTAAGTGTACCGCTTGCTTACATAATCATCAGGATAGCTGGCGTATTAGATTGCTTGAAACCTGTAATTTTTACGGCTCTTTTGTCTATGATACTCTAACGTTTAGACAGTCGTCTATACCTATGGTTGATATTACGGATTTCTATGAAGAGGTAAAATTGCATAAAGATGCTATTTCTCCCCAATCTGTTAAATTAATCGAACGGTATAGTCGTGGTTATTATGGTTGGCAAGTACCTTATGTAGATAGGTCTATTATTAGGGATTGGATACGAAATGCTCGTGAACTGTTTGTGTACGACCATGGATATCGTCCCAAATGGAAATATATGGTTACTCTTGAATATGGTCCGAAATACTCTCGTCCTCACTTCCATTTAATGTTTTTTGGCATTAGTGCTGCTGACTATCGTAAATATCTCGGAAAGGTTTGGGAAGAAAAGTATGGTTTTACCAAATTTAATTTTATAACAGGCAATGACCGTGCTGATGCGTCTCGAATTAGTCGTTATATATCCAAGTATATTTCTAAAGGGTCCTGGGAAAGTCCACTTGTGTTAGACGGTATTCTTCCTAAGCCTTTCAGGTCTATCTCCCATGGCATTGGGTCGGAGTATCTCCGCCATTCTAAATTTGATGTTTTTCGTTCATCTGTTGCTAAATTCCTTAAGTCTATTAAATCTAATATTAAACTTAATAATGATAGCCGCACTGCTTACCCTCGTCTTGCTATTGATGGGGGTGTGCTTCAGAAGACCGATTTTTCTCTGACAGAAGCTGATATAAAAGCTTTATCTGTATATTATGATGACGGTGGTTATCCTCATGCACTACCACGTTATTACAAATCTAAAATACTCGATTTACATATACCTAACGTTTTATCTTATGCGGTACAAAATTATATATATGCGCATATTGACATGCAGCATAATAAGGCGTTGGCGCGGTTTGCCCTTAGCTTG
>JBMNTQ010000151.1:0-5130 GCA_050945815.1 Christensenellales bacterium
TGAAAACGCCTTTTTGATTCTCAAGCGTTGGCGAGGGGTTGCTACTCGCTACGCAAAAACCAGTGACGGGTTCAGCGCCGCTATCTTGGTGCGGTGTATTGCTGTCTGGGCGAATATCCTTGCTTAAATCGTGTAGACACTATCTAGAAGAAAAAGCCGCATACTTCTACAGTTATTTCTATGAAGATACAACTTCAAAGGCGGAATTTGCACAAACACTTGCGTCAATACTGTCCGAAAAATATAAAGGTAAACCTTTGGAATTGTTAGTAAAACTACCCAAATATTTGGTAGATGCGATAAAGCATGTTGCGGGCTCGTGAGGTGTATGATGAGCATTGATTTGCTGCGCGATATAGTAATTGGAGACGATAACATCGATTGGATCGAAACGATACTTGATAATATTACCTTTGACACGCACAGGCGTAATATCATTAAGAATATGGATGCCGTGGACATTCAAGCTTTTCCTGGGAGCGGAAAGACTACTGTACTCATTGCAAAACTCGCAATCTTGGCTCGTAAGTGGCCGTTTGCAAACAAAGGAATATGTGTTTTGTCACATACAAATGTAGCACGCGATGAGATAGAAAAACGTCTTGGAAATACTGATGTAGGAAAGCGATTGCTAAGATATCCACACTTTGTAGGAACCTTGCATTCCTTTTTTGATACATATATCAGCATTCCGTGGCTGCGATCGCAGGGAACTTCTATTAAAGTAATTGATAGCTCAATTGTTAAAGCGTTGCGCTGGAGGCGACTGCGTCATGGAACGCGCCTGTATTTGGAGCAGAGCGGCTTGACTGAGGATTGTTGTGAAGCAATAGCTTTTCCAATTAAGGTAGATATTGGTCGCGCCAGTCCAACAACGAACTCATATACTGATACCGCCAATGTAGTGTCACAATCTCTTGATAATGGCGAGTTTACTTTTGATGAAATGTTGTTGTATGCAAGTGTCGCATTGCAAAGCATTCCTGTTTTGCCAGAATTATTAAGAAGCCGATTCCCTGTTCTGTTCATCGATGAAGCGCAGGATACAAGTTCCGATCAGTGGGATCTGATAAATAGATCGTTTCCAGCATGCGATTTATGTATTCGGCAGTGCTATGGCGATGTAAACCAAGCAATATTCAACTCGTACAATGCAGAAAATCAATCGGCTCATTTCCCAAACGGAACGCCGTTAACAATACCCGATAGTAAGAGATTTGGGCCTTTTATTGCTTCTTTTGCCAATAGGATCGCTTTGACGCAACAAACAATGGAGGGAGTATCAAGTGACTTCAGCCATCTTTCGGATAAACACACGGTATTTCTATTTGATAAAAGCAAAATTCAATCTGTGATTCCTGCTTACATATCGCTTCTTTTTTCCTGTTTCACCAAGTCCGAACTATCCGATAATGCGAAGTATGGTTGCCATGTTATCGGTATGGTACATAATCGAAACGATATAAATGAGGAACATATTCCTCGAAATGTGCACGACTATTGGAACGGCTATGATCCGGCCTATTCGTCATACGCTCCATCGCCTCGGTCACTTATTGAGTATTTCCGTGAAGGTCAAAAAGATTTCTTTTCAGTCGGGGACATGAGTGCGCTAATTGCTCAAATATCAAAGGGTCTGATACGGTATTTTAATATTTACAAGAGCAAGAGAATTCCTGCAAATTCCGATGCGTTCAAAGCTCTCTGCAACGAACTCCCCACCTCGAAAGTTAAGGATTTTAGAAAATCTCTGCTATCTGTTGCGACTATTGATATTTCTTCTGTGGAGGGATGGCGTTCCGTAGCTGATAAAGTAACACAGATCACAACTGAAATATTCGATCTCGCAGCGGCAAAGAGTGATTTTTTGAATTGGAAACCACTTGAGGAGCACGAGGATGTTGAAGATCGAAAGAATACATGCCAATATATTGACGAATCAACTGAAGAATCAGTTACTTTGCATTTTGGTAGCATCCATTCTGTAAAAGGCCGTACTCATTTGTCTACATTAGTTATTGAAACATTCTGGTATAATTCTAATATTGGATCACTATTACCATGGCTTTGTGGATGCCCTGGAAGAAATCCTGGCAAACGCGTTATTGCGAGGATGAAGTGCCATTATGTTGCGTTTACCCGTGCTCGTGCTCTTTTATGTGTTGCCATTCCAAAAGACACTATTACGCAGCAGCAGATAGCTTCACTAAGGAATGCTGGCTGGAACATTGTCGATGTGATGTAGAGGGTGTGCACCATTACACGAAAATGAAGGCATATTCCGCCGCCAAGGTGGTTTTTAGGGCACGACCAAACAATCGTGTAATTATATCAACTAATATCAACTAGGGTCAATCTGAAAACTCCCGAAAGATGTACTATTTCAACAAAACAGATATAGAAGCGAGCAAAACAAAGGCAAAGAAAGATTCAGCAAGCCTGTCATACCGAGTTGCCACACGACGGAAATGCTTAATTTTATTGAAAAAGCATTCGACCAAATGTCGCTCTTTGTACAGCCACCAGTCACATTTGCGCTGGTATATCCGATTCGCTTTAGGCGGAATGGTATGGCGTGCATCTTGATCTTCAATGTAGATAAGGACTTCGTCAGAATCGTATCCACGGTCTGCCAATACCATATTGCCAGCGAGTGGGACATTGGAAAGTACATCAATGGCAACTTTACTATCGTGTGCATTGCCCGCAGAAAGCTGAAGATATACGGGATTCCCTATAGCATCCACTATCGCGTGAATTTTTGTGGTTTTGCCACCTCTGCTTACTCCGATTTGGGGAAAAGCCCCCTTTTTCCACTGAAAGCATGCTGATGCACACTTACAGAGCTGGAGTCTAAGCTTAAATTTTCGTAATCTGCATCCATGCTTAGAGCCGTAAAGATAGCAGCAAGCACCCCTTCGTCACGCCACTTGCAGAATCGACTGTATACGGTCTTCCATGGACCATACCGTTCCGGAAGGTCTTCCCACATGGCTCCACTCTTTGCCAACCACATCATTGCATTGAGCATCTGACGATGATCCTTTGGCGGTCGGCCAGTTTTCGCTGTTGGAATATGATCTCTGATTCGAACCCAATCTTCGTCCGTTACTTCGTATCTACGTGCCATATTTTTCACCGCCTGGATGACAGTTTACCACATTTTGTGCACTTTGTGCGTTTTCAGATTGACCCTAGTGTCCCTTTAGACACAAAAGCCTTGAAACAAGCGAGTTTTAAGGCTTTTCTCTTTGCCAGTCTTGGTGCCCTATTTCTTCTCAATCCGCCATAATGGTGCTCATGGTGCCCGTTTTGTGGTGCCCAGAGCATTTTCATGTATTCACTGTATGCAGGTAAAATGTATACCGTGGTGCCCTAATGGTGCCCACATCCCCTAAAAACTTATGAAAAGCTACAAAGAGCTATAAAGACTTACGCCGTTATAGTTCCTGTTCGCTGCTCTTTTTCTTGGCTGGTTTGTCGGTCTTGGCCGCTTCATTTTCAGCCTTTGAGGGATGCAGGGCTTTATGATAAATGTCAAGCACGGTCTTTTTTCTGTCCAGCCGCACATCCACATATTGAGCGGTCACGGCTTCAAGGCTGGTGGATATGCCGAGCGTTATGGCCGTTGCTTGGGGCGCAAAAATAGGACGGACAGCATATTTTTGAGTATCACTTCAAGCGGCTGCTCGTTCTTCTCATACATGGCGAACAAAAAACAGGGGAGCATGAGCAGCACCATGACAATAGCCGCGCCCTGTACGCCCATCACCCCTTTGAGCAGGAAGTAGGCCGGAACACCGAGCGCCGCCGCTATTCCAAAACAAAGGAGCTGCCGCTTGGTAAGGTTGAACACTATTTTGGTCTTTACACGGGTTAAGTCCTTGGGGACGGGTACAAATGCCATTACTCCACGCCCCTTTTAACCGCCCAGACGGTGACGCTACGGCCAGTTTTGGCACAGGTGTCTTTTTGCCGACAGGCTCCACCTTTCCGGCCTTTTTCAGCTCCGTAAGGCGCGGTGCTGCAAAGTTGCGTCCATCGGACGGGATAAGGCCGCGCCGGTGCAGCTCCGTAGCCGCTTCCTGCGCCGTGAGCCGTCCGCGCTCTTGCAGGATTTCATAAACGATGCGCCGCCGTGTTTCCACATCCTGCAATATGGCATCGTAGCTTTCACGGCGGGTTTCTTTGGGTATATTCACGGGTTGCACCTCCTTAATGCGCGTTGAAAATGGACTTGGACAGGGCGCTTGTCTTGAACAGGCTGATGCACAGGATGACGGTATAGGCCGCTATGCCGAATATGCTTGCGTGGATGTCGGTTGTTACGGTGATGCCCCGCACCAGCACGGCATAGATACCCACGCACACCATGATAAAAAAGCCTTGGAAGCCGAGCGCCAAAAGCCCCCCGCAGATAGTTGTTGCCCACCTGCCCCCACTCCCTGTTGGACAGCGTGGCGATGGGGACGGGTGCAACGGAGCAGTAGAGATATATTTCAATCATTCTGCCGTATAGAATAACCGTGATGATGACCGATAGTACGGTCATACAGATTTGAACGATGGAGGTTTCCACCACCACAAAAAGCAATTCGGGGATGCCCATAGCGTCCAGCCCTGCCCTCATGTGAGCGAGCGCCGATGCTATGTCGATGCTGGTACTGCCGCTTATCGAGCTTGCCGCCCTTGCTACAATGTGTTGCCCTAGATCAAAGACGGCCATCGTTATATCAAAGGTGTGGGTGACGAGAAAAACCGCCACCCACATTTTGAAAAAGTATTTGAAGAACATCCAAGTATCTACATCGTGCAGGTTGTTCTTGTCCACTATCATGCTGATAAGCTCATAGCAAAGCACAAAGGTTATAATTAGCCCCGCAATCGGGATGATGACGCTTTCCGAAAGGCTGCGTATCATGCTGAAAATATCAGCGTTCCATGATTAAGATTGTCAAGGGGATTTGTGATATTGAAGGGATTTTACAAAACTAATCTCTCCCCTAGGTAGTGTCTACACGAGGGACATGCTATAATGATGTCATCAAAGCGAAGGAGCATGAACGATGGCAGCAGATTATCACAGACATGATATCAGCGATGCGGTTTGGTTGTTATTGGAGCCTCTAT
>JBMNTQ010000152.1:0-5076 GCA_050945815.1 Christensenellales bacterium
TGAATGGTGGGGACGGATAGCTTGAGGATCGGATCGTCCGGGTTTTGCGGATCGATCAGCGCCAAATAATAGGGCGTTGTAGCCCAGCGGTATTTTCCTGAAATTTCTTGAATCGCTGTTTTCTGGGCATCGGACAACTCCAGTATGGAGGCCAGCTGGTCGATGGTGGTAATTCGATTTTTGAGCTGCCATTGCCAACTGTCCCAGTCGCGCTGGTTCGCGCCGAGGGCTGTTAAAAGCTTTTGTTTGTTGACTTGGTAATGGGCCTTAAAAGACTCTCTGGTTCCTAAGGGAATAGTATCTTTGGCGGCCAGAAAAGGCTGGACATGATCGCTTAGCTCTTGTGCTCGTTTTAAGGATATTTCTCGGTTATTCAAAGTTATATCACCTAATTTTTCGCTTTTTGACTTCATAGCTACATTTGCGTCGATACGAGACCTACATCATTATAGTGTGAAATAATGCCTAATAAAATTACTTTAGCATAAAGAAAATGCAATTGCAAATGGCACGGGGCAGCGGATGGTGGGAAAATCGATCGTTAAAGGAAGGGATTTTGGTAATTTTGTTGCAGCAGGAAATCGTTTTAAACGGGAAGCGCTGCCCTTTTTTTGCGGATTTTAACAGAGAAGGATCGGATGTACTTTGCGAGACTTAATTTTATATAGGGGAAGGGCGATAGAGGGCTTATTTATATACAACAATTTCATAGGGAAACCCTATGGAAAAATCTAGCCGAATCGTGTATAATTTTATACAAGGTTAAGGTGAAAGGTTTTATTTGAAGGGGTGATTTGCTCTGGACACGTCGGCTTTATATGCGTTGATTCTGTCTACTGTGGCGGGGCTGTCTACTTTACTGGGCTTTTTGATGGTTTTCTTCGTGAAGAAGGACAGCAAAAAAACGGTTAGCTGTGCGCTGGGATTTGCTGCGGGGGTTATGCTTTCGGTTTCGTTTATCAACCTCTTGCCGGAGGGGCAGATGTTCTTAGCGCAATCTGTAGATGAGAAGTGGAGTATTGTTCTGTCCATTGTTTTTATGGTTGCGGGCATTTTAGTTGCGCTGGGGTTGGACCGGTTGGTGCCCCACGATAAATTTGACGAAGAGAAATCGGATAAGCCTCATAAAAACCTGTTTCGCGTGGGCTTTGTATCTATGCTGGGCATTATGCTGCACAACCTGCCGGAGGGTATTGCGACTTTTATGGCGGGGTATACGGATATTCGCCTAGGCATAACCATTGCCATTGCCATTGCCATGCATAATATACCGGAGGGTATTGCTGTGGCGCTGCCCATTTATTATGCAACCAATGATAAGAAAAAAGCATTTAAATATACGTTTTTAAGCGGCATTGCCGAGCCTGTGGGCGGTCTGCTGGCTTTCCTGGTTCTGCGGCCTGTGATTACGGATTTTGTTCTGGGGGCGACTTTTGCCTTAATCGCGGGGATTATGTTGTATATTTGCCTAGAGGAGCTGATTCCGACATCAAGGCAGTATGGGCATAGCCGGCCGGCTTTGTTTTTCACATTTCTGGGGATTTGTGTGATGCCCTTGAGCGGCCTTTTCTGAGCAAAGAGGGAAAAGATTATCGGGAAGAGAGATAGGCATAGCGTAAAATGGGCGCTGTGATATTATATAATTAAAGGAGGTACAACTATGGAATTGAAAGGATCTAAAACTGAAGCAAATCTGTTGGCGGCATTCGCTGGTGAGGCACAAGCCAGAACAAAATACAATTATTATGCCTCGCAGGCAAGGAAAGAAGGCTTGAATCAGATTGCGGATTTCTTCGATGAAACTGCGATGAACGAGAAGGAACATGCTAAGCTTTGGTTTAAGCTGCTGCATGATGGAATTCCGGCGACTGCGGACAACCTTGTGGACGCTGCAGCCGGGGAACACTATGAGTGGACAGATATGTATGCTGGATTTGCAACAGTAGCCAGAGAAGAAGGCTTTGACAAGATTGCGGCTATGTTTGAACTGGTGGGCAGTGTGGAGAAAGAGCATGAGGAGCGCTATCTGAAGCTGTTGGATAATATCAAGCAGGACAAGGTGTTTAAGCGGGATACCCAGCAGGAATGGAAGTGTAACAACTGTGGCTACATTCACCACGGTTCTGATGCTCCTGAGATTTGCCCCGCTTGCCAGCATGCCAAGGCTTACTTTGAAATCCGGGCGAAAAACTATTAATCGAATTGCCTGAAGGGGCGCTATATGGGATTGCACAAGATTGATACAGGAGGTTTTATATCATGAAAGAAAGAGTTACTTTTTATCATTGTGAAATCTGTGACAACATGGTCGGCTTGATTAAAAATGGCGGCGGCGAGCTGGTTTGCTGTGGCCAGCCTATGGTTAAGCTGGAAGCCAATACTGTGGATGCCGCGGTGGAGAAACACGTGCCCTATGCCAAGCGTGAGAATGGGAAAATCGTGGTGCAGGTAGGCTCGGTGGCGCATCCGATGGTGCCGGAGCATTACATCGAATGGATCGTTGTAGCGAATGAAAATGGTACCGAACGTATTTCTTTGGAACCCGGCGAAGAGCCCAAAGCCATTTTCTGTGACCGGCCTAATGCTGAGGTGTATGCTTATTGTAACCTGCACGGGTTGTGGAAATCGACCGTTTAAGCGACAACAGATCGGGCGATGGTAAGGTTTGGGAAAAAGACGAAGGGGAAAGCCTTCGTCTTTTTTGTTATGCGCTGTGTGTTAAAGGCCGTTTAGGGTACTGACCGGGGCGGCGCAACGGCCGTTTGTACATAGATAGAAAAGCGGCGGGCCAGGCTTTAGGGGGTAGTCTTTGAGGTGGGGCAGCAGCTGGCGAATTTCCTCCTGCCCTTCTTCCAGGAGGATGGTGTTGATGTCGGGGCGAAAGGCTGGCCAAAGCTTGTTGCGCAGCTGTTCCCTGCCGGCTGAGGTTTCGCTGGTACAGATAAGCTCTCTGCCCGGCAAAAGGGCGGACATCAGGGCGACCAGGCCGAAGCTGGCAGCCATAGGGTGTTCGTGGATGGCGCCGTATTGAGCTTGAGCGACGGAATCGGCATAGTGGAGGAAGGCCGGCTCTGTGCTGAGACGGTAGAGACGATGGAGTACATAGGCGGCCACCGAATTGCCGCAAGGGTAGGCGTTGTCGTACAGTTCGACGGGATTGGCGATGAGGGATGGGGCGTCGTTTCCATAGAGCAGGAAGGCACCGGAGGATGGATCGTGGAATAAGCGGATCATGGCATGGGCGTGTTGTATGGCTTCTTTTAGGTAGGAAGCATCGTAGGTGGCGTCGTATAGTTCCAGCAGTGCCCAGATAAAATAAGCATAGCCGTCGAGGTAGGCCGGGAAGCGGGCTTCCCCTTCACGCCAGCGATTTAGCAGACGGCCCTCATCGGTGCGCAGATTTTCCAGCAGGAAAGCGCAGGCTGTTTTCGCGCTGTCTAGATAGGCCGGTGTGTGCAGGGCTTTGCCGGCTTTTGCATAGGCTACAATCATCATTGCATTCCAGGGGAGCAGGATTTTGTCGTCGGTGTGCAGGGGCATGCGCTGGTCGCGGTAGGCGAGCAGTTGGGGCAAAAGGGCGGCGATGGAGGGATCTTCTTCCGTATGCAGGCCTTTTCCAATGCGGTTTGGGATATTCTTTCCTTCAAAATTTCCTGCTTCGGTGATGTCGTAGAAGGCACAAAAATGTTGGCCGTCTTCCTCGCCTAAAAGGCTTTTGATCTCCTTTGGAGTGAAAACATAGAAGGCCCCCTCTTGGCCTTCGCTGTCTGCGTCTTGGGCGCAATAGAAGGCTCCTTGGGGGGAGGTTAGGCTACGCTGGACATAGGCCAGGGTTTGTTGGGTGATGCGCTTGTATGCGGGGTTGTCGGTGAATTGATAGGCCTCAAGGTAGGCGATGCTGAGCAGGGCATTGTCGTACAGCATTTTCTCGAAATGGGGCGCCAGCCATCTCTCGTCGGTGGAATAGCGGCAAAAGCCCCCGCCGATTTGGTCGTAGATGCCGCCGCTGGCCATGTGGTTCAGCGTGGTTTGCACCATGGTTTTGGCTGGATGGTCCTGATTGAAGTAGGCATGGCGCAACAGGAAGAAGAGATGGTGTGGAGTGGGGAACTTGGGCGCATGGCCAAAGCCGCCCCAGGGTTCACTGAAATTGCGGCTGAAATCTTGGGCGGCGCGGGCGAAGATGGCCTGGTTTGGCTGTTGGGTTTGTTGGCCCTTGGCAGCTGCGGCTTCTTTTAGTGCAGCGCTGATTTTGTTGCTCGTGGAATGCAGACGCTCGGGCTCTTTCTCCCATAGCTCTGCTACGGTAGAGAGGATGCTTAGCAGCCCCGGGGTTTGGTATCGGTCGTTCTTGGGGAAATAAGTGCCGGCGAAAAAGGGCTGGGCTTGCGGGGTCATCAGGATGGTTAGCGGCCAGCCGCCTTGACCGGTCATCATCTGGCAGACTGTCATGTAGACGCTGTCGATGTCCGCTCGCTCTTCTTTGTCGACTTTGATGCTGATAAAATGGCGGTTTAAAAGAGCCGCTACTTCATTGTCCTCGAAACTTTCACGGGCCATGACATGACACCAATGACAGGTAGAATAGCCGATGCTTAGAAGCACAGGCTTGTTTTCCGCCTTGGCTTTGTCGAAGGCTTCGTCACACCAGGGCCACCAATCTACGGGGTTGTGGATATGCTGGAGTAAATAGGGCGACTTTTCGCGGATTAGCCGGTTGGAGGACTTTGCTGCATTGGACATGGAAGATCACCGCCTATTTCATTATCATACAATCAGTTTTCCCACTTTTTCTCTCGTTAGTCAATTATAAGATGCTGCGTTTATGGGGCGCTCAAATATGTAGGAGAAAAGCGCCGGGGCACAGGGCCTTAGATCGGGGACTTGATGCATTTACAACAGGCTTGGACCATGATAACATGTTTGAGAGAGCAACGACTTGGGGAAAGCCCTGGGGGCAAGAACTTGAGCGGGGCATTTTGGGGGGAACTATGGAAAATCTGATTTTATCGATTAACGTTGTGTTGCCGATGTTTTTATGTATGATGTTGGGGTATGCACTGAAGCGATTTAAGA
>JBMNTQ010000153.1:0-5017 GCA_050945815.1 Christensenellales bacterium
TGGCTTGATGCCCGGGCGTTTGTCCGGGCCTTTGTTCTCTTATGCTGCAAGGTGCAGATTCTGACAAGGGTTTTTTAAGCCCCAGGGAAAGGAATGGAGTACGGGTTTGATAAAAGAAAAAGACCTGACTGAACTTGACCTTGATAATATTCCCAAACATGTGGCTATCATTATGGACGGGAACGGACGCTGGGCGCAGAAGCGGGCGTTGCCCAGATCGATTGGCCATCGCTTTGGCGTGGAGTCTATACGGGAGATTGTGCGGGAGAGTTCGAAAATCGGTGTGGAGGTTTTGACGCTGTATGCTTTCTCCACTGAAAATTGGAAGCGGCCGCAGGACGAGGTGGGCGTTTTGATGAAACTTTTGGTGGACTATTTGCGAAAAGAAGTTCATGAGTTGGACGAAAGCGGCGTAAAGATAATGGTGACCGGTGATTGGCAGGGGTTTTCTCAGGTGGTTCAGGATGCCATTGTTGATGCTATGGAGCAGACCAAACAAAACACCGGCCTGGTCTTAAACCTTGCGTTGAACTATGGGGGCCGTGGGGAGATTGTTCGGGCGGCAGCCCAACTGGCTCGGGAGGCTGTGGAGGGGACGCTTTGCGTGGAGGATATTTCTCAGCAGAGCTTTGCTGAAAAGCTGTTTACGAAGGCGCTGCCGGATCCGGACTTGATTATTCGCACCAGTGGGGAAATGCGGCTGAGCAACTTTATGCTTTATCAGGCGGCGTATGCCGAACTTTATTTTACAGATATCCTATGGCCGGATTTTGACCGGAAGGCTTATTTCACTGCGATTCGGGACTACCAAAGCCGCGGCCGGCGTTTTGGAGGATTATGATTTTATTAGAGGGGGATTTTGCATGCTAAAACGCGTTGTCGTGGGGACAGTAGCGGCGGCGGTGTTGCTTTTTTGCGTATTTGTGAGCCAGTGGACCTTTGCGGCAATGGCGGTTTTTTGCGGCATTGTGGCAGTTTATGAGATGGCCGGCGCCTTGAAAAAGGCGGGCTATACTTTGTTTGTGTGGCCGCTCTATGCTTTCTGTGTGCTGCTCGTGCCGGCTTTTTTGTTCTATTCCTGGGGAGGGGTGGCTGCTTTGATGATGGTGTGTGCAATGGCTCAGATGTCGGCACCGGTGTTGTCTGTCAGGCGGCAGGCGTCGGATGCGATGATAGGTATGGGAGTGTTGCTCTATCCGTTGTTGCCTATAGCCATGATGGTTTTTCTGGCCTTTTTAACGCCTGAAAACCTTCGGCATTTGATTCTTGTTCAGATATTCGCGTGTACCAGCTTTGCAGATATGTTTGCCCTGTTCGTAGGCATGACGGCGGGCCGCCGTCAGCTTTGCAGGCGGCTGAGCCCTAAAAAGACGGTGGAGGGCTTTTATGGCGGTGTTTTAGGCAGTTTGGCAGCGGGGATCGTGTTGTATGTATTGTCGCCGGTGCTGTTTGCCCTGCAGCTTCCATGGTATCATTATTTGATTGTTGCAGTTTTGTGCGGCGTGGTAGGGGTGGTGGGCGATCTGTTCGCTTCGTCTATCAAGCGGTTTGTCGAGATTAAGGATTTTGGCAAGCTGTTGCCCGGCCACGGAGGAATATTGGACCGGTTGGATAGTGTCTTTTTTACGCTGCCGCTGGTGGTGATTTATTATCAGCTTTTTTTGCTCTAGACTCGAAAGGAATTGTGGCGATTGAAGAAGAGAATTGCGATATTGGGCAGCACCGGCTCCATCGGGACACAGACGCTGGATATTGTGGCGGCCCACTGGGAAGAATTTGAAGTGACGGCGCTGAGCGCCCATTCCAACGTAGACCTGTTGCAGCAACAGATAGCACGTTTTTCTCCTGCTTTTGTGGGGGTGGCGGACAGGGCGCGGGGGGAGATGCTGCGCCGCGACTTGCCCAAAGGGACCCAGCTTGCCGTGGGGGAGGATGCTATAATCGCTCCTTGCTGCCGAAAAGACGTGGACATTGTGGTGCTGGCGGTGGTAGGCATTAGCGGGCTGGCGGCGCTTATGCAGGCTATTGCCTGCGGGAAGAAGGTGGCCCTGGCCAACAAGGAGGCGCTGGTTTGCGGCGGAAGATTGGTAAAGGACGCCTTGGCGCAGCATCCGGAAGCGCTGATTGTACCTGTGGACAGCGAGCATTCTGCTATTTTTCAATGCTTGCAGGCAGCGCAGCCGGGAGACGTGGAAAGGCTGATCTTGACGGGTTCGGGCGGGCCGTTCAGGCTTTGGGAGCGGGACAGGATTGCCCAGGCGACGAAGGAGATGGCGTTGAATCATCCGGTTTGGTCGATGGGGGCAAAAATTACGGTTGATTCTGCTTCTATGATGAATAAAGGGCTGGAGGTAATTGAGGCTCATTATCTATTTGATATGCCGCCGGAGGACATTGATGTGGTGGTGCACCCTCAAGGTGTGGTGCATTCCATGGTGGAAATGAGAGACGGGGCTATTTTAGCTCAGATGGGACATGCGGACATGCGCCTGCCCATACAATATGCGTTGGGTTATCCAGGGGCGAGAAGGCACCTTGCGGGGCGTTTGGATGTTTCTGCCTTGGGCAGCTTGGAGTTTGAGCCTGTGCAGATGGAGAAGTTTCCTTGCTTTGGCTTGGCGCGGCAGGCACTTTTGGCCGGCGGTACGGCTCCGGTGGCTTTGAATGCTGCCAATGAAGTGGCCGTTGCGCTCTTTTTACAGGAACGAATTAGATTTGGGCGCATAGCGGAGTTGGTTGAAGAGGCCGTGATGCGGTTTGATAGCGAAAAGCAGCCTGATTTACAGACGATATTTGAGGTGGATGCAGCAATCCGGGACTATATTACAAAAAAGTTTGATTAAGAAGGAGGGCGATATCGCTTTATGGAAGTGATAAACCTGATTTTATCTGTGATTGGCGCTTTGGTCATCATCGGCGTCATCATCATGGTGCATGAGGCGGGGCATTTCTTTGCCGGACGCCGGATGGATATAGAAATTGAAGAGTTTTCCGTGGGCTTTGGGCCGAAGCTGTATCAGAGGCTGAAACGAGGCACGCAATTTACCGTCCGCGCTTTGCCGATTGGGGGTTATGTCCGTTTTTTGGGCGAGGATGAGAACAACAGCAACCCTCGGGCCTTTAATAACCGGCCTGTATGGCGGCGGTTGGTGACGATTGTATCCGGACCGCTGGCAAACATTGTGTTTGCGGTCGTGCTTTCCGTATTGACGATTATGGCCTTTGGGGATTATGCGCCCCAGATCAGCGAAGTGAGCGCCAACTCGCCGGCGCAGGCTGCGGGCGTTCAAAGCGGGGATATTATTAAATCGGTGAACGGTGAGCAGGTGCTTTTCTATCAGGAGGGTTCGGAGAAGATTGCTAAATATGCGGGGGAGGGCCAGACTATTACGCTGGAGGTGCAGCGCGGCGGGGAACGGCTTTCTTTGAACAGCCAGTTTGAATACAGTGAAGAGAGCGATAGCTATCGTGTTGGCGTGATCATTGCGCCGGTGCGGGTGAACTATGGTTTTTTTGAGGCGATCAGCATCTCTTTTCAGTGGATGGCTTATTTGATGAGAGAGATGATAACGGTATTGGGGCGTATGTTCTCGTTCCAACAGGATTTAGGGGCGATGATGGGCACGGTGGGCATTGTGGATGTTCTCAGTCAGGCGGTACGCTCGGGGATGGAATCGGTGCTGCGTTTGGGTGTTTTGGTTTCGCTGAACCTTGGGATTGTCAACTTGGTTCCTTTTCCGGCTCTGGATGGCGGACGTATTTTGATGCTGGGCATTGAAAAGGTGTTTAAGCGGCCGCTTTCTCGAAACGTGGAAGGGGCGATCAACATGGTGGGGCTGGCGGTTGTGCTGCTTTTGATGCTGGTGCTCACTTATAATGATATTGTGCGGCTGATTTCAGGAGGATAAGGCTATGAGACTGAGCAGAAGGGTGGACGTGGGCGGCGTGGCTGTGGGCGGCGGCGCCCCTGTCTCGATTCAGTCGATGTGCAACACCGATACCCGGGATGTTGATGCTACGGTGGCGCAGATTTTGCGCTTGCAGGGAGCGGGCTGTGAGATTGTACGGGTGTCGGTTTATGATGGGGACTGTGTGACGGCAATTCGGAAAATTTGTGACAGAATCAGCATTCCGTTGGTGGCAGATGTGCATTTTGACCATCAACTGGCCATCGGTGCTGTGGAGAACGGCGCAGATAAGCTGCGCATCAATCCGGGCAACATCGGCGGACAGGATAAAATCGCCGTGCTTGCCGACTGTTGCCGCAGCCACGGGGTGCCAATCCGCATCGGCGTGAATGCCGGCTCGCTGCAGAAAGAGCTGGTGGATCGGTTTGGCGTGACGGCTCAAGCTATGCTGCATAGCGCTTTGGAGAATGTTTCTCTGTTGGAACGGCAGCATTTTTATGATACCGTGATATCTATGAAGGCATCCAATGTGCCGATGATGGTGGCGGGCTATCGACTGCTGGCTGATCGGACAGACTATCCGTTGCACCTAGGGGTGACAGAGGCCGGAACGGAGCGAGATGCGCTGGTTAAATCCGCTGCAGGCATCGGCGCTCTTTTGCTGGACGGTATCGGCGATACGGTGCGGGTTTCGATTACGGGGGATCCGGTGAAAGAAATTGCGGCGGCGCGGGAGATTCTTTGCGCAACAGGCGTGCGCCGCGGATTGGAGCTTATATCCTGTCCGACTTGCGGCCGCTGTTCGATGGACATTGAGGCTATTGCCAATGAAGTGCGGCGGAGGCTGCCCGAGAGCGGCGCTGTTTTGCGCATTGCTGTCATGGGATGTGCTGTTAATGGGCCGGGGGAGGCACGGGAGGCAGACGTGGGGCTGGCTTGCACCAGAACCGGCGGTGTTTTATTTAAAAAAGGAAAGCCGCTGCGCAAGGTGAGCCGTGAGGCACTGGTGGATGAGCTGATGAAGGAGATTTATAGCATGCTTGAGGAGGCGTGATTTGTTTTGTTGGAGGGAAGGGGCTTAAAGCTGGATTTGCCTGTGGTTGCGCCTG
>JBMNTQ010000154.1:0-4994 GCA_050945815.1 Christensenellales bacterium
GATAATTATAATGAATGATGCTGGGAGGCTTTAGGACTATGAAAAAACTGGCAGTGGTGTTTGGCGGGAAAAGCGTAGAGCACGATGTTTCCATCGTGACCGGCAGCCAGGTGATTGAGAACGCCGATAAAACTCGATATGAGATTATACCGATCTATATTTCCCGGGAGGGGAAATGGTATACCGGCGACAAGCTGAAGGACGTGAAATATTTTGCCCAGTTTCGGGAAAATGACCCGGGGATAACGCGGGTGTTTTTGCCGGCGGAATCTGGCGCTGTGTTGATGGCCAAGGGTAAGGGCGGGCTGTTTGGCGGCGGTATGAGGGAAGTTGCCAGGATAGACGCAGCGATTCTCGCGATGCACGGCATGCACGGCGAGGACGGTACGTTGCAGGGGTTGTTTGAACTGGCGGAGATTCCTTATGCTAATCCGGGGGTGGTGGGTTCGGCTGCCGGGATGGATAAGATTGTGATGAAATCCGTATTCAGGGGAAATGGCTTCCCGATTTTGGATTATTGTTATTTTACTCGGGATCAATGGCTGGAAGATGAGAATGCCATGGTGCAGTTGGTGGAGAGCAAGCTGTGCTATCCGGTTTTTGTGAAGCCCGCAAACCTGGGCTCGAGTATCGGCATCGGCAAAGCAACGGATACGAGATCCCTCAAGGATGCTGTTGAGGTTGCTATTTGTTATGATAAGCGGGTGTTGGTGGAGAATGGCGTGGGGGATTTGATGGAGATCAATTGCTCCAGCTTGAGTGTGAAGGGGAAGGTGGCGGCTTCGGTTTGTGAGCAGCCGGTAAACTGGAAGGATTTCCTGGATTTTGAGGGCAAGTATCTGAGCGGAGGGAAAACCAAGGGGATGCAGTCGCTTAATCGCATTGTTCCTGCGCCCATCTCTCAGGAATTGACCCAGGAGATTCAGGAGATGACCAAACAAATTGCTTTGGCGATGGATTGTAAGGGTGTGACCCGCATTGATTATATTTTTGACCGCAGTGCGGAAAAAATCTATGTGAATGAGATCAACACGATTCCTGGATCGTTCGCTTTTTATCTTTGGGAGAAGATGGGGATTTCTTTCCCGGAGCTGATTGACCACTTGGTGGAGGACGCGGAATATGCACGGCAGCAGTCGATGCGTAACAATTATGCGTATGATTCTAATCTGTTGAATCAGGTGAAAAAAGGCGGCGTAAAAAAATAGAGGGAAATGCTTCGTATAAGAAAATGGCCGGTGCGACATCGCACCGGTTTTTTCATTATATTTTTCCAGCTATACTTGGCTTTTTGCCGGGAAAGATAAAAATAGAACAAAGATAAGGAGAAATGCGATATGCCGTTTGCCCAAGCTGTTATGGTTGGTCTGCTGCTGTTGTTGGCGTTTGATGTATTGGATGATGTGCTGGACACCCTTTCGTTCAGCAAACGGGGCGCACTGTTGCTTTGCGGGGCATGGGCGTTGTTGGGCATGGTGGAAGTAAACATTGGGAACTTTTCTTTCAATGCCGGGGGATTTCTAGTTCCTTTAGCTGCGGTGATGGTTATGCTGTATGTGTGCAGGCCTAGGGTGAGGAATTGGTCTTTGTTTGTGGTGGCCTTTGTGGCAACAGGCTGTTATGTGGCTGCTAAGCTGCTTCCGTATTATTTTGGCAATTATGTCAGCGGCGTCTACCTCTTGGCACCCATTTGCGCGGTTTTGTCGCTGGCATTATCGAAATACAGGGTGAGTATGGCGGCAGGCTGTTTGCTGGGGCTGCAATTGGGGGGGCTTTTATCTGCGCTGGAAGAGCTGATTTTTACCGGCTATGCGACGGTAAACGCCGGTATGGGCGATGAGGGAAATGCTGTGTTGATTGCCCTTTTGCTGGGAGTGGGGCTTGCCTACTGCACGGTTAAGATGAGGGCGATTTGGTGGCGCCGCCGACGGAGGCAGCGGCAGTTTGGAAAGGGGCGCGTGTAGAGGCGATGGACGAGATACATGCGGTTTTACTGGGCACTTTTGCGGGTACGGTTGCTCGCTTGTCGTTGTTGCGGGTGGACTATCGGCAATATCCCAGTACGCCTCAAGGATTTTGGGTGCATTTTGTTTTGGGAATGCTGGCTTCAGCTTTGGGGGCGGTGGCTGTGCCGGCGATTTTGTCGAAGAATTGGGTGGCTGTAACGTTTCTGGCTATGGGGGCCCAGCATTTTCGGGAAATCCGGAATATGGAACGCACGAGCCTGGAGACCATGGAGCACGGGGAATATGTGCGCCGGGGCGGCGCGTATATTGAGGATATTGCGAAGAAGTTCGAATCGCGAAACTATATTGCCTTGTTGACAGGGATGCTTTCCTGTATAGCTGCTGTGTTTGCCGGTATCCTGGCAGGCGGGGTTACGGCAGTTGTTTGTATTTTGGGGATGCGGCAATTTACCAAGTCTCTTTATGTGCGGATGCTGGCAAAAGTGGAAGCGGCGGATTTCCAGTTTGATGGGTTTCTACTGAAAATAGACGGTGTTGTTATAAAGAATGTGGGCTTGAAAGAGTCTCGGAAACTTTTAAGCAAGCATCTTTATTGCTGTAAAATTCTGCCTCAGAGCAGTGAGGCGAGGATTACCTTAGCGGAGCCGGGACAGCGGGCGGCGATTGTTTATGATGTGTGTACGCAATTGGGAATGGCGGAGGATGATGAGCCGGATTTGCATCCTTTCAGTAAATATGACGGAGCGACGGGAGCGGCCTATATTGGCCTGGTGTTACGTGACGGCGAAGAGGATGCCTTGGTGGAGGCTGTGAAGAACTGTGTTATATTGGAGGGGAGCCGCAAAAAGCCTGCCCAATCTAAAGCGGGGGAGATGGGAGGGAAGGATGATGCGCGATGAAAGCACTATATTGGCGGTGATAAGTGCCGATATGCAGCGGTTTGGGGGATATGGCGTTCCTTGGTTCTATTGCAGACCGGAGGAATGTGAAACAATTGCCCAGTTGGTGGCACGGCCGTTAAGGGCCAGTGTACACGGGATAAAAGAAGGGCTGTATATGATCGTGCGCCATTGAAGAGGAGGGTTTACCCCGCTACTTGACGGTATGCGGGTTTTTTGTGTTATAATATAATATCTATGAGTATTTGCAGGGGAAGGGCTGGCGAAAATGGGCCAACGGATTGAGAGAGTTTTGCCTGGAATCGGGAAAGAGCTGGGCCTTCGGCAGGGGGATGAAATTATCAGCATCCGGGGAGAGACGATAGCGGATGTGGTGGATTATGAGGCGCTGTGCAGCGAGGAAGAATTTTCCATGCTGGTGAAAAGGGCCGACGGCAGCATGATCGAGGCCTATGTGGAGAAAGAACCTTGGGAGCATATGGGCCTGGAATTTGAAAACGGACTGATGAGCAAGAGCCGGAGCTGTGCGAACAATTGTGTATTCTGCTTTGTGGATCAGCTTCCGGCGCATTTGCGGGAAAGCCTTCGGTTTAAGGACGATGATTGGCGGCTTTCGTTTATTATGGGTAATTTTATTACCTTGACCAATGTAGGTGAGCGGGAATTTGAACGGATTCTTCGGCGTAAGGCCGGCCCGCTGTATATCTCTGTACACGCAACGCAGCATGAGCTGCGTGAAAAAATGCTGGGGACTGCCCATGTGCCGATTATGCAGCGGTTGCAGCAGTTGAAAGACGTGGGAATTTCCTTTCATTGCCAGGCGGTATTGTGCCCGGGATTGAATGACGGGGCGCATCTGGACCGGACAATTTCGGATCTTTTGTCACTCTATCCTGCTGCTCGGTCGCTGGCTGTGGTGCCGGTGGGGCTGACTGGACATCGGCAAGGATTGTACCCTTTGAAAGCGTATAGCCGGCAAGGGGCTGGGAACGTGGTACGGCAGGTGACGGACTGGCAGAGAAAAGCTTTAAAATTGGGGACACGCTTTGTATTTGCCGCCGACGAATTTTATTTGACCGGAGGACTAAAATGCCCCTCTTATGACGATTATGAGGAGTTCCCACAGCTGGAGAATGGCGTGGGACTGATGACTAAGTTTCTCTATGAGGTGGAACGGACGCTGATGAAGGCGGATAGGCCTAAGGGCGGGGATAGGCGGCAATATACTCTGGTGACGGGGGAGGCAGCCCAGGGGTTTATGCGGGAGATTTGCGAGAAGATGCAGCCTTTAGGGGCTGATATTACAGTGCGGGCGGTAAAAAACCGGATATTTGGCGGCTCGGTGGATGTGGCTGGCCTGGTATGCGGCGGGGATATTTTACATACCTTGGAGAGTGAGAGCGAGA
Source organism: Christensenellales bacterium (assembly GCA_050945815.1). Lineage (GTDB taxonomy): Bacteria > Bacillota > Clostridia > Christensenellales > JBMNTQ01 > JBMNTQ01. The sequence goes on from JBMNTQ010000154.1 coordinate 4,273, forward strand.
AGAGCGCTCCTGTTCTGATACCGGCCTGTATGCTGCGCAGTGAACGGGATATGTTTCTGGATTCAATGACAGTAACCAAGCTTTCCGCCTTGCTGGGCAGAAAGATTATTATTTGCGAAGTGGACGGATATGACTTTGTCAGAGCCGTGAGCGGGAGCGGGGAGGAAAAAGCAATATGAGCAGGCCGCTTGTGGCCGTGGTGGGACGCCCGAATGTTGGGAAATCTACGTTGTTTAACCGGCTGGCCGGCCGGCGCATTTCCATTGTGCAGGATACACCCGGGGTGACCCGGGATCGGGTTTATGCCGATGTGGAGTGGCGCGGCGGCTATATAACGTTTGTGGATACCGGAGGATTGGATCCGGACAATGAGGATTTGATGGCTGCACTGATGCGGCGGCAGGCGGAATTTGCTATGGATGCTGCGGATGTGATCATTTTTATGGTGGATGCGAAGAGCGGTATGCTGCGGGATGATCAGGAGGTTGCGGACCAGCTGCGCCGGATGGGTAAGCCTGTGGTGTTGGCCGTTAACAAAGCAGACAACAAGGAGCGCGAGGACGCAGTCTATGATTTTTATTCCTTGGGCCTGGGGCAGCCTTACGCGATTTCTGCGGAGCATGGCTTGGGCATTGGGGAGCTTTTGGACGCTGTGTATGAGCATTTGCCAGACTTGGGCGACGAGCAGCAGGATGAAAGCCTGAGGATTGCGCTGGTGGGGC
>JBMNTQ010000155.1:0-4983 GCA_050945815.1 Christensenellales bacterium
AGGGCATATTCTATAACACCCCCGCAAGGCTCAAGTTTTTAAAGAGCGACAGGGCCGAGGCGGCCGCATGCAAAAAGGCGGCCTCGAACATAGCGCTCTCGCACCCCGAGGTTTCGGTCAAGTTTATTAAAGACGGTGTGCAGGAATTTCTCACCCCCGGCGACGGAGACATACTTAACTGCATCTACGCGGTTTTGGGCAGAGAGCTCAGCTTTGACCTCATCCCCCTTCAGTCGGACTATGAGAACATAAGGGTTCGGGGCTTTATCTCGAAGCCGCACAAGGCCAGAGGCAACAGAGCCCTGCAGTATTTCTTCATTAACGGCCGTTTTGTACGCTCCCCTCTCCTGCTCTCGGCGCTCGAGGGCGCGTACAAAAACAGCATACTCAAGGGGCGCTATCCCGCCGCCGTGATTTATCTCGATATTAAGCTCTCGCAGATAGATGTAAATGTCCACCCGCAGAAGACGGAGGTTCGCTTCTCCAACGAAAAAGAGGTTTTCGACGCTGTTTACTATTCCGTTTTAACGGCGCTCTCAAAGCCCGAGGGCTCGCCCTTGGCCGCAGATGAGCTTTCTTTAACAGCGGCGGAACCTGCCCCAAAAGAGGCTCCCTCTTCGTCGCGTCACTCTCCCAAACCCTCTAAATCCTCTGCCGAATTTGAGCCGAGGACTGTGCAGTCGGAGGCCAACAAGGAGCTCTACAGACTTTTATACGACGATAGCCTCTTTAAAAAAGAAGAACCTAAAAAGCCCGAAAGCCCCGCTGCCGTTTTGAAAGAGCCGCAAGCGGAATATAAGGCCGTTTCGGAAAAAGCGCAGGAGACTGAGGTTCTTTCCGAGCCGCCCAGAGTTATAGGCGAGGCTCTTAGCCTCTATATACTCTGCGAGTATGAAGACAGGCTTTATATTATAGATAAGCACGCGGTGCACGAGAGAATAATTTTTAATGCGCTCTTAGAGCAGAAGAACGCGCCTCCGGCTCAGGCTCTCCTTTCGCCGCAGATTATAAGCCTTGATGAAGAGAGCGGTTTAAGGCTCTGTGAGGAGCGAGCCGAGCTTAACAAATTGGGCTTTGAGATAGACGATTTCGGCCCCTCGACCTTTATAGTGAGGGCTGTTCCGAGGGGCATTTCGGCCGCAGATACAGAGCCCCTTTTGGAGGAGCTTTTGAGCGGAGTGCGCTCTCCTCGTGATGCGGGCGATAAAAGGCAGGAAGAGCGGCTTAAAACTGTGGCCTGCCGAGCCGCTTTGAAGGCCGGAGACTCAGCAGAGCCCGAAGAGCTTTTAGAGCTCTGCAAAAAAGTTCTCTCGGGTGAGATACGCTCTTGTCCACACGGAAGGCCCGTTGTCTTCTCTTTTTCGAGGAATGAACTCGACAAGCTTTTCGACAGGATAGTATAGTTTGAGCATCAATCCCCCTCTGCCGACTGCGGTCGGCATCTCCCCCTTAGACTTAAGGTGGAGAAACAGAATGTGCGAAACTATGACTTATGTGTCTATTTTTCAGATTAATATAGATGAAAAAGCTTACCGCTTTAGAATTTGCACCCAGCTGTTCTTTCCCCTTGAAGCCAAGGGGAAGTGGCTCGCAGAGCCGAATGGGGATTGGTATTTAAGGCTAATTAATGCGTTGGAAATACAGAATTTTAGATGATGCATATAGTTTATTAATTAGCCAAACCTCAATGCTGTGACGACCCCATCTGACGCCTAACGGCTCCGTCTTCCCCTGACGAAGGGGAAGAAATAAACTGTACAAAAACCAACATATCCGCGTCTGATTTTACAGAGCGGTATAAACGAAAACGCTTACAGCTTAAAAATTCGTACAAAGCTTTTCTTTCCTCTTTTTTAAAAGGGGAAAGTGCCGACGAAGTCGGCGAATGGGGATTTAAGCGCTAGCTAAATTAAGATTTATATACCATAAAAAACAGTTCTATTTACAAATTTGCAATAATTCCTTGCCCGCCCTGTGCAAGAGCGGGAGGCGCGGCGCAAGCCGTGACGAGAGGGTTGACAAAAAGGCTTGAATATATTAGCTGTAAAGTCGTTTTGCAATGCAATACAACTATTAAGCCGATATCAGCCGCTAAAATTTAAAGAAATATACACTGCGGCAGAACAACCCCTCAGTCAAAAACCTGCGGTTTTTGCCAGCTCCCCTTGCACAGTAGAGCCAAGTAAAAGCGCAAGCCGTGAGCTTTTAGCATCAATCCCCCTCTGCCGACTGTGTTCGGCATCTCCCCCTTATACCTAAGGTGGAGAAAACTTTTTTGTTTTTGGCTTCTTTTTTTCGCCCGTTTGTGGTATTATATTTTTTATTAAACAAATCTCAATAAACGCCTCTCTGCCCAAAGTTGCGGTGAGTTTTATTTTGTGTTTATTGTTTTATAAAACTTGGAAATTTATTTTTATATAAATTTAATTAAACAAAGTTTTTAAGAGGAGGAAAAAATGAAAAGATTTACATCGCTGCTGCTCACAGCTTTAATGCTCCTTTCGCTTACAGCTTGCGGCGGAGAAACAGTACCCCCCCCCCGCAGGGTGAAAGCGCCGGCGGCTTAGAGGGCAAAACAGATGCCGCAGAGGAGAAGGAAATCACTTTCACCGAACAGGTTGTTGCCGACAATGAAGAATGCAAAATCACAATTACCGGGTTTGGGCGTGAAGAATCGGGCACTTTTTACCTAAGTACACTCTTGGAAAACAAGTCGTCCGATAAAACATATGAGTTTTCTTTGGATTCGGCGGCTGTTAACGGGGTTTCGATTCCCTATTTTTCGGATCCTACTACTGTACCCAGCGTTGACCTTGCTCCCGGCAAAGAGGCTAACGAAAAACTCCATTTCTTGTTCTTGGATTGGGGACTTAACTATAATGATATTGGCGACTATACCGACATTGAACTGGTCTTCCAAGTTAGGGAGAATGATCGTTGGGGTGCGGATGTTCTTGAAGCAAAAACAGTCCATATATATCCTTACGGAGAAGACAAGGCTGTTGAATTTGTGAGAGAGGCGCAGCTTTCCGACAAGATTATTTTAGACAATGAATATGCTACCGTAATCTTTGTTGGAGAGGGCAATGAAAAGTTTAAAGAAAAGAAGGATAGCAAACACTATAATTTCGAGATGTTTGTTATAAATAAAACTGATAAAATGCTTCGGATTGGTTGTATTCTAGATTCATTTTCTGTAAACGGGTTTAAGGCAGAGCCAGCCTCTAGCTTTTGGAAAACAGAAGTTAATGGCGGCAAATGCGGGTTTAGTACGATGTGGTTTTCTAAAGAAGACTTAGAGAAATACGGCATCAAAGATTATGAAGATTTTGAAGAAATCAAGTTTAAATTCAAAATAAATGATTTCAATATTAATGATTATGGTTTTCGTGGTATCGTAAATAATTTGGGAGAATATGAAATTACATTGAACCCTTAAATAAAAAAAGACTGACGCTGTTTTGGCTTCAGTCTTTTTTTCATGCCCAAAAACGGCTATTTTGCGCAGGGGAGCCGAGGGAAGGCGCGAAACCTGCGAGTTTGAAATGTAAAAATAAGAAAAGCTCCCGGTTCAAAAGCTAAAATATACAAAATTTGCAATTTCTCTTGCCCGCCCTGTGCAAGGGCGGGTGGCACGGCGCAAGCCGTGACGGGAGGGTTGACAAGAGGCTTGAATATAATGAGCTGTAAAGTCGTTTGCAATACAGTACCGCTATTAAGCCGATATCAGCCACTAAAATTTATGCAAATATATACTGCATCAGAACAACCCCTCAGTCAAAAACCTGCGGTTTTTGCCAGTTCCCCCTACACGGTGGAGCCAAGAGAAAGCGCGAAATTGTAAACTTTAAGCATCAATCCCCCTCTGCCGACTGCGGTCGGCATCTCCCCCTTATACTTAAGGTGGAGAAACAGAATGTGCGAAGCCAAGATTTATGTGCCTAATTTTTATATTAATATAAACGAAAAATGCTTACCGCTTTAGAATTTGCGCAAAGCTGTTCTTTCCCCTTGAGGCCAAGGGGAAGTGGCTCGCAGAGCCGAATGGGGATTGATGTTTAAGGCTAATTAATGCGTTGGAAACAAAGGGTTTTAGATATTGCATATAGTTTATTAATGAGCTAAACCTCGGTGTTGTGACGACCCCATCTGACGCCTAGCGGCGCCATCTTCCCCTGACGAAGGGGAAGAAACAGACTGTGCGAAATCCAGAATTTATATTTCTAATTTTAGCTTACCGATTCGTACAATCCGCAAATTTGCTTAAGTCTCTTGCCCGCCCTGTGCAAGGGCGGGTGGCACGGCGCAAGCCGTGACGGGCGGGTTGACAAAACAAATAGATATAGTTTGCTGTGAGTTTTTTTATTCAGGCTAGACGTTAGCCTATATCAGCCGCTAAAATTTACAGAAATATGTCCTGCGGCGGAACAACCCCTCAGTCAAAAACCTGCGGTTTTCGACAGCTCCCCTTGCACAGTGGAGCCAAGAAAAAGCGCAAGCCGTTGACAATCCGAATTTATGAACATCTTCGGTTTAAAAGGGAAAAGATATAAAATCTGCGATAAATCCTTACACAGTGGAGCCAAGGGAAGGCGCGAAATTGTGAGATTTGAGCATCAATCCCCCTCTGCCGACTGCGGTCGGCATCTCCCCCTTATGCCTAAGGTGGAGAAAAAGAAAGTGCGAAACCCAAACCATCCGCGTCCAATTTTTAAGAGGGAAATATCGAATTCGCTATAACTCTTTCCTCGACGTCTTTCTTTGCACAAAGCAGATATTGACGCTCTGCAAAACTTGAGACTTCAAGCTCATATCGACAAAAATTCATCATTATTCACAGCTTTAAGGCTTAAAGCGCTTAAAATTTATATTCTTTTCGGCTTGACTTTTATAAAAATCTCTTTTATAGTGTTATCTGCCAAAGACCTTGAAGGAGAGAGTAGGCTTTAAGTTTCGGCACAGAGAGCCCTCAAATTGCTGAGA
>JBMNTQ010000156.1:0-4982 GCA_050945815.1 Christensenellales bacterium
ATATGTTTTTTAGCGTCGTTGACGTTAGGCAAGACTTCCTGTTTGTTGTGTGGGACGGATTTGCTACAGTTGGCGAGATGTGTACTTCCCTGGTTTTTAGTAGGGATGGCAGTTTTACGGTACGGACAGACGGTTGACTTGCTTCGCAACCATTTTTCGCGGAGAAAAAGCTCCTCTGTTTGAAGGCTGTCATTCCTGCTGAATGCCGGAAAAGGGAGGGCTCGGTAGTGGCTTGATTGAATGCCGCGGTTATATAGCAATCAATAAAAAGGACGAGACCGTCCTTTTTTTATAGCATTTATCGGTATTTAGCATAACCTTTTGCTTTACATTTTCGGCTCAGCCATACAAAATAGAAGAAAGGACAGGAAGCGAGGCATAGGACGATAGATGAAGCAAACAAAACCTAAACCGAAGAAGAATCTCTTTTTAAATATTTTGCTGGTTATCTGCGTGATGGGGGTACTAATCAGCGCTTATATGATCTTCTTGCAGATACAGGAGGCGGGTCAGGGTAATGCTGTTTATGACGAAGTCCGTGAATTGGCGCCTGCTTCAGACGCAGCCCCGCAGGAATCCTTGAAGCCGGAAGGCATAGAGTCTCAAGGCTATGTGTTTCCAGATTTTGAGGCGTTGCTGGCTCGAAATTCCGATACTGTCGGCTGGATCAACATTCCGAATACAGTGATTAGCTACCCTGTAATGCAGGCTGCTGATAACGACTTTTACCTCTATAAGGATTTTAACAAAGACTATCTGAAGCAAGGAAGCGTTTTTGCAAGCTACCAAAACCGCACGGACCCGCTGGATCAAAACATGGTTTTGTATGGGCATAATATGGGTTATGGGCGATCGGAAATGTTTTCGACTCTGGTAGAATATAAGACACAGGCCTATTTTAGGCAGCATCCGGTGATTCAATTCGATACCCCGGCGGGCTCTGGCTTGTGGGAGATTGCCGCTGTTTACCAATATGATGTGAGGGAACTGGAGCAATATAATTTTGCACAAAGCCAGTTTGTCAGCGAGCAGGAGTTTCTGAGCTTTGCCCAGCAAGCGCAGAGCCGTTCGCTCTATCAAACCGGCGTGGAGATCAGAGAAGGGGATCGTCTGCTGACGCTGAGCACATGCGACCGTACCTACGGAGGGGAAAACGGGCGTCTGATTGTGGTAGCGGTATTGCGCGATGGTACGCTGGCGGGCCGCGAATAGGGAGAAGCCGGGGGATATTTGGCTGAAGGAGGCCTTGTTAGACCTTGGGGAAAACGCATAAAGAAAGCCTGCGGATTGTTGTATCCGCAGGCTTTCTTGAAAGTAGGATTAATAGTTGCTGCGCTCGGTGTAGTGGGTGTGCAGCAGTTCATGGGATTTGTGGCCGCAAGGCTCGCCTAAGTATTCCTTATACAGGCGCTGCAGAGACGGATTTTTGTGCGACTTGCGCAAGGGCAGACTCTCGTCTTCGCAGTAGATCGCCCGGGCACGCTCAACGCGCGGATCGGAATCCATCTTGACGCGGGCAGAAACGATCGGCTGACCGCCGCCATTGACGCATCCGCCTGGGCAGCCCATTACTTCGATGAAGTGGTAATCTGTTTTACCGGCCTTGATGTTTTCCAGCAGGCGGGTAGCAGCGCCGGTGCTATGGGCAACGGCGACCTTAATTTTCATGCCGGCAACATCCACTTCCGCTTCTTTGATGCCTTCAAGTCCGCGAACATCGCAATAGTCGATATCTTCCAGATCCTGTCCGGAAAGAATGTCGGCCACGGTACGTAAAGCTGCTTCCATAACACCGCCAGTTGCGCCAAAGATAACGGCAGCGCCAGTGGAATCACCAAAGAACTCATCGAAGGGTTCGTCAGGCAGCTTATTGAAGTCGATGCCGGCCTGTTTAATCATCTTTGCCAACTCCCGGGTGGTGAGCACGACATCAACATCTAGATAGCCGTCTCTGCCCATCTCAGGACGCTGGGCCTCAAATTTTTTCGCCGTGCAGGGCATGACGGAAACGGTATAGATTTTTTTAGGATCCAGTCCGTTTTTCTCTGCAAAGTAAGTTTTCATCATGACGCCGAACATTTCGTGCGGGGATTTGCAGGTGGAGAGGTTGGGGATAAATTCCGGATAATTGTGTTCACAGAATTTAATCCAGCCAGGGCTGCAGGAAGTGATCATGGGCAAAACGCCGCCCTCTTTAATACGCTGCAGCAACTCGGTGCCTTCCTCCATGATGGTCAAATCCGCGGCAAAGTCGGTGTCGAAGGTTCGATCAGCGCCCAAGCGGCGGATGGCAGCAGCCATTTTGCCGGTAACCCGGGTGCCCATGGGATGGCCGAATTCTTCGCCCAATGCAGCGCGAACGGCAGGCGCGGTCTGGAAAATGACGTATTTATCCGGGTCTTCCAGGGCCTCCCAAACCTCATCGATGTTATCTTTTTCTCTTAGAGCGCCCACCGGGCAGTTGATGATACATTGTCCGCATTTGATACACGGCACACTGTCAAGGCTTTGGCCAAACACGGGAGCTACCTCGGTTTTGTAGCCGCGGTTGACCGCACCGATAACAGCACAGTTTTGTACGTCTTTGCATACCGAGATGCAGCGACGACAAACAATGCATTTATTATTATCCCGCACAATGGAGGGAGAGCAGTCGTCAATTAAATAGTTCTCACGAACTCCTTCAAAAGGAATATCGTCGACGCCTAGTTCTTCGCTTAGTGACTGCAGCTCGCAGTTTTGATTGCGTACGCAGGTCAGACACTTGCGATCGTGGTCGGATAGGATCAGTTCCAGTACGCTTTTACGCGCGTTGCGCACCTTGGCGTTGTTGGTAACAACGTCCATTCCCTCGGAAACAGGATGGACACAGGAAGCTTGGAGCGCCCGAGCCCCTTTCACTTCCACGACGCACATACGGCAGGCACCGATCTGGTTAATGTCTTTTAGGAAGCACAATGTCGGAATTCGGATATTGGCTTTCTTAGCAGCTTCCAGAATCGTAGAGCCTTCGGGAACCTGAACCGGTATGCCGTCAATTTTCAAATTGACCATGTTGAAATCACCCCTGTAAATTTAATACGTTGTACATGCTGTAGCTGAAACAAAATGAATTACGTAAAAACCATATAATATATAAAAGTATTATAGTCGAAATAAGAATCTGTTTTTGATGTCAAAGAAAAAAACATCAAAGACAGATCACATGACAGAATTTTCACATAATCCTATACGGATTATAAGGGTTCGTATAGGGTTTTGTCAACGTCACAACAGCTATTTATTTGATAAAAGCGCATATAAAATGTATACATACTTACTAATTTTTACCATATTAAATATTGGCTAAAATCTCCAGCTTTTTGTTAGCACGAAACCGGAGGCTTGAATGGATAAATATAGCGATGGGCAGGACGTTCAAAGATGTCAGATATTTCAGGTTTATTCAGAGATCCATTAATAAAACGGCGAGAAGCTGTTTTAGTAGCTTTTCGCCGTTTAGTACAAGATATTCAAGCTTTCTGTGCTTTATATCGCTCTAACGGCAGGCTTCGCTCCTGCGTTGTGCCGGCAGAACTAGAATTTCATCTTATAGCGCTGCTCGTATTCGTCGATGAGCTGCGGCCTGAAATCAGGATGGGCAATGGCAATCAGCCGGCGGGCACGTTCCCTTAGGGTAATGTCCCGCAGGTCGGCGATGCCGTATTCTGTAACGATGTAGTGCACGTCGTAGCGGTTGGTGGTAACAGCCGCCCCTTCGTCCAACACCGGCACGATCTTGGACAACTTACCGCCTCGAGCCGTAGAGGGCATGGCGATAATTGCTTTGCCGCCGGGGCACATGCATGCGCCGCGGACATAGTCGACCTGGCCGCCTGGGCCGCTGATCTGACGCTTTCCTACGCTTTCCGAACAGACCTGGCCCATAATATCTACCTGGACGCAGGAGTTGATTGATATCATTTTATAGTTCTGAGCAATGACGTAAGGATCGTTGACGTAATCAACCGGCGCCATATGGAAGCTGGGGTTGTCGTCGACATAATCATAAAGCTTGCGGGTGCCCATGAGGAAGGTGACCACAGCTTTACCAGGATGCAGGGTTTTACGCTTGTTGTTGACGATGCCCACTTCCATCAGATCGACGACGCTGTCGGAAATCATTTCGGAGTGGATGCCCAGATCTTTCTTATCTTTCAGGAACATCACGACTGCGTCTGGCAGAGAGCCGATTCCCAACTGCAGCGTACTCCCGTTTTCCACCAAGGAAGCGCAGTGGCCGCCGATGGCCTCTTCCACTGCCGTGATAGGGCCGGGCGGCAGAGAAACGATATCACGTTCCAGCTCGACAAACCAGTCCATATCCGTAACGTGGACAAAGCAATCACCATGACAGCGAGGCATTTTAGGGTTGACCTGCGCAATCACGATCTTACCTTGCTTTACCGCGGCTGCTGTATAGTCTGCTGAAACGCCCAGGCTGCAGTAGCCCTGTTTATCCGGCGGAGAAACCTGTACGATGGAAACATCGATGGGGAAGCTTCCGTTGCGAAAGAGTATAGGGACACGATAGAAATAGATGGGTGTATAGTCCGCCCGTCCTTCAGCAACGCCTTGACGGTCGTTGGCGCCTAAAAAGAGGGAATTGAGGCGGAAATGCTTTTCCATGCCCGGCTTTGTATAATCACTTTTACCCATACCGACCAGATGTACGATTTCAACGTTTTCGTAGGCATCTTTATTGGCAATCATTGCGTCGACCAGGGCAGTGGGTTCGCCACAAGCATGGCCTATAACCACCCGGTCGCCGGACTTGACTTTCGTTACTGCTTCTTGAGCGGTCAACAGGCGCTCTTTGTAGTATTGCTGCCAGTTCATCAAAATTCACCTCATATATTTTTTGTAGATGCATTCTCAGACACGGCATTGCCCCGACTTTGCCGTTAGCATAATCGGGGCGCCATAAATTCTCGTATACGGAC
>JBMNTQ010000157.1:0-4952 GCA_050945815.1 Christensenellales bacterium
AAAATAATGATTGGCCATGAAACCAAACGCTTCAAGAAAATACTTTCAGTAAGTCTTAAGTTTATGCTGGCCTTTATTCTGCTGACTATTATCTATGCGGCCTTAAATATTGCCGCCCTTTTCTTTCTAACAAATGATCGGCCCATGCATGAGTATGTGCCGATTCAGCAAAGTCAAGAGCCGGCAACCTTGAATTGGGAAGGTATTCACAAACTGGGAGGATATGGCTATGTTGTTGATAAAGAGGGGATTATCTTATGGCAGAGTCAAGGCCATAATGACCTTGGAACGCTATCTCCGGCCAATTTTTTAAATCAGAATTTGACGCGTGGAAATGAACGGACCAATTTCATCTATACAACACCGGAGGGAAACTGGCTAATCTTAAATTACCCCTCGGACACCTTTTCCAGTGAGCCAACTTATGTAATAGATTCCAGTCCTGTTCATCAACAGCGGATTCTTTTAGTGACTATCATTTGTTTAATTCTATTATATCTTCTCGGCATTTTCTTTCTCTTCCACCGGCTGTCAGGTCGTTTGGAAGCAAATGTCCAAGAGATTTATGAAGCGGAGGAAGAGGAGAAACGGTTCTTTTTCAGAGGTTTGGCTCACGATATCAAAACGCCATTGGCCACGATTATGGCTTACAGCCGGGCCATTACGGATGGTTTAGTTCATGGCGAGCAATTTGAGCATTATTTGGATACTATTTACCGACAGTCAAATTTTCTCAAAGACAGACTCAATGACATGATGGCGTACGCGACTTTGGAGGAACAGTTGAGTGAGAACATGCTCAAGGGAGACTTGCTGGAAGCAATTCGTCGATATGTGGGGGAGAATTATACTTGGTATGGCGAGCATAAGGCTGAGGTTGAGATTCGCTTTCATGATGATGAAAGCTATCTGACAACATTTGATCCGACTCTTTTTTCACGCTTGCTACAAAACATCCTCAGCAATTCTGTCCAGCATAATGAGCCTGGCGTTTCTATCTATATTGATTGGGATGCAAAAGAAAAGAGCCTTCGACTTGGAGATGATGGGCCGGGCATACCGGAATCCTTACGGGACACTGTCTTTGATCCCATGGTGACCGCCGACCCAAGCCGTACGGGTGAACACTTCAGGGGTATGGGGTTGGCTAACGTGAAGCGGATTGCTCAACTTCACGGTTGGAAGATTGAATATGATGGGGAATTTATAATAAAGGTTGATAGCTACTAACTGGGGTAAATCAATTGATAGCTACCAACTGGGGTAAATCAAGCGGTGATATTTATATCACTTGTTTCTGTTTTGATGTTCCACACGCATCAGCATTGCTCGTGTTCGTGACAGATCGTTCCTGTGGTCTTGAGCTCGCCCCGCAGATAACTTTCCACTGCAGCCCTTGCCTCGCCCTGTGCGCCGACAATGACCTCAATATTGCGATCATTGAAGATCTCTACAGCCCCACCGCCCATGCCGCCGGAAATAATGACGTCAACGCCCATATCACCGAGGAAGTTCGGCAAAAATCCGGGCCTGTGTCCGGGATTTGGAATACTTTGCTCAGAGACCACACCGCCGTTTACACTTTCATAAATATTAAAGTTTTCGCAATGGCCGAAGTGACCGGCCACCATGTTTCCCATGCTCGCAACAGCGATTTTCATCATGTTATCCTCCATCATTTTGTCTTTCGCTTTATTTGTTACCTTTTGTTAGTTCCTTCATCACGCCATCCAGCCAACTGCCGTCAAATAGCTCGATCATTCCGGCATCGCAGGCAGCGGCCAGCTTGGAATCGATGGGCAGGCGAGCAACGGTTTGAATACCGTGCTTTTCGGCAATCTCGTTCATGTGACTTTTTCCGAACATGTGGATTTCTTTTCCGCAGTCCGGGCAGGCAATATAGCTCATATTCTCAACCAGGGCAAGAACAGGAATATGCATCATCCGGGCCATATTGATTGCTTTCTCCACAATCATACCTACTAATTCCTGTGGTGACGCAACGATGATGAGCCCATCCACCGGAATGGACTGAAATACAGTAAGCGGCACATCGCCGGTTCCGGGCGGCATGTCAATGAACATATAATCCACATTGCCCCAGATGACGTCCGTCCAGAACTGCTTAACCGTTCCGGCGATAAGCGGTCCGCGCCAGACCACCGGATCAGTTTCATTTTCCGTCAGCAGATTGAGCGACATGACGGAAATTCCGGTTTTGGTTTTCACCGGGTAAAATCCAAACTCGCTGCCCTCGGGCTTTTCGTGCAGGCCAAAGGCTTTGGGAATGGATGGTCCGGTAATATCGGCGTCCAAAATGGCTGCCTCAAACCCTTCACGCTTTGCCAATACCGCCAACAGGGAGGTGATAAGGGATTTGCCCACACCGCCCTTGCCGCTGACCACGCTGATCACTTTTTTAATATGGCTCAGCTTATGCGGCTTTGCCAAAAGGCTTTCTATTGTCCTCTCACTGCAAGTCTCGCTGCAGCTCTCGCAGTTATGCGAGCAGTTTTCACTCATGTTAATCGCCTCCTTGGAATGTGATTTTATCACACTCCGTGTCGGAATAATACGGTTCATAATAGGGCAGCTTAATATATTGGCGCGGTTTTATTGATCTCCATGAACCGATTGATTACATCTCCGTGGTCATCGTTCTTCAGCGCATCGAGCCTTGCTTGCGAATTCTCCAGCAAAACTTTAATCTTCAGCATGGCTGTTCTCTTCAAGCAAAGCGATGGTCTGCCTGAAAACATTTCTGAGGGCATCCCTCGCAGGGCAGTTTACAGACGCAAGGCTGTGTCCGGCATTGATGGCAACGGATGCCTGATGATCAAAGGGAATCCGCCCCACAAAAGGCACGCTGTTCTCTCGGCAATACCTTTCGATATCATCCGCTTTTTCCGTGCAGGTATCGTATTTGTTGATACAGACTGCGGCTTTTGCCCTGAGTATGGCTGTGGTTTTCAGAATGCGCTCCATGTCATGGATGCCTGAAAGCGAGGGTTCGGCTACGATGAGTACCAGATGGACTCCGCTGACGGAGGCGATGACCGGGCAGCCGATGCCGGGAGACCCGTCGATCACGGCTAACTCCGAATCCGGCGCCGCGTTTACAAGAGCTTTTTTCACTTCTGTTACCAGCAAGCCGGAGTTGCCGCGGCCCATTTTGAGCTTCGCGGTGGAAAACACGCGGCTGTCTTTATACAGCATTTGTTCCCCGGCAATGTCATCAATCATGGTCACGGCGCTTTGAGGGCAGACGTATTCACAGACGCCGCATCCCTCGCAGGCATATTCGTTGATTTCGTATACCCCGTCTCGCGGCGCGATAGCATCAAAACGACAGTTGTTGAGGCAGATTCCGCAGCCGATACACTTTTGGGGATTAACGAAAGCCTTTTGAGAGCCAAAATAATCCCAGCGTTCCGGCTTGACATTCGTCCCTGTTACCAAATGCAGGTTCGGCGCATCTACATCGCAGTCGGCAAAAGCTTCCGCTTTTAGGAAATCGATAAACGCGGAAGCCACAGTAGTTTTGCCTGTGCCGCCCTTGCCGCTTAGAATCAACAGCTTCTTCATACGCACGCCTCCTTTCGGACATCATCAAGAAGGCCTCGAAACAGCTCTGCGTATTCGCTGTCAGTAAGAGCGGCGATCTGCCCGTTTGCCCCTAGCCGTGCCAGTGTCTCGCTGTACGGGATACGGCACAGCACAGGAATGCTGTGTTCCCGGCAAAAAACATCAAGCGCTGAATATTCTTCGTTTGATTTGTTGATGACCACACCGCAGGGTTTACGCAGTAAGCTCACCAGTTCATAGACCATCTGAAAGTTATGCAGACCAAAAGCAGTGGGCTCCGCCACAAGCAGGCAGTAATCTGCGGTTTGAACGCTTTCCATCACAGAGCAAGCACTTCCGGGGGGACAGTCAATGACAGTCAGCTCATCCGAATCGGACGCTTCGTCAAGCGCGGCCTTGATAACGGGAATGCCGGATGCCTCGCCTAAGTTCATACAGCCGGTGATAACGCGGACATTGCTACTTTCCCCACACTCCACAACTCCCACCGGCTTTTCAGTCTCCGATATCGCTTCGGTTGGGCAGACCAGCTTGCATCCTCCACAGGAGTGACATATCTCTGAAAAGACCATGGGATTGGTTTTTACATAAACCAGAGCGTTAAAGCGGCAGAAGTCCACGCACTTGCGACAGCCCGTACATTTTTCAGCGTCAAATGTGGGCTGCTTTGTGAAAACAGTTTTACTCTTCAGCTTTTCAGGCTTTAAGAAAAGCCTCCCGTTGGGTTCTTCCACATCGCAGTCGATATAGGTGGCTCTGTCCGCCGCGGCCGCCAGATTGACAGAAACAAAGGTTTTTCCTGTACCGCCTTTGCCGCTTAAAACCGCCAGCTTCACTGGCGGCCGTGAAAGCCTGCATGAAACTGCGTCATAGGCACAAGCTTTCCCTCCTGAAATGCAGCGAGGTTTTCAGTGGCCCCAGCACCTTCGGCCTTATAAATTTTAATCTGGGCGGCATTCAGCACATCTGCTGCATTTTGACCGCATCGAATGGTGAGCAGAACGCTGGCTCCGCTGTCCACGATAAGCTGTGCAGCCTTCAACCCGGCACCGCTTTGGGCTTCAGCAGCGGTATTGGTGATATATTCCGTTGCTTTTTCATCGGTATCGTACAGCATGAAATATGGCGCTCTGCCAAAAGAAACACAGACACTGCTTTCAGGTTTTTTCTCATTTACGGGAATTGCTATTTTCATTGTTTTTCTCCTTCTATATATCTCCATCCGGGCGCGGCGGTGGCGATGGCACCTGCCGCAACCGCAATATGGTTCGTTTCCCTCACAAAGCTGGTATTCGCCGCCGCTGATCACAAGCGGCTTGCCTGCAGGTACAAATTCAGTGAGAACCTGCAAACAGCAGACTCTTCGT